>JAKFVP010000526.1 GCA_021732175.1 Bradyrhizobium sp.
TTGCTGGCGCACGGCGGCCTCGTTCACATTGCCGACGCGTACGTCCGGCGAGCGCGCATCAATCGGCGGCAAGTTAAGCGATGGATTGACGCGATCGACCTCCCGCCTCAGCTTCTGGTTGAGACATCCGAACGCGCTGGCGCCGCCAATATCCACGTCGACACAGCGTTCGAACGACTGTGCGGGCAAAGATTGTCCGCCTATGATGGTCTCGCGCCGCTCCGCCCCTGGAGCCGTGCCGCCGCCGGGGGTCTGGGCGGCCACAGTTCCAGCCACGCCACCGACCATGCATGCGGCCAGCATGACGCCGCACCCAAATTTCATCCGGCTGATTCCGTGGCGCATGGCCCAGCTCTATCGTTTCCCAAGCACTGGCTGTTCAACCGCCCGCCTGAAGGGCCCGGTCATGTTATGTGAACTATTGTGACTACATTTTCATGAAAACCGGCGGCTCACGGCACGTATATAATTCAAGTTTGGCGCTGCTTGTTAACGTGCCGTCAATTGCGGCCGTGGTCCTTTCCGAGGCCAGGAGTTGATGCATGGTAGCCGTCGTCAGTGTTCTCGTCGGAGTTCTGCTCGGTACCCGGTACAAGGTTCTTTGCCTGGTTCCGGTTACGCTGGCCGGCATCCTGGCCCTTGCCACGTTCAACCAGCTTAACGAGATGCCGCTCGGTTCGACCGCGCTGTCGGCGCTCACGCTCGCTGTCGGGCTGCAGATCGGATACGTCCTCGGCCTCACGGTCCGATCAGTATTGCGGGGCCCGCTCGCCGGCAGCCTCAGCAGACCGGCGCGCCTGCGCGGCCAACCGGCCCGGACTTCCTGACTTCTTCAAGCACGGCACAGATTGCATCAGTCGCAATCGCGACTTCGAACCGCGCAAGGAAGCAACTGCGCGCCGCTTTCCCCATTCGCTCGACGGCGTCTGCCGGAAGTGACAGGAAATCCGCCAGCATCCGGGTGGTGCCATCGACACTGTCGGAGCAGACCATCCCGGCGCCTGCGGTCTTGACTTCCTGCCAGATGTTGACCTGATCGCTGATCAGGACAGGCCGCCCCGCCGCCAGCGCCTCGGCTACGACGACACCAAAGTTCTCCTGATGCGACGGCAACACCAGCGCCTTGCAGGCGCGAAGCGCACCCCATTTCACATCGCCGGACAACATGCCGGGCCAATATATCCGATCCGCGATCCCCGCCAGCCGTGCCACGGGTTCGAGCGTCGTGCGCAGTCCGTCCGGATCGGGACCGGCGATCACCAGTTGGAGCCGGGGATGGGCCGGCGCGATCCTTGCGAATGCTTCGACCAGCATGTCGCAGCCCTTCTTCGGATGGATACGGCCCAGGAATAGCAGGAACGGCTTGTCCGCGAGCTGGGGCAGCGCGTTGCGGAACGCGGCTTCCTGCACGGCCGGGTCACCCTCGATATCCGCCGTTCCATAGCCCACGACACGCCCGCGCACCTGATAAGGCCGAAAGGCGTTACGGGCTCGTGCCATCTCCGCTTCCGTCGTAAACAGAACCGCGCGCGCCTTCGCAAGCAGTGGACCTTCCGACACGAGCCAAAGCATCTGCTTCATCACATGCTTGATCGGATGGCTGGAGCGAAACCAGGGATCCAGCATGCCGTGTGGAAATACCACATAAGGCACTGCCGAGGTGGGCAGTACCCGGCGTGCCGCAAGGCTCGTGTAGTTCCAGAGCCCGTTGACGACAACAACATCGTAATTCGTAACGTGCTCGCGGAGCCACGGCACGAGCCGCGGCGTATGGCCATATCGTTCCCACGGCAGCCCCCGGGAGTTTCGCGTCATCGGGCCGAGCCCGAAAGTCGTCACCGGGCACTCGAGCACCCACGGGTCCTTCGGGGCGTCCAGCGATGCGATGTGGGTCTGCGTGCCGAAACGCGCGCGCGCGATCGATTGGCGGAGCAAACCCTCGATCGCCCCGCCGTCGCGCGGGTCAACCGAACCGATGATCTCCAGGATGCGCATATCGTCAAGCCTTGTGGGGGTATCCTGTTCAGCGCAGCCTGCTGTTGGCCCGGGCAACGTAGATGTCGTTGACAAGGTTGACGCTGTTATCCGCGGTCCCGACCGCTGTATTGATGAAGCTCAGAACTTTCGTGATGTCGACCGCCGGCGCATTGGCGACATACATTACGTCAAACGGCCGCATCTGCATCTTCGTCGCGAGAAAATATCCTGAGGGATCCTGAAAGCTCACGTTGAAGACGATCGGGATCGTATCGCCGCCAAATCTCGAGCAGTCGACACCGAGCTGCTCCGCCACGTGGCGCGGTTCGCGGCGATAGAGAAAAATCGAACCCGGATCGGCCTGCAGGTCAAACAGGCCGCCCGCCTTGGCGACCGCCTGGGCCAGGCTGATCCGCCAGGCATCGAAGTTGAATTCGCCTTGCTGCCCAGTGGCACCAAAGGCCAGGAACTTGATCGGCTCACGGTAGACATAGATTCGATCGCCCGGCAGCACGAAGATGTTGTTGGAGGGCCAATATACGAGATGTCCGAATGGCACCGTGGCGCGCTTGCCGTTGCGTTCCAGCACCACCCAAGTCTCCCAACCCGCACCGCTGATGCCGCCGGCCCGGGTAATTGCGTCGGTGATACGGTCCTGCGCACCGGAAGCGGGCATCGGAAAGCGAATCGGCGTTCGAACTTCGCCGAACACGCTGACCAGGGACGAGCGCTGCTGGCTTGCCGTCACCACGACCTGCGGGTCGATCGCACGCTTCTTGATGCGTTGCAGGATCTCTTCCTGGATCTGCACATTGGTTCGCCCTGCCGCCCGAATCGTTCCGGCATATGGCACGCTGATGTTGCCGTCATTGTCGACGGCCTGATCCGGCAGGTTCACGAAGTTGCCGGGACGGACACCCGCCTCATTCGGGATATAGAGGCCGCCTGCCGCCGCCTCGAAAATCGTCACACTGACGATGTCTCCGATGCCAAAACGGATGCTGGCGGGTGGGCGGCTGTCCGCGAACACTCCGGGCAGAATATCGGGTTCGTACTTCGCAAGCGCCTGTACGACCCTGTTATCGAGCTTCACAACCGCGAACGGCAGTGTCGCGCCGCTCTCCGACTTCACATCGATGCTCGCCGGCCCCGACATGGGTATGAAGCCGCAGCCACCCAGAGCCATCGCTCCGGTCAGGCAACATGCCACCGCCAAAACATATCTCAACCGCATGATGACTCGTTCGCACCGGATTGAGACGCGCATCGCGATGCGCTTCCCGAACATCTCACCGTGACTGCCTCTGCCTCACGCGGTCGGCGAGCCGACCTCACGTCCCTGTTCGATAGACGCTGCACGGGCGCTTGCTGCGAAATAAAAGAATGCCGGCGCTTTCACGAGACGCGCCGGACCGCTGCCAGGCATCGATCCCGGCCCGGCAACGAAAGAGCCCGTGCGACCTTGAATAAGGACGCGTCAAGGCGCGATGGGATTGAAGACAATCTCACTCATCGCGCATGAGAGCCGCATGCACCGCCGAACGTTGGTTCGCCGGCAAGCGCCCTCATCCAGCCGAAGCCGGAGAAACATTGCGTCTGGTACTCGTGCTATCGGAGGTCGCCCGTCAGGGTTCAACCTGCAAATTGCGCAGGCGCACGATCTCACAGCCGATTTCGGACAGCATCCGTTTCAGCAAGGCATTCTCCTGTTCGAGCGCCTCGATACGGCGGAATCGGGTGTCCTCCGTTTGCCTTGCGCCAAAATCATAAATGTCTGCGCTGGCCCGCGGCGGAATGGTCTCGGGATACAACACTTCAACCAGGTTATTTGTACGCATTTGAAGCCCCCAAAAGGCCGCAATTTATTCCGCGGCCGAAATACTTGCTTTTCACTGCAGCCCAGCGCCGCGACACTAGAAATCTTTCTTATCGTTGCTGTGACCAATCTTAAACAAAAACTCAGGATTGCTCGTGAACATGACCGCCGGACCATCGGGATGTACGGCGTGCAGATCTGGCTGACCTACGACGAACTCGCTGTCTTGATGAACTGCGACCCGGCGGTGGCACGCGGCAGCGCCGCCGCCATCCAGCTTGATCGCCGCAAGAGCCGTGACGGCCAAACGCGCGTCAAATTGACGCCATCGCTCGCCGAAGCACTTCTCGAGCGTGTCTTGCGACAACGCCTCGAGCAGGAAGCCGCAGCCCACGCCTTTGATCTGCGGGCGGTCCACGACCGACTGGCGCGACATTCCGTCGCTCTGCCGCGGCTTCGTTCCGTCATCGCCGGCTGATAGTCGGGCACGCATCGCTTGCTTCTCTATTGCTTCCGTTCGTCCGATGACTCGGTGTCGGTCTTCTGTTCGCCCTCGCTCGAAGGCTGGCTCTGACCGTCTCCGCCGCCATAACCCACCACTTCCACGATAAAGATCGAGGCACGGTCCTTGTTGCCCGATGCGGTCGGCGCATCGGTGGTTCTGACTGCCGCGCCTGCGGCGTTCGAGCCTGAGGTGAGCGCGCCGATGTTCGGCACCGAAACGGTTGGAATTCCCGTCGAGGTGCCTTGCACCTGTATGTTGCTGGCATTGGCGATCACCGGTGCGATCACCTTGAAGTCCCCCGACACACGGATGCCGGCACTTCCGGCATCGACGGTGCCGCGCGGGGCGATCAGGTAGAGGTCGGATGCCTCCGCCACGCTCGATGCCTGCAAGGTGCCGATGCCGGAGCCCGTCACGAAGCCACCGAGATCGATCGACTGGTAGTCGTTCTGGTCGAACTGCACCTGGAGAGCCGGAGCCGACAGCGTGGTCTTGGAACCGCGACCGGCGTCCAGGTCGGCGTTGGAACTCCACATCAGGACATCGCCGCCCTGGGTCGTAAGCACACGGCTCGAGTTCACCAGCACGCTTCCGTCGGTGAAGCTGTTGATGGCGCCGCCGCCCAGCGTGAGAATGCCGAGATCGCGAAGCTTCAGGTTGGGATTGGATTCCACGGCGAGCGAGCCGACGATGAGGTTGCCGCCCGGACCGAAGATGGAGACATTCCCGCCAAGCTGCGTCTGGATCGTGGCGTGAAGCAGATTGAGGTCACCGGTCTTGACCAGTTGATTGGCGCCGTTGGTGCCGCCGCCGAGCGCATTCGCGGTGTAACCGAGATGCGACGGAAACATCGTGTTGATGACCTGATAGCCGCGCTGGAATTGCGACGCACCGCTGTCCTGACTGATGCCGACGGCCTTCAGTTCGGCGAAGAATACCTGATCGACAAAGACGCGCTGCAGCTCCACTGGCAGCGCCTTGAATGCGGTGAACAGGCTCGCCTCGTCGGTCCCGGCCGCGGGCTTGCCGATCTTGATCAGGAAGGCCTGCAACTCGGCGATGTAGTTCTTGGCAACGTTGCCGGCGTTGGCCGGATCGATATAGGCGTTGATCACGGCCTGGTAATCGACGCCGAACTTGGCGCCGAACAGCGTGATGATGTCGGCGCCGCTGGTGGTGCCGGCGGCTTCAGTCAACGCCGTGTTGCGCCTGGGATTGCTGGCGGGGCCGAGCAGCGCCGTGTTGTACAAGCCGACCGAGCCACCGCCGGTGCTGCTGTAGACATAGATGTTGCCGACCGGCGTCGGGCTGGAGTTTCCAACCGATACGATGCCCTGCTGCACGGAAACTTCGGTGGCGTTGTCATGGGCCAAGGGCAGGAACGGCCCGATATCGCCGCCGGCCTGCACCACGAGGAAGCCTGGTCCGGCCACCTGCAGACCGCCGCCATTGTTGAACCCGGTGTAGTAGATGTTTCGGCCAGCCTCGATCCGGCTCACATCGCCCGGATGGATGTTTTGCGCGACGATGTTGAGATCGACGATATCGCGGCCGGCAAAGACCCTCGTCGGCCGGTTGATTTCAATGTGCTGGTAACCCGGAAATTCATCGCCGGTCTTTCGCTTGCCATAACTGCCGGTGGCCGTGATGTCGCCGGTCGCGGCGTAGATGCGCGCGACGGTATCCAGCCCGGCAGCAGCGTCGTTCTGGTGCGCAAGGACAGCGCCGGTGAACGATCCGTTGAAACCGCTGTTCGGCTGGAAGGGATCGAAGGCGCTGTCGATCAACGCCGCACCTGCCGAGAGATAAGGACGCGGCGAGCGGTCGAGGATCGTGGCGTTGTTCTTCGGATATCCAAAGGTCAGATCAATGTTGTTGCGGGCAAGCAGCTGGAAAGTGCCATGCACGGAGGGGCTCAACACGATACCCGGCATCGGAATCGACGCACCCTGGTCCAGGACCTCGCGGATGCCGGTCGTGATCAGGCTGCCGCTCAAGGCGAGCGCCTCGAGGCTTGCCGGATACAGCGCCGCTACCGCTTTGGGACCTGACTGGATGTTCTCATCGACAGATGTCGGCGCGATTCCGATCGCCAGGTCGCCCGCCCTCGCCAGCAATCGAACCTTGCTGTCGGGACCATAGGTGGACATGTACAACGGAGCTTTCGGATCGCCACTGGTAAAGGGATTCACGAAGCTGCCCGACTGGGCGTGCAGTTCCGCCGGATTGACGACGCCGCCTATCGTAATTGAGCCGCCGGCCACCATCTCGATCTGCCCGGTATCGACGGCAAGCAGCGGCAGATTGGGATGCGTCACCGTGCTCGACCCCCTCGACACGATTCCGTTCTGTCCGATGGCCCCACCGGCGCTGATGCTGGCATGGCCAAATCCCTCATAGAACGAACCTCCGAGGATATCGCGGCCGGCCCGCACCATCATGTTGCCGCTGCCGTAGAGATGTGTCACCGGTGTGCTTGCCGCCGACAAGCCGCCACTGACCCGGCCAGTCGTCGGCAGGGAGACGGAGACGTCTTTCAGGTCACGCCCGGCAAGCACGGTAACGTTGCCGCCGGCGCTGAGAATGCCCTGCTGGAAGCTGCCGTACTGGATCCACCACGCAGTTTGCGATGCGATCAGCGTTCCGAGCGGCGCGAACACGCCTTGTCCAAAGGCCTTCAAGGAGCTCGCTGCGGCAGTGGTAGCGGCATTCGCATATCCGACATCCGACAACAGCCACGGCTGATAGTACTGCGGATGCTTTGTCGCATCGGACACGTTGCCCACGATGTCGCGCTGCGCGTCGATCCAGATGTCGCCGGCCGCTTCCGGGAAGGCCGCGGCGGTCGGCGGACCGAACATGGCCGTCAGGCCGGTTCCATAGGCCATCAGTCTTGGTTCGAGGAAACCGTCCGCATGGTCGGCGACAACAGTGGAAACACCGTTGGTGGTCTGAAGGCGATAACCGGGGTCCGTCAGCTTTGCCGTGTTCACACCTGCCGCATAGATGACGCCGGGCGCGACCGTATCCTTGAAGATAACGTCCCGTGCGGCTCCGATGGTGATGCTGCCGGTGCCGGTCCGCACCATGGTCGGGAGATTGACCAGCGCCGTGGAGGAGCCAGAGGTGCCGAACGGCTGGTTATAGCTGGTGTGTTTGTCGACGATCACGTCGCCTTTGCCGAGGTCCAGCGATATCCTTGCATTCGGGTTCGCGCTCGAGGCGTCGGCGCCGGCCGTGACGCCGTACGACCACGATGAGGGCTTCGTTACCGTCTTTGGCGCGCTGCAATCGACGGTGCAGACGCGCAGCGTATTTGGGAAAAGGTCGGCGGTGGCGAGATCCCGCGACGCGGCATTGACGATGTTGCCGGCGGCTTTGTAAGGCGCGACCGGGACCGCGCTGCTCGAATAGCTGTTCAGATAGTAGCCGGAAGCCGGGCTCGATGGATCAATCTGGCGGGAGTTGCCGCCCAACGAGGCAACATATTCCTTGGACCACGCCACGTATTTGTCGTCGAGGTAGTCGCCGAACTGGAAGAAGCCGTCGGAGATCGATGCGTTGACATTGACATTTCCAGTGGCGCGCAGCGTCAGCGCGCCCGCATCCAGACCGCCCCACGGCGTGATCAGTCGGTAATTGAAGTTGACGTAGCTCGAAGCGAAATCGAAATACTGGAAGGTCTGGTTGTTCCTGGTCGCGGTCTGCAGATTGCCTGCCGTGCCCGCCGCCAGATTCCAGTTGCTGGCGACGGTGATGGAGCCGTTGGAGTTCACAAGCTCGATACCCGGCTGCACATGCACGACATCGGCACCGAGTTGAGTGACAAGCGGCTGCAGCCGGTTGAAGAGGTTGTCGAATCCGTAGCTCTTACCGTTATAGGCCCATGTGCCCCGGGTGACCTGTGCGAGCGTATCCACGAAGAAGGATCGGCTCGTGCCGGCGCCTCCCGTAAAATCTGCAACGCCCGGGCTGCCCTGGCTCGCAGGATCAAATGCGAAAACACCGCTGGACTTGAACGGAATGTAGTCGGTCGTAGCCGGGGTGAACGTTACCGTACCATTGGCATTGAGGGTTGACGTTCCTGAAAACCCAGAGGCTTGCTTGAAACTGACCGACGCGCCGCCGAAGTTGGCCGTCGGTGCCGATGCCGCGCTATCATACCCGGTGCCATTCCCCACGTTCGTAATCCGGGCGGAGACAACCTGCATTCGAAGACCCGTACCCGACACTGTGGCAGTCAGGTTCAGACCGCTGATGGTGGCGCTGGTTGGAATGCTGGTATAGCCGCTACCGAACGTCTTCAGGGAAAACGTGCCGGAGAGAAGCTGACCGTTGGCATCGGTCGATATGGTCGCCGTTCCCGGGACGCCTCCCTGTGGCGTCGGGAAGACGAGCGTATACTGGGTATTGGGAGACAGTGATCCGGCTGGTGCCTGTACCGTGACTGCACCAAAGGCGAACTTGAACAGACCCATAATGGGCGTTGCCCTCGCGCCAAAATCCTGTCCTGCGACAGTTACGGGCGCGTCGGCCGGTACCGTTGTGAAGCCGGAACTGGTCACGCGAGAGGGATCGACCTGCCAACCACCTACATTGGTCCACGATCCCGAGGTCGCGGCAATCAGCTTACCGCTCTGATCCACCCCGGTGTACCATCCGGCAGGATCGACCAGTCCGTTCCAGCCGAGCGCCGATCCGTCAAGTCCGTTGCCGCCGGCCTGGGTGTCGAACGAGACAAACCCATTGACCGCCACCGATCGCGCACCGGCGATGCCGACACTCGTGCCGTCGATCGGTATCTCGGCGAAGCCCGAGCCGTCACTCGACAGGACATCGCTGAGGAAGGCGATCTTCACATCGTTGTTGCCGTCGCGCGGCGCGCGGAGCGTCAGCGTTCCTCCGCTTAGACCGCCCTTGGTTCCGCCGGATACGTTGATGTGCGCGCCCTTCTGCAGGAACAGCTTGCCGTTCGCACCCCAGCCAATTCCGAGCAGGACGTCGCCGCCGCGTTCGTCCGCATGGGTCGTCGATGCGTCGATCAGACCGGTACTCGCGAGCGTGAAATTGTTGGCTGCATAGATCGCGACCTGCCCACCAGCCTGGCCATTGCCGTCCAATGTCTTTCCGCCATAGCCGCGGGCGTCGACGAAGCCACCGATGTAGATCTGGCCGAACTGCTTGCTCGTATCGTTCGCAACCCAGCTCTTGTCGTCAGCCGTCAGCGTGACCGCATTGGCCTTGAGCGTGTGACCCTGCGCCAAGGTCAGGTTGCCCGTCCGCGTATGGATGTCGATAGAGCCTGAAAACCCGCCTGCGAGCAACCGGCCATCGAACATCTGATGCTCGATCAACTGGTCTGCAAGCGCGGTGAGATCAGCGGGGCCCTTGATGTCGAGCTTGAAGCTGCCGCCATAGCCGGGCCCACCGCTGCCGATCAATATGCCCGAAAGCGCGGCGCCGCCCTCCAGCGCGCTCACATTGACCGAGCCGCCATAGCCGAGCCCGCCCGCCGACTGCGCCACGTCAATGATGCTCAACGCGTCCGTGTTCACATTGCCAGTTTTCGACTTGAGCGTGACCTTGCCGCCCGGCAAGTACGTATCGACATCGAGCAGCGACTTTTTGTAGCCAGCGGCGGAGAGATAGGCGCGCTGACCCAAGGTCACGTCGCCGTCTGCCTCCAATGAGATCGTTCCGCTCTGCGCCTGGATCGTGCTGCCGATGAAGATGTTCGCCGCTTTCAGCGCCAGGCTGCCACCGGTCTCGGCACTGTCGATCGGACGATCCGCGATTCCGGTGCTGGTGATGCCGTTCACGACGTCGATCTTGCCCTTGGTCGAGACGACGAAAGCACCGCCGCCGGCGCTGGTGGCGCCTGCGACCGCAATCATCGGCGTCGTGACCTTGAGATCGACGATATCGGCATCGGTGCCGTTACCCAGCGTCAGGCCACCTGCACCGGCGACCAGCACGCGGTTCGTTGCGTTCAAATTCAATTGGCTGTAGCCAAGCATCGACTGCGCGCCGCCGCCGAGAACGATATCCGAGCTGTCGAAGCTGAGGCCAAAGCTTCCGCCGGCCGGCGCACCGGCCACGGTGCGCGGCACCGAGCTGTTCATCAGCGTAATGGTTCCGCCATGGACCGAGACATCGGCACTTCCGGCGTTGGCAGCCCGAACGATCGCGGCGGCGTCCAGGGTGAGCTTGGTAACGACACCCGGGTTGAAGTCGCCATACAGCGTCACAATCCCGGATAGCGCCTTCAACGACAGCGACTGCACGTCGGCGAATTGCTGATTATAGAGCGAAACGCTCTGGTCGAAGATGAGCGAAGGTGAGCCAAGACCTATGGTGCGCGCAGTCACATTGAGCTGCTGCACGTGGACGTCGCTGCTGTTGCCCACGATCGCCTGCGTCGACGCGGTCGCCTGAAGGTCAAGGGTCTTCGTGGTGATGCTGGCGTTGGGGAAGATGACGATCCTGCCGCCGTCGGCCGCCAGGGACAGGGCGCCGTCCACATTGGTTGCCGTCGTCGAGTCGGTGGTCCGACCCGTCAGCTTGGAAACCGAGGTCTGCGCGAACTCGACCTTCAGCGGCATCGCGCCGGGGCCGGAGACCTTCAGGCTGCCGTCATTGGTCGCAACGAACAGGGCTCCGGTTTGGGCAGCATAGTTCTGCAGCGTGTCCCGGTCGGCCGTGGACATGGTGCCGGCATGGTGATGGAGGGTGCCGTCAGCCGTCCGGTAGTCGTACGTCAACCTGGTAATGTCCGCCCCGACGATCACGGTGCCGGTCGCGTCGAGTTTGCCCCCCAGAGCGGCCGCCACATCGCTGGCGGTCGGACCGGCGAGATAGAGGTTGCGGCCCGCGCCGGAATGTACGGCACCCGTGGTTTTGATGACGCTGCCGGCGGCGATCGTCACGGTAAAGCCGGTCGGATCCGGCGCCAGCACGTTCTCGTTGACCGTCAGTCCCCGACCGTCGACAAAAAGGGGCGTTTGAGCGGTCTGGATCGGTGTCTGCGCCCGGACAGGCGTGCCGACAAGGATGATCTCCGGCGCGGTGAACTCCTCGCCGCCGGTATCGACCAGGACATTGTTTGCCGTCGGTGTGATCAGCGTGCCCTTTGTCGTGTCGCTGCGGAGCCCGCCGATCAGGACGCTCTCGAAGCCATTGAGTTGGGCGACGTCGAGACCGACATATCCCGCCGGAATGTCGTTGTTGAGATAATCGGCATGACCAACGACAGCGAGTTTGGGCGCGCTGATGTCGAGTTCGCTGCCGCGTCCGGTGTTGCCGCTGCTGTCTTTTCCGGGCTGCGTCAATGCGATGCCGTTCAACACGATCGACTGCGCGGCAACTGCCGCTAGGCGGCCGGCATCCATTGGCAGCCGTGGCACAACTTCGCCCTGCTTGACCGCCCGCTGTGTAAAATAGCTGTTGGCGCCGCTGAAGCCGTATTCCGAATACTGCTGCCACACCGAACCGGTCTGCACCGCGAACAGGCTCTGGCCCGACGACTGTTTTGCAGGCGAGGTCGACTGGGAATAGTGGCCGGTGACCAGCACCGTGCCGTCCACCAGTTTCGTACCGGTCGCGATGTTGCGGCCGGTGTTCTCGCCATAGTAAGTCACGCGCAACGCGCCCGGCAGGGTGGCGTAGTGGGCCGGATAGAGCGTGTAGGTCCCCGCCGGAATGCCGTTGCCGCCGTCGATAGTGATCTGGGTACCTGCCAGCGGGTAGGCGTCGCCGGTGACGATGGTCTTGCCGTTGTCGGCGCTGCGCGTGGCGGTCAGGTGGATGTCGAACGCCGAGACCGCATCGCCACGCGATGGCAGCAGCGCGTAAACCGTCTGCCCTGACGGTGTGGTGGTCAGGGTATCGCGCGAGCCTCCCTGGCCCTGGACCCATTCCATCGCCTGTAGATCACCGCCACCGCGCAGGTCGATGGTCGAACCGTCAGCCCGCGTGACATTCGTTCCGGCCAGCACGAGCCCTTTCGACGGTGGCTGTGCCAGCGGTTCGAGGATGTCGTTGTAATACCAGTCGGTGCCGTCGGCGGTTGCGCCGTAGGGCACCGTCGTGTCGGCCAGCGTCACCGAGGTCAGGCTGCCGGGCTTGAGGGTGACCGACTCGGTGATGATCGATGAGACCGCCGGGTCGATATTGCCCAGCCTGATCTTGCCCAGCGGTGCGAACAGATTGCCGCCCTGCTCGATGGTCTTGGCGATCACCGTGAGGCTGCCACCGGCGGAAAGCGGGATCCGGGTGTCGCTGCCCCCTGGAGCCGCGAACGTCACCTTGCCTGGAGTTTCGATGGTGAAGTCGACGGCAGAAACCGGATAGATGCGCTGCGCTTGAAGGAGAAGATCGCCTTTCGTCGCGAGTTTTCCGCTGAAACTGTCGGGATATGTCGAGATTCCCGTGCTCGAGTTCATCGTATTCGAGACTTTCGGCGTGCTCAGGCGGATGTCGCCAGAACTGATCAGGCTGACCCCGGCAAATCCGGAAAAATTGGCTCCCTCGACATCGATGGTCCGGCCGGTGACATTCAACGTGCTGCTGCCGGCTACGGTCTCTCCGCCAGCGCTGGTGAGCAGCACGTAGGGGGCATCGAACGCAACACTGCTGTTGGCCGTGTTGGACGTGATCGAGCCCGCGGCAATGCGCAACCCGCTTGCAACCTGCAAATTCAATGAGCCGCTAATGGTCAGCGGCCTGAAATTCGAACTGCTGATCGGAATGTTATAGGTGTCGGCGTGCAGCTCGTTGAAGAAGCGCGCCGCGCCGCCGGTAGCTGCGGCGCTGTAAAGGAAGACATTCTCGAACGGCGCGAGCTGATCGGCGGCAAGGTAAATGGACTGCGGCGACGGCAAATGGCTTTGAACGTCAGTCATATCCTGTCGCAGCGAGATCGACCCGCCACCCAGGATCAACGACCCGCCGCCGGCGCGAGAATCCGCCAGCTCATTGCCGTTCGGTCCAACGTACCGGCCACCGGCCGCCGCGAAGTTGCCGGCCCATGCAAACCCCGATACGTCGGCGCTGACCTTGCCGGCATCACTCCACGACCATACCGACGAAGTAGCGCCGCGAGCGCCCGCGACCTGAACGACGCCGGCAGATCCGGAGACGTCAACTGTTGCTCCGGCGTCAGCCACGAGATATCCGGCGCCGGGCACGCCATAGGTGTAGTACGATATATTCTTAGTGGGATCTGTCGGGTGTTTGTAGGTAAGGACGTTTGTGATGGTGCCCGCTTCAACCGCGAACGTTCCGCCCGCGAGATAAGTGCCGCTGGTCAGCGGGCCCTTCACGGTACCGAAGCGCGAATTGGCGACGAAGGTGCCGGAAAGGTCGATCGATGCCGATGACGAAAGGTGCGTCTTCAGCGCATTGATGAAAACGGTACCGCCATGATTGACGATGCTGCCGCGCAATTCCACGTTCTGCGCCGGCACGTCCCGCGTCGGATCGGCCGCATCCAGGGTGCGGATCGCGTTGATTGCGCCGAAGGAGATTCTGGCTTGCGGGTCGGTGGTGATCTTGCTGCCGCTGTCGAGCAGAATGCTGTCGGCCTTCAGCGCCAGGTCGACCGGCTTGCGCTGATCATCCGGAAGCAGCGCCAGTTGAGGTGCGGCCTGCTGGCCAAGCCTGGTGCCGGTTGCCGTGCCCCTGTAGTCGGCAAGGCTCGAAAAATTCCGCTGCTGCAGCGCAAGGTTCGTTCCCGCGGAGACGATGATGTTAGCGCTCGCGCCGGACCAGTCGTCCGTCACTGACTCGAAGGTGTACGAGCCGAAGCCGCCACTGGTGAGCAGCGACACGGGCACTGTGGTCGCCACCCCGCCGATGCGGATCGAGGACGTTTCGCCGGGCTGCAGGGTTCCGCCGATCCGGATGGTGTCGGCACCGGCCAGCTTCAGGCTGCCGTTGCGCTCGAACCCGTAGCCGAGCAGCCTGCCGTCGAGCTGGAGCACAGCCACTTTGCTGACCGCCGCAGTCGGCCTCGTCGGGTCTGCTTGTTCGAGCGGGGCCCGCCAGCGCTCCCCTTGATAGATGGCGAGCGAGATACTGCCCGCTTCACCCGCGATCACGTCGGTCGACGCCATCTTGGGCTTGCCCTGCGAGGAAACATAGCCGCCGCTGGAGACATCGAGCACGCTGCCCGCGGCGAGCAAGATGCTGCCTGTCGTATCCGCAACACCGCCGGCAACGGATCTGCTGCTCTTGTTCGTCGTAATCGAGATGGACCCGCCATCGATGTAAGCCGATCCGAGCGCATCGGCGCCGAAGCGGCCGGTGTCGTTGACGAACCGGCCGCTGACATCCAGCGTTCCCTCGACGAAGACGTTGGCGGCGATCACCTCGCCTGCCCGATCCTTTGGCGCCGCGAACCACGCGGATCCGTTGCCGAAAAGCGACTTCCTGTCATCCGCAGTAGCCCTGATGCGGTCGGTCACCAGATTGATGGCTCCGCCCGCGGCGGAGACCGTCCCGGCAATGTCGATGGCGCCTCCCGTCGTGACCGAAAGACTGCCGCCGGCCGCGAGTCCGAGCGTGCTGCCGCGCGACACCACGAGATCGTTGGCGGTGATGTCCAGTTCGCTCAGTCCGTAGCCCGACAACGTATCGGCCGACAATGTCACAGTATGCGCGCTTTGCGCCGTGTAGTTGGTCGAGGGCGCCGAGCCGATCTGCACGCTCGTAGGCGTCGTCAGCGCCAGCTTCCCCTGCAACGGCAGCACACCGTCAGCGATCTGCCGTTCACCGGCTTGCGAGCCGAAATACATCGTCGCCGCCAGCGAGGGATTGACAGTCGTGATGTTGACGCCGCCCGCGTCATGGCCCTCGGTATAGCCGGGCGAATAGACCTGCGTGCCGGTGGACCAGGTTTCGGTGACGCCCCAGCGCGCATGATGACGCGCGAACTGACCCGCGATTCCCAAATAAGTCATGTTGGGATCGGCGTTGGCCATGCTGTAGATACGACCATC
>JAKFVP010000611.1 GCA_021732175.1 Bradyrhizobium sp.
GGCCCCGACCGCACCTATTTCTCCACGCTGCGGTCGGGGCCGCCCTATACATCGGTCCTCGCCGATTCCGTGCGCAGCTATTTCACCGCCGGCTGGACCACGGTCATGTCGCACCGGCTGAGCGGACCCGACGGCGTGTTTCTCGGCGTGATGGGCCGCCGCATCGACCCCACCAATTTCGAGAAGTTCTTCGCCTCCATCGCACTCGGCAAGGGCGCGGCGATCTCGATGTTCTACGGCGACGGTACGCTGATCGCGCGCCATCCGCACGTTCCATCCATGATCGGACAGAAGGTCGGTAATGTGCCGCTGGTGAACAGCGTGCGCGCCAACGGCGGAATCCAGACGATGCGGGTCAAGAGTCCGCTCGACGGTCAGAATCGCCTCGGCGCTGCGGGAGCGCTGCGCGACTATCCGATCACCGTCGTTGCCACGACGGAGATCTCCAGCGTGCTCGCCGACTGGCGCGACCAGACCCGTGCCATGATCGCGGGGGCCTGCCTGCTGATACTGGCGCTCGGCGTGACCCTGCTTCTGGTCATCAAGCGGATCAACCGGCAAAACCGCGAGCAGAAGCAGCGCGTCGAATTGCAGAAGCAGCAGCTCGACACCGCGCTCAACAACATGACCCAGGGCCTCGTGCTGTACGACGGCGACAAGCGCCTCGTGCTGTGCAACCAGCGCTTCATCGACATGTTTGGCCTGTCGCCTGATGTCGTCAAGCCCGGCACGCCTTCGATCGACATCATGCGCCATCGCCACGCGACCGGCTCGTTCGACGGCGATCCGGTAGTCTTCCACGACGAAATCCAGCGCCGCATCGCGGAGGGCGTGGTCACCACGTCGATGGCCAATACCAAGGACGGCCGCACTTTCCAGATCGTGAACCAGCCGCTGCCGCAGGGTGGATGGGTCGCCACCATGGAGGATGTCACCGAGCGCCAGCGTCTCGAGCGGGAACGCGACCGCAACTATGCCTTCCTGAGCCAAATCCTCGATCACATTCCTTCGCAGATCACGGTCAAGGACGCCCGCGACCGCCGCTATCTGCTCGCCAACCGCGTTGCCGCCGAGCAATTCGGCGTGGCGCGCGAGGAAATCCTCGGCAAGACGGCCGCAGACCTGTTTCCCCGGACATCGGTCGAAGTCATCAACGCCGACGACGAAGAGACGCTGCGGACCGGCGCGCTGTTCAAGGACGAGCATATCTGGGAGAGCCAGGCCTTCGGCCGGCGCTACATCACCTCGACGAGGATCGGCATCCGCGACAATGCCGGCGACATCCGCCACATCGTCAACGTCGTCAACGATGTCACCGAGCGGCGGCGCGCCCACGACAAGATCGCGCATCTGGCGCATTACGACCCGCTGACCGACCTGCCCAACCGCGTGCTGTTCCGCGAGCAGATGGAGCGCGAGCTGCAGAAGGTCTCGCGCGGCGAGCAGTTCGCCCTGCTCTACATCGACGTCGACGAATTCAAGGGCATCAACGACTCGCTCGGCCATCATGTCGGCGACGAGCTGCTGAAGGCCGTGGCGGGACGGATCAGGGGCTGCATCCGCGAGGGCGATCTGATCGCGCGGCTCGGCGGCGACGAATTCGCCGTGATCCAGACCGGCGTCAAGGGCGTCAACGACGTGCTCGAAATCGTCACGCGCATTCGCGAGGCGGTACGCAAGCCGTTCCAGTGCCTCGGCCATCACCTGTCCTCCGACGCCTCGATCGGCATCGCGCTGGCGCCGCAGGACGGCACCGATGTCGACCAGCTGATCAAGAATGCCGACCTTGCCATGTACGGCGCCAAGGCCGACGGCCGCCGTACCTATCGCTTCTTCGAGCCCGCCATGGACGCCAGCGCCAAGGCGCGGCTGGCGCTGGAGCAGGACCTGCGCCATGCGCTGAGCAATGGCGGCTTCGAAATCCACTACCAGCCGCTGGTCGATCTCAAGAGCGACAAGGTGACGGGTTGCGAAGCGCTGGTGCGCTGGCGCCATCCGGAACGCGGCATGATCTCGCCGGCCACCTTCATTCCGGTCGCGGAAGACACCGGGATGATCGTCGAGCTCGGCGAATATGTGCTGCGCACGGCCTGTGCGGAAGCAGCAAACTGGCCCGAACATGTCCGCCTCGCGGTCAACGTCTCGCCGATCCAGTTGCGCGAGCCGACGCTGGCGCTGAAGATCGCATCCGCACTCGGCGCATCCGGCCTGCCGGCGAACCGGCTGGAGATCGAGATCACCGAGGCCGTGCTGATCGGCGACGACGCCGCCGCGCTCGCCATCCTGCACGAATTGAAGGCGCTCGGCGTACGCATCGCGCTTGACGATTTCGGCACCGGCTATTCGTCGCTGAGCTATCTGAAGCGCTTCCCCTTCGACAAGATCAAGATCGACCGCGCCTTCGTCACCGATATCGCCGAGGCCCACGGCTCCTCCGTCATCATTCAGGCGGTGGTCAACATCGCCGCCTCCCTCGACATGACGACCGTGGCCGAAGGCGTCGAGACGACGCAGCAAAAGGAACTGCTGCGCGCGCTCGGCTGCACCCAGATGCAGGGCTACCTGTTCTCCGCCGCCAAGCCCGGCGCCGAAATCCGCAAGCTGCTCGCTCCCTCCTCCGGTGAAGTGTCGGCGGTGGCGTGATGGCGAACGATCCGGCCAAGTCCAGAATGAGCAGCGATGCGGCGAACCATTACGCCGCGCGGCTCTTGCAGCATTTGGTGGTGCCGACCTTCGTGATCGACGCCGACCGCCGCGTCGTGGTCTGGAACCGGGCCTGCGAACGGCTGACCGGCATTGCCGCCACCGAGGTGCTCGGCACGCGCAATCACTGGCAGGCATTCTACGAAGACGACCGCTATTGCCTGGCCGACCTCGTGGCGCTCGGCCGCCTCGACCTGATCGGCGATCTCTATTCCGAATTCGTCGCCACCAAGGACGACAGCATCGGCTCCAGTGCGGAGAACTGGTGCATGATGCCGCGGCTCGGCAATCACCTTTACCTCGCGATCGATGCCGGCCCGATCCTTGACGATGACGGCAACCTGATCGCCGTCGTCGAGACCTTGCGCGACATGACCGAGCAGAAGCGCGCCGAGATGGCGCTGAGGACGCTCGCCGCCAAGGACGCGCTGACCGGCCTTGCCAACCGCCGCTCCTTCGACCAGGCGATCGAGATCGAATGGGCACGCGCCGACCGCTCGGGGCGGCCGCTGGCGCTGCTGTTCGCCGACGTCGATCATTTCAAGCTGTTCAACGACAATCACGGCCACCAGCGCGGCGACGAATGCCTGCGCGACGTCGCCGCCGTGATCGGCAAGACCGCAATCCGCCCCACAGACCTTGCCACCCGCTATGGCGGCGAGGAGTTCGCCATCATCATGCCCGACACCGACATGGCGGCCGCCTGCGCGGTGGCCGAGCGGTTGCGGCATGCAGTGATGGAACTGCGCATCGCACTGGGCCAGGCCGCCGACGAGGCCTGCGTCACGCTCAGTGTCGGCGTTGCGACCTATATTCCCGGCCAGGAAGTGGTCGGACCGGACTGGCTGATCGGCCAGGCCGACCAGGCGCTGTATGCCGCCAAGCATCTCGGCCGCAACCGCGTGGTCTCGACCGACAACATGCTGCTGGAGCTGGCCAAGGCGCGCCTCAGCCGCGCCGGCGCCAAACCGGCGCCGCCGCGCAAGGCGCGCGGCTAGTTCGCGCAGGTCCGGAACGCAACCCCTACCGCACGGTTTTCGCCGCGCCTATATTGCACGCGATGAGGTAACCTGAAGGGGGTTTGCCATGGGTCCGGTTTCTATCCTCCTGAACATTCTCTGGATACTCGTCGGCGGCGCCTATATGGCGTTCGGCTGGCTGGTAGCCGCCGTGATCATGGCGATCACCATCATCGGGCTGCCCTGGGCACGCGCGGCGTTCAACATCGCGGTCTACACGCTGCTGCCGTTCGGCTCCCGTGCCGTGGACCGCGCGGAGCTGACCGGCGTTCCCGATACCGGCACCGGGCCGCTCGGGGTGATCGGCAACATCATCTGGTTCGTGCTGGCCGGCTGGTGGCTTGCGCTCGGACATCTGCTCACCGCGATCCTGTGGGCGATCACGATCGTCGGCCTTCCCTTTGCTTGGGCGCATCTGAAGCTCGCCGGCATCGCGCTGTGGCCGATCGGCAAGACGATCGTGCCGGCGCAATAGGTCTCATCGTGGCGCTGTTTCTCGTGATCTCCAATCCGCGGCCGGAACGGCCCTCCGAACAGGCCGCGCGGCGCCAGACTTTCTGGCCGTGGATCGGTCAATATGAGAAGGCCGGTGTTTGCAAGCACATCTATGCCCGCGTCGGCCGCGGCGCGGTGGCGGTGTTCGACGTCGAGAGCAACGATCAGCTGCACCGCATGCTGAACGAATGGGCCGACATCATCCCGGCCGAGTTCGACGTCTATCCGCTGGTCGACGTCGGCGAGACCAAGAAGATGCTCGCTGCGCAGGTGGCGGCGAACAAAACCGGCTAGCTGTTCAAGTCCTTGCAGCGGCGCCACTCAGTTGAACGATCCCCGTTCGCGCCCTGGCGTGAAAATGCCAGATACTCATTGCGCAGAATGACGTTCACGGTATCGCCGGCACCGCTTTCGCCGGACGGGATCACGTATTCGAAGGCGTGCCGGCTGTAGTTGCCGAGGATCTGCTTGCCGCTGGGAATCGTGATGTTGTCGCCGCGGATCGACATGCGCTGGCCGTCGGTGCTGCACCAGTCGCCGTCGATGGCGTCGGCATGAGCGGCACCGGCCTGCATCAGGGCTGCAAGCGCGAACGGAAGCATCAGCCTGCGCGCCATGGGAACTCCTTCAAGCCGCGAGCCGCCCGCGATTGTTTTCCGCCAGAATCGGGCGGATCAGCCGGCCAAAACGCTCGGCTTCTTCGTCATGCAGATAGCCGGAGAGGCAAAACGAGTGGCAGCCGGCATCGATGAATTGCTGCAAGGTGGCGGCGCATTGGGCGGGGTTGCCGACCACGGCGATGCCCGCACCCGGACGCACTTTCGTGATGCCGGTCCATAGATGCGGCAGCAAGAGGTCGCCATGCTCGCGGGCGAGCTGCTGCACACGCTGATTGGCTTCCGACCTGTTGTAGAGCGTCTTCATCTCCTCTTTCTGCCGCGCGGTGCCGTGGCGCACCAATTGGTCGGCGGCTTCCCAGGCATCCTTCTCGTCCTCGCGGCAGATCACCTGCAGCCGCATGCCGAACCCGATCTCGCGCTCGCGGCCATGGGCGCGCGCCATGTCGCGGATCTCGGCGATGTTGGCCGCGATCTTCTCCGGCAGGTCGCCCCAGAACAGGTGCACGTCGGAATGTTTGGCCGACAGTTCCCAGGCCTGGCGCGAGCCGCCGCCGAGATAGAAGCGCGGGTACGGCTGCTGCAGCGGCCGCGGCCGGATGTGGGCGCCGGAGATCTTGTGAAACTTGCCGTCGAAATGCACCGGGCCGCGCGTCGACCATAGCGCTTTCAGGATCGAGACCTCCTCCTCCATCAGTTCGTAGCGCTCCTCCTTGGCGTAGCGCACGCCTTCCGCCTCGACCTCGCTCTCGTTCTGGCCGGCGATCAAATTGATGCAGATGCGCCCGCCCGACATCTGGTCGAAGGTCGAGATCATCTTGGCCATCAGCACCGGATTGATGTAGCCCGGCCGCGCCGCGATCAGCGGCTTGATCTTGCTCGAGCGCGCCGCCATGAACGCGCCCGATATCCAGGCCTCCCAGCACACCGAGCCCACGGGAATCAAAAGATATTCGAAACCGGCCTTCTCGGCGGCTGCCACCACGCGGTCGCACAGTTCCGGCGAACCCGGGATTTCCGCCCCCGGCAGGCCGTAGGCCGTGGTGTCGCCATGCGTCGGCAGATACCAGCCAAATTCCAGCGGACGCATGCACGATTCTCCCGTTTTTGCGCCGGGCGTTCGCCCGCGCGGACTTGCTTTGCGGGCCAGTTTACAGCCTGAAACGTACAGGACAATCGGGTGTGCGGCGGTTGCCCGGACGAAGCCAATCGGCTAAATGGGAGCGCTCAAGCACCCGTAGCTCAGCTGGATAGAGCGTTGCCCTCCGAAGGCAAAGGTCACACGTTCGAATCGTGTCGGGTGCGCCCCCGCGCAAAATATAATCTCAGTTGCTTGCCTGGATCGTTTGCGACGCATGCTGTTGTCAACGCTCAGCCTGCTCACGCCTCGGATGAACTTAACTCTCATACTACCAATTACAGAATGTGACTATCAGACTGTTACAATATTGTATTATTCGTTCGATAGAGAGATGTGAATACTATCACCGGAGGCGTTGCCCAAGCGGCCAGCGCAGCTGCGTACGCGCCTATCACAACCGCGAACGAGGTACCCGCGATTGGCAGGGGTTGCGGGCCACTCAGCTCGCGATGGCGGGCGGGACCACTTTCATCGCCTGGTCAGCCGCTCCCCTCGCGGTTCGGCCGGACCGTCCTTCCCGAACAAGAACATGGTGCCGCCGCCGGTCGCGGCAGCCAACCGGGCCGCGCCCTGAGCACCGGACAGGATAAGATCGACGATGGATATGCTGTCGCGCAGAACGGGTGCCGACTACGGTTTTGCGGAGGCAGAAGCTTCAGCCACCGCTTCCATCCCGGACTTGATCGAACGGCTGACGGGATTCGCCAGGCGGCAGTATCAAGTCCTGCTGCTTGGCCCCGCCGTCGCCATCGCATTTGCTCTCCTGTATCTGCTGGTCACGCCGGCGCAATATACGGCAACCGCAACGCTATTGATCGACAGCGGCACACTCCGGGTCCTGCAGAACCAGTTGCAGCCACAAGGAGACATCCCCCTCGACACGCTTCAGGTGGGATCGCAGGTCGAGATTCTCGCGTCGAGGAAAATCGCACTCGCCGTCGTCAAAGACCTGAAGCTAGCCGAAGATCCCGAATTCCTCGAAACTGGCTGGAGTCTCTCGCGCCTGTTCTGGCGCACCACCGTCGATACAATCGCCAAGGCGGACAGGGAGCAAAGGGCGCTCGACGAGTTTCTCAGCCGCCGCAATATTTCACGGGGGGAACGAACCTATGCTCTCAACATCTCGTACACGTCGCACAGTCCTGTCCTCGCGGCGAAGATCGCAAATGCAATCGCCGAAGCCTACATCGACGATCAGCTCGGAGCCAAATACCAGACGATAAACCGCGCGAGTGCATGGCTGCAGGATCGCATTGGCGAATTGAAGGCAAAGGTAGCAGCCGCGGATCGACAGGTTCTGGAATTCAAGGAGAGAAACAACATTGTCGATGTCGGAACGCCCGCTGCCGGCACTTCGAGCCGCCTGATCGGAGAGCAGCAACTATTCGAGCTGAATAGCCAGCTCGCCACGGTGCGCGGCGCAACCAGCGAAGCCAAGGCCCGCCTGGACCGGATCGAGCAGGTTCGCAAGATGGATGTCAGCGAGGCGGCGGTCGCTGACAGCCTGAAGAATGAAGTCATCACGCGGCTGCGCAACCAATACCTCGATCTCTCCGCCCGCGAGGCGAACCTCTCCGCGCGATACGGGCCGGACCACGCGACGGCGATCAATCTTCGCAATCAAATGGAGGAACTGAGCCGAAACATCGGCGGCGAACTGAAGCGGATCGCAGCGAGCTACCATAGCGACTACGAGATCGCAAAGACGCGCGAGGAAAATCTCGAGCGCGCGCTGGCAAGCCTGGTGTCCGAGGGACAGGTGACCAACCGCGACCGGCTCGGACTGGCGGAACTCGAGAGCTCGGCCAAGATCTATCATGCGATCTACAACAGTTTCCTGCAGCGCTACATGGAAGCGATCCAGCAGCAGTCATTTCCGATCACCGACGCGCGCGTCATCAGTTCGGCGGCCGCGCCGACGCGAAAGAGCAAGCCGATTACCTCCCTGGTTCTGGCCATCGCCGCCACCATGGGCATCATCGCGAGCGTGGGGGTCGCGAGCTTGCGGGAGGCGACCGACGGTGTGTTCCGCACCGGTCAGCAGGCCGAACAGGTACTCAGGGCCAAGTGCCTGTCGGTCATTCCGCGGGCGACGGCTCAAGCCGTTCGGTCGCTGCCGCCGCCGGCACGGTCGATCGCAGGGACGACACATCCAGACGATGATCCATTCCGCCTGCCGAAACCGCCGTCCGGTGACGCTGTAGCTGCGGCCGCGCTGGACTACGACTTCGTCGACCCGCTGAAGCGCCGCGCCGTCGATGATCCTCTGTCGGTGTTTACCGAAGCATTCCGGGCGATCAAGGTGACCGCCTGGCTTCGTTCCGCCACCCAGAAAAATGCGATCATCGGCATCACCTCCACGCTGCCTGGCGAAGGCAAGTCCACCGTGGCAAGCAACCTCGCCTTGCTGATGGCAGATGCCGGCAAGCGCGTGATCCTGGTCGATGCCGACCTGCGCAATCCGACGCTCGCCCGATCGCTCACCCCGTCGCCGACGGTCGGATGGATGGACGTGCTGGCCGCCAAGGCCGACCTTTCGCAAGTCATCGGCCGGGAGCGCGGCACGGGACTGGCGTTCCTGCCGCTCCTGTTCGAAGAGCAGCCTAACCACTCCGACGAGATCCTCTCCTCACAGGCATTCAGGGACCTCATCGATCAGCTTTGCCGGCAATACGATCATGTCATTGTAGATCTTCCGCCCATCGCTCCCGTCGTCGACGTCCGTGCGATCGCACCGCTCATCGATTCATTGCTTTTCGTGGTGGAGTGGGGGAGCACGACGATCAAGGCCGTTCGGCGCCATCTGATGGCCGAGCCGGAACTCCACGACCGCCTCCTGGGCGTGGTGTTGAACAAGGCCGACCTGAAGCTGCTGGAACGGTTCGACCGGCCGGTTCTCCATCAAAATGGATACTACATGAACGGCGGCTACCGGTCGCTGTAACAATGGAGTGGCCGCAACCATGCCGTGCGATTGGGCCTGCTCTCTTTGAGACAATTAGCGCTTGTCGGGCCTTCGCAGCCGCGCCTCTTCCCGGGCACGGAGCTCTTCCTCGAGCTTGAGCTTTTCGAGGAGCATGTCGGTTACCAGGCGGCGAAGCTGGGAGTTTTCCGATTCCAGGCGTTTGATCACGTCGGTTGAGCTGGCGTCACCCGCTGTTGAAGGTTTCGGCTCGCTCCGCGCCCGGTCTTCGGGAAAAGCCACCGGTTCGGACGAGCCCACCATCTTCTTCCAGCGGTGATACGTCATGATGCTGACACCGAGGGCCTTCGAAATCTCGCGCTGGGTCTTGCCCTTTGCCGCCAGTTCGTTGGCGTGTGCCAGCTTCGCCGTTATTTCCTCCGAAGCATGTCTCTTGCCGACCATCTGGTCTTTCCCGGCCCGAATCTTGCTTATGCGACTCAGCTAGTAAGCTCGAATCGCTAACAAATTCAATAGAAGCGGCGAGAATTCCCAAGCCGCAGGGCATCTATACCGCCGCAGGGTCCGAAATCATCGCTCATCCGCATGCGACCAGCCCCGCTGGATAAGACACCCGGCGGTCGCGCCAATTCCATTAGACGAGCGAAAATTGACTAACACAAGTCATCGCGGACGGCCGCAGCGTCAATACGCGTTGCGGGGCCGGATCAATTCGAAGAACGTTCTCACAATAATAACGATGTCGAGCAAAAGGCTCCAATTGTCGATATACCACAGATCGAATGTTATTCGCCGCTCCATGAGCTCAAGGCGCGGGGTGCCGCCTCGATATCCATGAACCTGGGCCCAGCCGGTAATTCCCGGCTTCACATGATGGCGGAAAGCGTAGTTCGCGATCATCCTGCCGTACTCGTAATCATGAACCAACGCGTGAGGCCGCGGCCCCACCATGGACATGTGCCCCTGCAACACGTTCAGCAATTGGGGCAGTTCGTCGATGCTGGACGCACGGAGAAAACGGCCGACGCGCGTGACGCGCGGATCCTTTTCGGTAGCCTGCACCACCGCGGCACCGTCTTCCAGGACCGTCATGGTCCGCAATTTGTAGATTTCGAAGGACTGGCCATTGAAGCCATGGCGCCGCTGCCGGAAGATCACCGGTCCTTTTGATTCAAGCTTTACCGCGATGGCCGCCACGACCAGCAGCGGAGCGAGAAGGACGAGCGCCGTCGCCGCCACCGCCACGTCCAGCAGCCGCTTGGCTCCCCGCTCGACGGCGGTCAGCGGCGCGCGCTGCAACTCCACCAGATACGATCGCTGCAGCAGCGAAGCCTGACGACACAAGACCGTCGAAACGGCGCGATCGGGCAGCAGGCTGATGGGAAGCGGCACCACCCTCATCCGTTTGAGAAGCAATTCGATGTCTTCCGGGTGCGACCATGACAGCGCAAGGACGATATTCTCCGCCCCGGTTTCCCGCACACGGTTCAATACCGCCTCGGTGTGCGCGTTGAGCGCCCCGGAGCGCAGGCCCGCCGCCTCGCTGCGCGGCAAGGCAACGCGCCCCACCTCGTCCAAGCCGAACTTGACCAGCAGATCGTGCGGCGCGAACTGGGCCAGTTCGCCGCTCGTGCCGATCACGACCGCCCGCCGGCCGCGGATCGCCCCCGCCATAAGGGCGGAGCGGAGTCGGTGCCTGGCGACGCGCCGCGACAGAACGAGGCCGGCTCCACCGAGGACAAACAGGGAAACGATCGAACCGCGCGAGACTTCGGCGCCAGACTTGAACAGGAACAGTGTTACCGCAAGAACCAGAACCGCTACGCTCCAGCTGGTCCAGACGCGTCCATCGTGGTGTTCCTGCACGAGCAACTCATCGAGCCGGTAAAGGCCGAAACAATGCGCCGCAAGGACATACGCCAGGCTCGCCACCAACCCGAGCCCCGCATGCACGCCGACATCGCCGAGAACGCCATTGAGGGCGAGTTGATACAGGGCTCCCCCGATGACACCCGCGCCAACGATGACCGTCACGTCGACCAGCGCGAACAGCGGCTCAATACCCCCGAACGGGACGCTGATGCGGCGCCGCGAGCGGTCCTCGACGGCGGAAATCGGGCCGCCCAGAGCGGTAAGGTCAGTCAGGTCGGTCACGGCAAATCCAGCTTGATACCGACCCCTCGATATCACATCGCACATAACATAATTATGATACTTAACCAACGATTAACGATATGTGGTCCCCGGGCAGCGCGCCGGTTCAACGCGACACGGTCCCGCAAACCGCAGGACCGGTCGGGGCCAAACCGCTGGCAGGTCATGGAAAAGATCCCGACCCGTCTCAAGTCGCCGGGCTGCCGGCGGATGCCGGAGATCCAGGCGCCGGACGGGAGCGGATTGAGATCGGGCAAACCCGTTGCGCCGACGGCTAGCGGGTCGGCGCCGCGTCGGACTTTCCGTCGAACAGCTTCGACAGCGCGATCTCATTGACAACGGGCGGTGCCTGCTTGAGCAGTTCCGTCACATAAGCGCGCCGATTGGCTTCCGTGCGCTCGGCCCTGATCCGTTGCACGAGGCTGTCCCTGACCTCGGCGAGCGGCCTTGTTCTGGAGGCTTCGGTATCCAGCAGCTTGAGGATGTGCCAGCCGTCGTCGAGCCTGATCGGCTCCGTGATGCCTGCTTTCGGCAGCCCGCTCACCTGGCTGCGGATCTCGGCCCGCAGATCCGGCTCGCCCAGCCAACCGAGTTCGCCATCCCGCTCGGCGGACGCCGCATCATCGGATGAGGCGCGGGCGAGTGCGGCAAAATCGGCACCGGGTTGCTTTACCTTCTTCAGCACCTCATCGAGCTTCTTCCGCGCGGCATCTTCTGCGGTCTTGTCGGCGTCCTTTGACACGGTGACGACGATCTGGGCGAGCTTGAACCGCCGCGGGACCAGAAAGGCGCTGGCATTCGCCTCATAGACGCTCTTGATATCGGCATCGCTCGGGTAGCTTTCCGGCGGCGTCGTGACCGATTGCAGATAGCTTTCGGTGATCAGGTTCTCCCGCGCACGCGCGATCTGGGCCAGGACCGCCGGTTGCTGATCCCATTTCTTTGCCAAAGCTTCCTTCAGCACGAGACGGTTGGCGAGGATGGCCCGCACGGTCTGGCTGAGCAGGGCCGGATCGCGCGCCATCGCCGCCTGACTGCGGGCGTCCAGCAGCGCGACCGCGGCGCGCAATTCTTCCGCGGTGACGTCACTGCCCCCGACGCGAGCGACAACCTCGCCGCCCTTCAGCGTCGCCGTATCCGGCGCCGGGGCCGAGGGTGCCGATTGCGCCTGCGGCGCGGGCGTCGCAGCCGGCGGCGCCGCGCGGGCCGCTGGCGGCTGCGACGGCGCGCGGGTCTGTGCGATCGCGTCCTGCGCGGCGGCCGGACAGACCATCGCGACGATCAATCCGGCCGTGAAAGCGATGTTCTTCTTCATGGGTTGACCTTCTGATCGATGATCTTGTCGCGGAAATCCTGGGCGGCGTTCTGGTGTTCGACCCGCTTGAATCCGAACACCGGTTCGTGGTGCCAGATCTTGTCCATCACGTTCATCTGCTCGTACTGCCGTACGATGTCGTTGCCGACCTTGACGAGCTGGCCATTCCTGGCCACGCACGACTTGTTGCTTGCCCTCAGGGCCGTTACCTCGCTCTCGAACTTGACGCGCTCGGCGTCCTTGGCGCGGGCAACGCTGGCGGCCTCGCCATACGCGCTCTTCCACTTCTCGAGCGACTCGTCGCGCTCGGCCAGGCGATCATTGAAATCCTTCACGGCCTGGCGGTAAGCCTGCTCCGCTTCCTTGACCTGCGCGCGGAAGGCCTCGTTCTGCTTTTTCAGCCGCTCGCGCTCCTGTTCGGCCGCAGTCAGCTTGGCCTGCAACGCGGCGCGTTGATCCTCCAGCGCCCGCGACTGCGCCGTCGCAGTGCGCAGCGCCTCGCGCAACTTGTCGGATTCCGCATCCGAATGCGCGGCCGTGGAGCTCAGCAGCATCAATGCGGCGGCGAACGAAATTCTCGAGCGTTGCATGATCAGAACTTTGCGTTGAGGTCGAGCTGGACGATATCGACGGCGTAGGGCGCGCCCGCGATCTGGTTTGCGCTCATCCAGCGCAACGAAGTCCAGACATTCGGACCCAGCGCGAGACTGCCGCCAACGAAATAGCCCTTGAGGTTGGTGCCGCCCAGTCCGAAGTCGGAGTCGGCGAAGGCATCGATCACCGCATCGGATTCGAGATATTTGTATCCGACGAAGGCATTCCAGTCCCACAGCTCCTTCATCTGGCGGTGACCGACCGTCAAGCGAGTCAACCAGCCCTGGTTGCCGCCGGTGTAGATGTCGGGACGGCAGGGAGTGCCGGTGCAGCCTGCTGTCGGCCCCAGCGGTATGAATCCGTTACCCGCAGGCAGCGTGGAGTTGAGTGCAAACATCCTCCTGGCAACGTCATCACGGTTCCACCCGACGTTACGGACATATTCACCGTCCAGAACGATATGCACGGGATGAAAATGGCCGAGGTCCAGCCGCGCAGTCGCCACCGCTTCCTGGAATCGGGACGCCAACCCGAAATACTGGTAAAGAAACTCGGTTCCGAAATTGTTGAACGCGGTCGGATTGATCGAGCGCAGCGCCATGTATGTATTGCCCTTCTGGGCAAATGACGGGCGCGTCAGGTCCGTGGGGCAGGTGTCGGCGCTGGTGACCACGGTGCAGCTGGCCAGCCGGCCCTGCACATTCCTGAAGTCGTAGTAGGCGGCGCCGACGGTGAGCTCTACTTCGGGAACAGGACGGAAGTTGGCGCCGATCTGGGCACCGAACATCCATTTGTCCTGACTGGGAAGCTTGGAGAAATTCGATCCCGCATCGAGTGCGGTGTTGAAGGTCGGGAACGCGCCCGCCACAACGAATGGCGTGAAGTCCGGCGTGACGTCGTATCTCGCCTGGAAGGCGAACCCGTCGAAGCCCAGATCACGGTGGTAAACCAGGTCCGTCGCGTTGAAGAAGGGATTGTCAAACCGGCCGGCCTGCAAGGTCAGATCGTTGCGCAGACTGTATTTGATGAAGGCGCGATCGATCCAGACCGCGTACTTGCTGAAATTGCCGCCCGAACCTCCGAGTGTCTGGTTAAAGGACACAGGAGAATTGCTGTCGCCGGATCCGATCCTGAAACCCGCAGAGAAGCCGTCGAACAGATCGGCTTCCATGCCGAGCCGGGCGCGGAAGCGTGCCCTGTTGCGATTCTGATCGACATTGTAGGTCGGGTAGGGATTGGGGTTGGTGATATCGCTGACGTCGAACGGGTTGCCGGTATTGATCGCGTTGAAATTGGGAAACCAGCCGATCGCGTTCCCCCTCGGAAAGAAATCACCCTCATACCTCGTGCGCAGATCGCCGTAGAAGCGGATGCGCTGCGCCCATTCCGGATACTTGCCCGGGGAAGCCCAGTTCTCCTGCTCCGCTTTCGCCATCACCTCCCGCTTGATGTCCTCACGCAACTGCTGCTTGACGATTTCGGGGACGTAGGTGACGCGCTTGGTGCCGGGCGGCGAAACGGCATCGGCCGCCGTCGACGCCTTCTTCTCGGCGCCTTCGGCCTTGGCGGCCGCGTCGCGCGTGGCCTGCCGCGCAATATACGCCTCGTCCTCGGCCTGCTTGACCAACCCGGTCGCCTGCTCCTCGGTGAGCACGCCCTGCTTCACCAGAAGATTGATCAGGTTGACGGTCGAATTCGACGACGGCGCGGCACTACGCGAGACCGTCGGCCGCTTGAGAGCGTCGGCCCCGTCCTGCGCCGCCGCCGGAAGCGCATACGCAAGCAATGTTGCGGAGATGACCGCGAGCCTTGCTTCTATCGTTCCCGTACGCCACATCGAACTAGTCCTTCCTACTTTACACTCACTCGGCGCGCCGATTTTCCGCCTTCAGCTCGGGCTGCGGGCGGTCACCCTGGTGATGATCGGCATCGGCATGTCCCTTGGAGGCGGCTCGCGCAGTCGCATGCCGCCCAGAACCTGATCGCGGATGACGCTGTCGAGTTCGGCATTGCCGGTCGACGCGGCCAGTTGCACGCGGCTGATCCGTCCCGTCGCGTCCGACCACAGCCGCACCTGGATGCGCATCACCGCATGGCGCGTCTTTTCGTTGCCGCGCAGCGCCGCTTCGATCTGCGCCTGCACCATGCTGGCGTACCAGCCGAATTTGCTGCCGCCGCCTCCACCGCCTCCGCCGCCGCCGATCAGTCCACCCTTGCCACCCTTCAGCGTCCCGGGGCCGGCCGTGTTGGCTTCGAGCGACGGCGGACTGTCCATCGGATCGTTGGGCGCATCAGGCGGCGCCTCCTTTGGAAT
>JAKFVP010000503.1 GCA_021732175.1 Bradyrhizobium sp.
GCCGGGCCACTACTCTCGCCCAATCCTCGTTCACTAGCGATTCGTGTGTCATTCCATTCTGGAATCACAAGTGCATCGTGGCCGCAAATCCTATTTTAGCGCCTATGGGCCTTCGCCGGGACGACAGTTCAGTTGCCAGCAAGTCCTACGCCACGGCGTCGAAACACCAGGCCAAAATGCCCTTTTGGGCGTGGAGGCGGTTTTCGGCCTCGTCGAACACGACCGACTGCGGGCCGTCGATCACCTCATCGGTGACCTCCTCGCCGCGATGGGCGGGCAGGCAGTGCATGAAGATGGCTCCGGGCTTGGCCAGCGACATCAGCTTGCTGTTGACCTGATAAGGCCGCAGCACGTTGTGACGGTGCTCGCCTTCCTTGTCGCCCATCGAGACCCAGGTGTCGGTGACGACGCAATCGGCGCCGCGCACGGCGGCCTCGGGATCGGTGCCGAGCATGATCGGCGCGGACGTTTCCTTGATCCAGTCGCGCATCGCCTTTTTCGGAGCGAGCTCCGGCGGGGTTGCGACATTGAGCTGGAACTTGAAGCGCTCGGCCGCATGCGCCCAGGAGGCCAGCACGTTGTTGTCGTCGCCGGTCCAGGCCACCGTCTTGCCCGCGATCGGGCCGCGATGCTCCTCGAAGGTCATCAGGTCAGCCATCACCTGGCAGGGATGCGAGCGCCGGGTCAGGCCGTTGATGACGGGAACGGTGGCGTATTCGGCCAGCTCCAGCAGCGCCTCGTGGTTGAGGATGCGGATCATGATGGCATCGACATAGCGCGACAGCACGCGCGCGGTGTCGGCGATGGTCTCGCCGCGGCCGAGCTGCATCTCCGCGCCCGTCAGCATGATGGACTCGCCGCCGAGCTGGCGCATGCCGACGTCGAACGACACGCGCGTACGCGTCGACGGCCGCTCGAAGATCATTGCGAGCGTCTTGCCTTCCAGCGGCTTCTTGCCCTTCTCATGCGCCTTCAGCTTCGCCTTCATGGCAAGGCTGGCGTCCATGATGTTGCGCAATTCCCCGACCGGCATTTCGCTGATGTCGAGGAAGTGTCGTGGCGACTTGCTCATCACCCCGCCGCCTTCTTCTTTTCCGTCGCCGACAGCGCAACGCAGGCGCGCTCCAGGCAGCCAATCGAATGATCGATCTCGGCCTCGTTGACGATCAGTGGCGCGAGGAAGCGCACGACATTGTCGCCGGCGCCGACCGTCAGCAGCTTCTGATCGCGCAGCGCAGCGACGAGATCGCCCGAGGGCACCACGGCCTTGACGCCGACCAGCAGTCCCTCGCCGCGCACTTCCGACAGCACGGACGGATAGCGGTCGACCACAGAGGCAAGCTTCTGCTTCAAGAGAAGCGACATCTTCTGCACGTGATCGAAGAAGCCGGGCTTGAGCATGACGTCGAGCACGGCATTGGCGGCGGCGACCGCCAGCGGATTGCCGCCGAAGGTCGAGCCGTGCGAGCCGGGCGCCATGCCCTTGGCTGCTTCCGCGCTCGCCAGCACCGCGCCGATCGGAAAACCGCCGCCGAGCGCTTTCGCCAGCGACATCACATCGGGGGTGACGCCGAGGCGGCGATAGGCAAAGAGATCGCCGGTGCGGCCCATGCCGGTCTGCACTTCGTCGAAGGCGAGCAGCAGGCCGTTCTTGTCGCAGAGCTCGCGCAGCGCCTTGAAGAAGGCATTCGGCGCGGAGCGCACGCCGCCCTCGCCCTGCACCGGCTCGATCAGGATGCCGGCGGTGTGCGGGCCGATCGCCTTCTTCACGGCCTCGAGGTCGCCATGCGGCACCTGGTCGAAACCGTCCATCGGCGGGCCGAAACCTTCGAGATATTTCGCCGAGCCGGTGGCCGCGAGGGTCGCCAGGGTGCGGCCGTGGAAGGCGCCTTCGAAGGTGATGATGCGATAGCGCTCGGGATGCCCCTTCGAGAAATGATAGTGGCGCACCAGCTTGATCAGGCCTTCCATCGCCTCGGCGCCGGAATTGCAGAAGAAGACGAAGTCGGCAAAGCTCTGCTCGCACAGGCGCGCGGCGAGCACCTCGCCGTCCGGGCTCTTGAACAGGTTCGACATGTGCCAGAGCCTGGTCGACTGCTCCTGCAGCGCCTTGACCAGATGCGGATGGCAGTGGCCGAGCGCATTCACCGCGACGCCGGAGGTGAAATCCAGGTAGCGATCGCCATTGGTGGCAACGAGCCAGGCGCCTTCGCCACGCTCGAAGCCGAGATCGACCCTGGCAAAGACGGGGAGCAGATGCGACGGGGCGCTGTTGGTCATGGCTGTCGACTTTAGCTGTTCAAGAGCAGGTTTGAGGCCAGCCGCGCGATGCGTGCCTTGACGCGTGCCTTGACGCGGCCTTGGCGGATCGCAGCGGCGGGGCCAGCGAAAACGAAACGTGCCGCCTTTTGCAGGCGGCACGCAGGAACTATCTTAGGGGCGGGGCGATAGCTGTCAACACGCCAAACAGGCTCTGAGTGCAGTGCAAAATGGCCCCTCCCCGTACGATTCCGGTCCTCTGTGCATTGCGGACGGAACATGTGGAAGCGCGGCGACCGACTCTTGCGCCGGAGTCACAGCATACTGTAGCGTTTCCTCCGTCGGGTACGACATCTCGTGCGGCAACATTGATCCCTAAGTACCTTTGTGCGGCGTAAACGTTCGGGCGCGGTTCACACGCGCCCGGCGAGGGCTAAGGGATTCTGCCCGCTGAGGTTTTGGGAATTTGGCATCGCCAGCGCTGCCCATTTTGGCCGGTGCGGGGCGAAGGGAAGAATACGATGACGGTTTTGACCTGGTCGGATGAGCGCGTCGAGCAACTGAAAAAGCTCTGGGAATCCGGACTGTCGGCCAGCCAGATCGCGGCAGAACTCGGCAATGTGACCCGCAACGCCGTGATCGGCAAAGTGCATCGCCTCGGCCTTTCCGGCCGTGCGAAAGCGCCCTCCACCGCAGCTCCGCGGCCGCGCAAGGCGCGCCCGGCGCAGATGGTGCGGGTGTCGCGGCCGATGTCGCGCGGCAACACTGCGCTGGCGCAGGCGTTCGAGGTCGAGGTGGAGAGCGATCCTGTCGCCTACGACAATGTCGTGCCGATGAGCCAGCGCCTGACGCTGCTGGAGCTGAATGAAGCCACCTGCCACTGGCCGGTCGGCGATCCCTCCAGCCCGGAATTCTTCTTCTGCGGCGGCAAGGCGCTGACGGGCCTGCCCTACTGCGCGCACCACTCGCGCGTGGCCTATCAGCCCGCTGCAGATCGCCGCCGCGCGCCGCCGAAACCGCCGGGGCGGTAAGGCCGCGCCTCGCCGAGCTTGTCATCGCCGGCGCAGCGGGTGATCCAGTATGCCGCGGCTTCTCGGCTCAAGGAGCAATTTCTGAAAAATCGCAAGGCGGGCTGGCTGGACACACATAGCGGCTCGACCGGCTAAACCCCATCATTCGAACCGGCAATTTATGCGGGACCGCTGGCTGCGGAATGAAGCGGATTGCCAGCAACTGTTGCAAAGTCGCGACAGATTGCTGACGGCGGCCGCGATAGGTTGCAGCGACTGATTTCTCGTAGTTTGCATGGGAAGCCCGATGAAGAACGTCACTGCCGCAGCCGCCTGCATTGCACTCGCTCTTGGCGCCACATCGCTTGCCTCAGCAGCTGACATGGCGGTCAAGGCCCGCCCGGCCCCGGTGCCCGTGCTTTCGTGGACCGGCTGCTATATTGGCGGAAGCGCGGGATGGATCGGAGGCGACGTTCGCCACGACACCGCACCTGGCGGTGCCTACCTCAACCCGCTCACCGCTACCCCTCCCCCCAACGCTGCAGGGGGCGGCGACCAACCCGCTAATATTCCGGCCCTTACCGATCACTACAGCGCCAACAATTCGGGCGGCCTGATCGGCATCCAGGCCGGCTGCAACATGCAAACCGGCCGTTTCGTTTTCGGCGTCGAAGGAGACTGGGCCTGGACAAGTCTCAAGAGCACGAACAACGCGGCGTATGCGGCATTTCCGGACCTAGGCAACCCAGCCTTCACGACCGCTGCCCGAACCGAGCAAGTCTCGACCCGACTGGATTCTCTGGCAACTTTCCGCGGACGCGCCGGCTTTGCCTGGAACCAGCTCTTTCTCTACGGGACCGCCGGTATTGCCGTCGGCGACGTCCGCTCCAATACCAACGTGACCTTTGGCACCTTCCCGGTTAACCCGGTCTACAACGGTGCCGTTCACGTCGGCTCGGGATCGTCGTGGCAGGTCGGCTGGACCGCGGGTGTCGGTGGCGAGTATGCACTCAATTCAAATTGGAGCCTCAAAGCGGAATATCTCTACGTCGATCTCGGCACGTTCACGTATTTCTCACCCCTCATCGCCGCCGTGCCGGCCTTCGCGCCGGGATATTCCTGGCGCACGTCGGTAACGGAACGCGACCACATTGTGCGCGTCGGCATCAACTATCGCTGGGGCAGCCCGGTCGTTGCCAAGTACTGATCAGTTCATCTCTCCAACAAATTCAAAAGCCCCGGCAACAAGCCGGGGCTTTTTCTTTCGCGAAGTTCGTTTTGGCCTGCGACCGTTCACTCTGCGCCGGGACGATAACTACGTCTGCGGCTCTGCCTTCGCGAAGCGGTCGTCCAGCGCGTAGCCCGCGCCGCGGACGGTGCGGATCGGGTCCTGCTCGCGGCCGGGGTTGAGCAGCTTGCGCAGCCGGCCGATGTGGACGTCGACAGTGCGCTCGTCGATATAGATGTCGCGGCCCCAGACGCTGTCGAGCAGTTGCTCGCGGCTGAAGACGCGGCCGGGATGCTCGAGGAAGAATTCGAGCAGGCGATACTCGGTGGGGCCCAGATCAATCGGCCGGCCCGAGCGCGCCACGCGGCGCTTTTCGCGATCGAGCTCGATATCGCCATAGGTCAGCACGGTGGCGAGCCGCTCCGGACTTGCGCGACGAAGCAGGCCCTTCACCCGCGCCAGCAGCTCCGGCACCGAGAAGGGCTTTACGATGTAATCATCGGCGCCGGTGGCGAGACCCCGCACGCGCTCGCTCTCCTCGCCACGCGCCGTCAGCATGATGATCGGCAGTTGCTTGGTTTCGGGGCGCGCCCTCAAGCGACGGCACAGTTCGATGCCGGAGAGGCCCGGCAGCATCCAGTCGAGCACCACGAGGTCGGGCACCCGCTCCTTCAGCCGCGTATCGGCCTCGTCGCCACGGGCGACGGTTTCCACCTCATAGCCCTCGGCATCGAGGTTGTAACGCAGAAGCGTGGTCAGGGCTTCCTCGTCCTCCACCACCAGAATGCGTGCGCTCATGAGTCCATTATATCCTGTTTCGTTCCTGATACGCGGTTAATTACGCGCGGTTAGTTACCAGGCACCGTGGTCGCAAAGGTCGTCATGTCGCCCTTCGGGCGCTGATTGACCATCTGCTGACCCTCGATCATGTAGAACACGGTCTCGGCGATATTGGTCGCGTGGTCGCCGATCCGCTCGATGTTCTTCGCACAGAACATCAGATGGATGCAGAACGAGATGTTGCGCGGGTCTTCCATCATGTAGGTCAGGAGTTCGCGGAACAGCGAGGTGCAGATGGCGTCGACTTCCTCGTCGCCCTTCCAGACGCCCATCGCCGCCGGCAGATCGTGCGAGGCGTAGGCGTCCAGCACGGACTTGACCTGGGACTGCACGAGGTCGGTCATGTGCTCGAGGCCGCGGATCAGCTTCAGCGGCTGGAAATCGCTCTCGATCGCGGTGACGCGCTTGCCGATGTTCTTGGCGAGGTCGCCGATCCGCTCGAGATCGACGGCAACGCGCATGGCGCTGACGATCTCGCGCAAATCCACCGCCATCGGCTGGCGGCGGGCGATGGTCAGCACGGCGCGCTCCTCGATGAGATGCTGCAGGCGGTCGATCTCGACGTCGGCAGCCACCACGCGCTTGGACAGCGCGACGTCGCGGCGCACCAGCGCGTCCACGGAGTCGGTGATCATGCGTTCGGCAAGTCCGCCCATCTCGGCGACGAGACGGGTCAGTTCCTGCAGATCGCTGTCGAATGCTTTTGCAGTGTGTTCAGAGGCCATTTCCATACTCCTCGATCTTGATCCGATCTAATCGGATCGCGATCTCGATTTCTTGTTTGCGCGTGATCTTGTCCGAAAACCGGTCTCCACTTTTCGGGATCATGCGCTAGCCGAAGCGGCCGGTGATGTAATCCTGGGTGCGGCGGTCGCCGGGCGAGGTGAAGATCTTGTTGGTGTCGTCGAACTCGATCAATTCGCCCAGATACATGAAGGCTGTTTTGTCGGAGACGCGCGCGGCCTGCTGCATGTTGTGGGTAACGATGGCGATCGTGTAGTTTTCCGCAAGCTCCTGGATCAGTTCCTCGACCTTGGCGGTCGAGATCGGATCGAGCGCCGAGCACGGCTCGTCGAACAGGATCACTTCGGGGCGCACCGCGACGGTGCGCGCGATGCAGAGCCGCTGCTGCTGGCCGCCGGACAGGCTGAGGCCCGATGCGTTGAGCTTGTCCTTGACCTCATTCCACAGCGCGCCGCCGCGCAGCGCCTTCTCGACGCGGTCGTCCATCTCGGATTTCGAGATTTTCTCATAGAGGCGGATGCCGAAGGCGATGTTCTCGTAGATCGTCATCGGGAACGGCGTCGGCTTCTGGAACACCATGCCGACGCGGGCGCGCAGCAGGTTGAGGTCGAGCTTGGGGTCGAGGATGTTGGTGGTATCCAGCATCAGCTGCCCGGTGGCGCGCTGGCCCGGATAGAGATCGTACATCCGGTTGAAGATGCGCAGCAGCGTGGACTTGCCGCAGCCGGACGGGCCGATGAAGGCGGTGACGCGGTTGGTGCCGAGCGTCAGGTTGATGTTCTTCAGCGCGTGGTGCTCGCCGTAATAGAAGTTGAGGCCGCGCGCCGTCACCTTCGGCGCAGCTTCGGGCAGCGCGACGTGGGGAACTGGCCCGCCTGCGGCACTTACGGAAATGGAAAGGTCGTTCATTTTGCGGTCCTTTCGGCGCCAAGAATGCGCGCGCCAATGTTCAGGGCAAGCACGGTCAGGGTAATCAACAACGCACCGCTCCAGGCGAGTTGCTTCCAGTAGACGTAGGGGCTCTGCACGAAGTTGTTGATGGTCACCGGCAGGTTCGCCATCGTCTTGGTGAGGTCGAGGCTGAAGAACTGGTTGGACAGCGCGGTGAACAAGAGCGGCGCGGTCTCGCCGGCGACGCGGGCGGTCGCCAGCAGCACGCCCGTGATGAGGCCGGCGCGGGCGGCACGATAAGCGATCCGCTTGATAACCAGCGAGCGCGGCAGTCCGAGCGCGGAGGCCGCCTCGCGCAGCGGATTGGGCACCAGCAGCAGCATGTCCTCGGTGGTGCGCAGCACGACCGGAATGACGATCACCGCGAGCGCCAGACAGCCGGCCAGCGCCGAGAAGCCCCCCATCGGCACCACGACGGCACCATAGATGAAAAGGCCGATGATGATAGACGGCGCGCTGAGCAGGATGTCGTTGATGAAGCGGATCACCGAGGTCAGCTTGTCATTCCTGCCATATTCGGCAAGGTAGGTGCCGGCGAACAGGCCGAGCGGCGCGCCGACGCCGACACCGATCACGGTCATGATGATCGAGCCGACGATGGCGTTCTTGAGTCCGCCATCGGTCGATCCCGGCGGCGGCGTGTTTTCGGTAAAGACCTGCAGGTTTAGGCCGACCAGGCCATTGTAGAACAGGGTGAACAGGATCAGGCCGAGCCAAGTGACGCCGAACATGGCGGCGCCGAGGCAGAGCAGGCGGATCATGATGTCGTTGCGGCGGCGTTTTGCGTAAATCGGGTTCATGGCTTACTTCCCCGCCTTCTGTTCCAGCCGCATCAGCATCAGACGGGCGCACGCCAGCACGATGAAGGTCAGCACGAACAGCAACAGGCCGAGCAGGATCAGGCCGGATTGATGCAGGCCGTCGCTCTCGGCGAATTCGGAGGCGATTGCGGCCGAGATGGTGGTGCCGGGCCCGAAGATCGACGACTGGATCTTGAACGAATTGCCGATGATGAAGGTAACCGCCATGGTTTCGCCCAGCGCGCGGCCGAGCGCCAGCATGACGCCGCCGATCACGCCGACGCGGGTGTAGGGGATCACCACACTGCGGACCACTTCCCAGGTGGTGCAGCCGACGCCGTAGGCGGCTTCCTTGAGCACCGGCGGCACGGTCTTGAACACGTCGACCGAGATTGCGGTGATGAAGGGCAGCACCATGATGGCGAGGATCAGCGCGGCGTTGAACAGGCTGAGATAGGACGGCGGACCGCCGAAGATGTCGCCGAGAATTGGCACGCCCTCGAAGATGCGGATCATGAAGGGCTGGAATGTGTTGGCGAGGAAGGGGCCGAGCACGAAGAAACCCCACATGCCGTAGATGATCGAGGGAATGCCGGCGAGGAGTTCCACCGCAATGCCGATCGGGCGGCGCGCCCATTGCGGGCAGAGCTCGGTGAGGAAGATCGCGATGCCGATGCCGACGGGAATGGCGATCAGCATGGCAATGAAGGAGGTGATGAGCGTGCCGTAGATGGGGCCGAGCGCGCCCAGCACTGGCGGATCGGCCGACGGCGCCCAGCGCTGCGTAAACAGGAAGGAGAAACCGTACTCCTTCATCGCCGGCCAAGCGCCGACGATCAGGGAGATGATGATGCCGCCGAGGATGAGCAGGACCGAAATCGCGCTGATGCGCGTGATCCAGTAGAAGGTGATGTCGCCGAGCTTGAATGCGCTCAGAGCCTTGGCGCGATCGTAGGGACCTGCGGAATCCAATACGTCGCCCTGAACTGCCATGTCTGCCACGCCTATCCCCTGTCGTCTGTAAACGCGACCCGTCGTCACTTTCCGCGACGATTTTCTTCGACGATTACCCGCGTCATTCCGGGATGGTCCGTACGCCTTGGCGCTTGGGTGCCAAGGCGGGAGGGCCAGACCCGGAATCTCGAGATTCCGGGTTCGCTCATTTCATTCGCGCCCGGGAATGATCGGGCGCGCGAGGTTCGCTCGCCCGATCAGCTCTTGATCTCGGCCGACCAGGTCTTCTCGATCTGCTTCACGACCGCGTCGGGCATCGGGATGTAGTCGAGCTCTTCGGCCATCTTGCCGCCCTTCTCGAAGGCGTATTTGAAGAACTTGATGGCTTCCTGCGCGGCCTTCTTGTCGGTCGAATCCTTGTGCATCAGGATGAAGGTCGCCGCGGTGATCGGCCAGGAGGTATCGCCCGGCTGGTCGGTGAGGATCACGTAGTAGCCGGGAGCCTTGGCCCAGTCGGCGTTGGCGGCGGCCGCCTGGAAGGCTTCGATGGTCGGCTGCACCGTCTTGCCAGCCTTGTTGATCAAGCCGGTGTAGGTGAGCTTGTTCTGCTTGGCGTAGGCATATTCGACATAGCCGATGGCATTCTTGGTCTGACCGATATTGCCGGCCACGCCTTCATTGCCCTTGGCGCCGACGCCGACCGGCCATTCGACCGCGGTGCCGGAACCGACCTTGCTCTTCCACTCGGCGTTGGCCTTGGAGAGATAGTCGGTGAAGTTGAAGGTGGTGCCCGAACCGTCGGAGCGGCGGACCACGGTGATCGCGTCAGCCGGCAGCTTCAGCTTCGGATTGAGCTTGGCGATCGCGGCATCGTCCCACTTCTTGATCTTGCCGAGATAGATGTCGCCGAGCACTTCGCCGGACAGCACGAGTTCACCCGGCTTGATGCCTTCGAGGTTCACGACCGGAACGATCGCGCCCATCACCATCGGCCACTGTACGAGTCCGTCCTTCTCGAGCTGCTCGAACTTGAGCGGCGCGTCGGTGGCGCCGAAGGTCACGGTCTTGGCCTGGATCTGCTTAATGCCGGCGCCGGAGCCGATCGACTGGTAGTTCAGGCCGTTGCCGGTCTCTTTCTTGTAGGCGTCAGCCCACTTGGAATAGATCGGGAACGGGAAAGTCGCGCCGGCACCGGTGATGTCTGCAGCGAAAGCCGACGTCGAGGCAGCCACAAGGCCCGCCGCGACGATGGTCTTGATGAAATTCATGGGGTGTCTCCATCTGGGAAGCGAAGCGCCGATGCGCCCGAGTGCGCTTCCCGCCGTCCGTCTAGGAGCGGTCGATAGAGCTTTTACGACGGTTGGATGACAGCTGGATGACAGTCCCAAGCATTTGAAATTGCTTGTATTTATGTCGTCGTCGGAGGTCTCGCCTGGGGAAAACAGGCGGTAAAAGTCGCGCCGTTTTTAAGCACGCTTTCGATCAAGAGGCGGCCGCGGTGGCGGGCCATGATGTGCTTGACCAGTGACAGGCCGAGCCCGGTGCCGCCTTGCGCCCGGCTGTCGCCGACATCGACCCGATAAAAGCGCTCGGTGAGGCGCGGCAGATGCTCCGGCGCGATGCCGGGACCGAAATCGCGCACCGTGACGCGGTATTCCGCAGGCGCGGCTTCGCCCGGGCCGGGTTTAGCCGCCGCGACCGTGGTCAGCGAAACGATCACCCGCCCGCCGGAGGCGCCGTATTTCAGCGCGTTCTCGATCAGGTTCTCGAACAGCCGCAGCAATTCCTCGCGGTCGCCGGCGATGGTGACGGGGGGCTCCGGCAGATCGACCTCGATCTCGACCTGGCGCTCGCGCGCCAGCGGCTCGATACCTTCGACGACCTGCCTGATGATGGGCACGAGGTCGACCAGCGTGTCGGGGCGGACATGCGCCGACAATTCGACGCGCGACAGCGACAAAAGATCGTCGATCAGGCGCGCCATGCGCTTGGCCTGCGCCTGCATGATGCCGAGAAAGCGCTCGCGCGCCTTGGCATCATCTTTCGCCGGGCCCTGCAGCGTGTCGATGAAGCCGGACAGCGCCGCAAGCGGCGTGCGCAGTTCATGGCTGGCATTGGCGACGAAGTCGGCGCGCATCTCCTCGACCCGGCGCAGCGGCGTCAGGTCGTGGAAGGTCATCAGCATACACTTGTCGGTGCCGCCGAACCGCGTCGGCACCGGCACCGGCGTGATCACGAGTTCCATCCAGCGATCGACCGGCACCTGATCGAGATAGGTGGCGCGGCGCGGCTGGGTGGTGGCGATGGCCTCGCGCAGGGCGCTGATGATCTCGGGCGAGCGCAGCGCGAACTGCGCCAGTTCGTTCTTGCGCAGCGCCGGGGCAAGCTGGGCGGCGGCGGCGTTGAGGTGAATGACACGGCCGGCGCGGTCGAGCAGCACGGCCGGATCGGGCATCCCGGCGACGATGGCGTTGACGGCGGCGGCCTCGACCGGGTCCTCGGTGCGGACATCGTCGCGCGAGGCCTCTCTGTTGTGCAGTCGCCACGGCACCAGCGCCGCCGCGGCCACCAGGGCAAACACTGCGCCAGCAGCGAGCAGCGGTAGCTGACCGAGCGTCACCAGAACGGCGAGCCCAAGGCCGGCGGCAAGCAGGATGATGGCCGAATGGCGCAAGCGGTCCGGCCAGGGCGCGAAGAAAGTGGAAGGGGTCTCGTCTATCGCCATCGCCGCTTCATTCGGGAATGCGTTCCTCGCCCGGACTCAGGCGCCGCTGTCTCCGCGCTCGCGCACATAGACGGCCTCGCGCCTCGGTTCGACCCGTGTCTGCTGCTCCGCCATGGCGGCAAGCTTCTGCAGGCGTTTCGACCTTGCGCCGATGATAACCTCGCGAAGCGTCAGCAAAATTACAGAAATCACGAAGGGCGCAATATAATACAGCATGCGGAACAGCAGCATGCCGGCGAGCAGCTCCTCGCGGTCCATCTGCCAGAGCCCCACCAGCATGGCGGCGTCGAACACCCCGAGCCCGCCGGGGGAATGGCTGGCGAAGCCGAGCAGGGTCGCGGAGACGAAGATCACGGCCACCGTGACAAAGCCGACATGAGGCTCGTCGGGCGTCAGCACATACATCGCGAGTGCGCAAAAGCCGAGATCGACGATGCCGATCAATATCTGCAGCAGCGTCAGCGGACCTCCCGGCAGGGTCACCGTCCAGGGGCCGCGGCCGACCACACGAGGCTTCACCCAGACCCAGGCGACGTAGCCGATCAGCCCGGCGAGGGTGATGAGAGCAGCAGTGCGGTTCAGCCAAACCGGAAGCTGGTCGATATTGGAGGCGGCCTCCGGATGCCAGGCGATGCCGATGCCGAGCACTGCGGCGTTGCCGAGCCAGAAGGTGAGGCCGGCGAGGAAGCAGACCTTGGCAACGTCGATCGCATTGAGCCCCCAGGCCGAGTAGATGCGATAGCGCACCGCCCCGCCGGTGAAGACGCTGGCGCCGACATTGTGGCCGATCGAGTAGGAGGTGAAGCCGGCCATCGCGTTGACGCGATAGGGCACATCGGCGCGGCCGATCGCGCGCGTCGCGAACCAGTCGTAGAAGGTGAGCGTGAAATAGCCGGCCGCCACGAACAATGCAGCGAGTGCGATCTGCGTCGGCTCGGTGCCCTTGATGGCGTCGATGACTTCGGCGACGTCGATGCCGCGAAGCATGTGATAGAGCACATAGCAAGCAGTACCGATAACGGCGATGCTGATCACCACACCCAGCTTGTGCAGGATTTGCTTGTGGCGCAGGAACGCAATTGCCCTGCGGATGGCTTCCAGCATCTAGACCTCGAATATCGACGCGACGACGATGGCCGCCAGCGAACCTTGCCGCCGCCCTCGCCCGCGCTTGCTCCCTCGGAGTTCTGGTAGCGCGTTTTGGGACAAAACGGAATTCACCAGACGGAGAATAAGACGCGATTCATCAACATATTAGGGGCTGTCCATGACAGCGGAAGCACAGATTTGCATCCATTCTGGCCCGCCAGGGCGAAATCCGTAAGGGGATTGACGGCTAGTTAACGCCCCACGCAGCCGGAAGGTCCCCCCAAAGGTCCCTTGCCGGACCAATCTGCTTCAGGCCGGCGGGGTGCTGCGCGCGACCACCCGCGCCCGCAGCCACGCCCCGATCGCGCACCCAACAAGATAGAGGCCGAACATGACGAGGCCGAGATCGAGCCAATAGCCGAAGCGGCCGGGGATGATGCGCCCGATCGCCAGCGCCAGCAGCGCGCCGACCAGCGCCCACAGCGCCCGGCCCGGCGCGCCGGTGACCCCCTCGCCGCGCTGGACCACGGAGATCCAGCCCATGGCAAAGCCCACCAGCAGCGATGCCAGCAGCCAGCCCCAGAAAAATTGCGCGACATGGACCATGATCATTTCACCACGAAATCGATGCGGCGGTTCTGCGCCTTGCCCTCGTCGGTGTCGTTGCCGGCGATCGGCTGGGTGCTGCCATAGCCGGCCGCGGTGAAGCGGTTGGCCGGCAGGCCGCCGCGAACCAGATAATCGGCAACCGCCTGCGCGCGCTTCTCGGACAGCGCCTGGTTCTGGGTGGCATCGCCGTCGGCATCGGTATGGCCGGCGATCTCGATATTGGCGGTGGGGCAGCGCAGCGCAGTCTCGGTCAAGCGGTCCAGCAGGCCAAGCGAGTCCGGCGACAAGTCCGCCTTGCCGGATTCGAAGCGGATGCGCGCCTTCGCCAGGAGGTCAGCGAATAATTGCTGGCAGACCGTGTTGTCGACCGGGGCTGCCGGCGGCTTCACCGTGATCTCGGCCTTGTATTGCCAGTTCGCCGGCAGGTTGGCGCCGAGCCCGGCGCGGATTTGCGCTGCGGCCGCATCGTAGAGCGCATCGCCCGACAGCTTCACCTCGCGGTCCGTCACGACAAGCGTTCCCGTCGACAGCCGCGACAGCGCGCCCAAGGCCGGCACCACGACCGCGGCGAAACTGGCAGGCGCGCCGACGCTGTCCTTGAGGTTGTCGACCACCTTCTCGCTGAAGAATTTGCGGCCTGCCGCCGCCGCAATGTCAGCATGCACATTGCCCCCGGGCACGTTGCCGGTGAGCGTCACCGTGGAGGCGACCGGGTCCTTGTAAGCCTGGAAGACGTAAGGCGGCGCCTTGATGTCGTTGGCGGCGACGGAGAAACCCTCGGGAAGATTTTTCAGCGCGGCCACGATCGCTTCGCGGCCGCCGAGCTCGCGCGCCATGCCCGACAGCGAGACCTTGTCGTCGGACAGCGTGATCTTGCCGTCCTTCAGCTTGCCGATCTGGTCGAGCAGCAGAAGCGCGGCCGCATCGAAGCGAGGCGGCGCGCCGCGCGAAAGCGTCATCTGGTCGGCGACCTCTACGTTGCCGAGACCCGCCTTGGCGGCCTCGACGAGCCTGCCCTTGACCTGCGGCAGCGGCGCGCTGCCGGCCAGTGTCACCCGGACCACGTCGCGCTCGGCAGACCAGATGAACGGCTTTGCTTCGGGAACGAGGCGCGTCTCGTCATTGACGAGGCGGACGCCCGGCGCGGCCTCGACGGCGGAAAGCGCGTCGCGGCGGCCCTCCGGCGAGAATGCCTCGGCGGAGAAGGTAACGTCGCGGCCTGCAACCGCGACGCGCTTCTTGTCCAGCACGACGTCCTTGACTGCGGCATTCGACCGCGCGGCGATTTCCCCTTCCACCGGCTCGGTGCTGGTCCAGGCAGCGAAACACCAAAGGATGGCAAGCAAAATCGCTCCTGGCCACCATTTGCTGCTCCACCTGAAGGGTCCGTACATCCGAGTTCCCACGCCTGCCGAGAGCCGAGAGAAAACAAACCCTTGCGGGGCTGTCAAACTCGAAATGACGCCCCCCGCCGGAGCCGGTTTTGCAGCCCGACTAAGGGTTTATTCAGCCATCCCTGGCTAACGTCGGACCGGATTTCAACCCGGTCAGCCCCCGATGAAGCGCCTTCGCAGCACCGTTATCCGCGCCGGCCTGGACGCGCTGTATTATTCCGGCGCCCACTATCTGATGCGGCCGTTTTTTGCCGGTGTCGGCGCCATTTTCATGCTGCATCACGTCCGCCCGCGCGATATCAGCGAATTTCAGCCCAACCACCATCTCGAGATCGAGCCGGCCTTCCTGCGCGCGACCTTGTCGCATCTGCGCGAGCACGACATCGACCTCGTCACCATGGACGAGGCCTATCGGCGGCTATCCGCCGGAGATTTTGCACGCCGCTTCGCGGTTTTCACGCTCGACGACGGCTACCGCGACAACCGCGACCATGCGTTGCCGGTGTTCCGCGCGTTCGACGCGCCGTGCACCGTGTATGCCGTGACCGACTTCGCCGACGGCACCGGACATTTGTGGTGGGTCGCGCTGGAGCGTGCGATCGCCGCCGCGTCGCCGATCTCAACCTCGATCCGCGACGCGGCGGCGATCGCACGCTCCAG
>JAKFVP010000504.1 GCA_021732175.1 Bradyrhizobium sp.
CCCGCGGAGGCCGAACCGAGCAGCAGCGTTTTCAGGCCGTATCGCCAGACGCGGGTGTCGGAGAGGAACTGAGCCGGGGTGCAAATAGTAACGATTGCGCCCACTAAAATTAACAGAAGCGCGCAAACGGCGAGAGCCGGGAAGATCCGAAGGCCCCGCGCGACAATGAATTGCGTGGTCGATGCTGATCGCGCCAGGCTGGCGGCCACGGCAAGGCCGGACAGAACGAAAAACACGTTCACCGCATGGTCGCCCAGATTGTAGAAGGTGACGCCGGACAGGATTTCGTCGGCCTTATGACCGGAGCGCAGAAACACCGCATGAGAGACTACGACGGCCGACGCAGCTAGGAGGCGCATCAGATTAAAATTGTTCCGGTCCGGTTCGAGAATGTGCCCGACGCGCCTCAACGACATCTTGCTATCTCCTTCAGGGGGCCAGGTCTGTGCCGCATTGAACCATCGAAAACATCAAGCCACTCTCAGCAAAAATTATGCCGGCCACCTGTTAACCATGGGCGCCCGTGTGATCCCGGCCGCCCAGTTCAAACACGGGATCTTTACCCAATAGAATTTTAGAAAGATTGACCGAAAGCGGTCTCTTGGAAGTAATGAGTTTTACCATATGCTCACCATGTTCGATCGAGGCGATCGAGTGTGACTGTATGCGGCTGCCATCTCGTATCTTTGATCTCGCAGCAGTTTCAAGAGCAGAATCAGTCCAATCACAAGGGGGTGATTCTTTCAAAAATGACGTCGTTGCATCCGAAGTCGTGGCGTCTCTACGCCATTCACGACGAGATTTTAAGTGAATGAAAACAACCCCTTTCGGAGTCTGGCGCGGCATAGACCAACTTCGCGCCGAAAGGGCACAGTCGCCATCCCGTATTGGATCGCGGCCGTCGTCCGCAAAAACGCGTGTGTGATGCCTCTCACAGCGGCGAATGGGGGCCTGCGCTAAGTTGAAGCCGTCATCGTGCCAAAGCAAGGAGAACGGTGCACAAGAAACACCCTCCTCCCCGTCACGACGTCGATCATAAAATCGAAACTCAGGAGATATCTCATGTTACGCAAGACCATCATCGCTCTCGCGGCTCTAGGTTTGATTGGGGCCACTGCGCTTGCCCCGACCACTGCCTCCGCAGACAACGAGCACGACCAATTCTTCAGCCTTCTACACGGACACGGACATGGACATGGAGGTGACCATGGGCATGGGCATGGCGAGAATCATGGACATGGACATGGACATGGACATGGTGGGGGGCATGGGCACTGACGCCAGTACCCTGATGTCTACAACGACGTCTTGACTTGGCTGCCGGCTTGAAGATCGCGGCAGGGGCGCTCAGTAATGGGCGCCCCTGGGTGGAGGCCAGCCTCAGTGAGTTTTCTGTCATTGCGGGGGCAGATTTGAGCTTGCGACCTCAAGGCTCTGCTAAGCACCACTCGATCACGACGTGCATGCGCCCGTCATGGAGCATCTAAGTCGAAAAGGCGAAGACCCGGTTTCATCAGGAAGTCCCAGAACCGGACAAAGCACCCGCATCCGTTTTTCTTTCCGTGATCGCACCATGCCCCCACCGGTCTCGCGCCTTCGACGATAGCGTGCACCGGCGCTCGAAATCAGACGCGCTCGGCGGTCACCGTCTGATAGAGCCCGATGAAACGCGTGCGCTTGCTCCAGCGGAAACTGGCGGCACTCGACCCGGCGAGATCCTCGATCTCCCGCGACCACATGGTCAGCGCGAACGGCTCGAGCCACGCGAACACGCGTTGCATGACCGGCTTCAGCGGATGCCAACGATGCGGCCGATGGTAATCGATGAAGATCGCCTTGCCGCCCGGCCGCACCAGCTGCAGCATCGCCTGGACGACCTGCACCTTCACGTCGTCAGGCACTTCGTGAAGCAGAAAGAAGCAGGCGACGGCGTCGAATACCCTTGGCTCCGGATCCACCGCATTGCGGCAGGCGACGTGAACCTGCGGCAGACCTGCGAGCTTCTGCCGGGTCAGCGCGACTTGCAGCGGCGCAATATCGCGGATATCGAGACGGCCATTCCGCCCGATCCGCTGGGCAAGTTGACGGGAGAAGCTGCCATAGACCGCCGCCGGCTGAAAGATACGATCCCCCGGCTTCACCGCGGCCAGCACATCGCGGATCAAGCGCTGTGCATTGCCCCAGAGAATGGTCTGGACCACGACCTGCCGATCCAGGAACCCGGTCAGCCAGGGCGTGAGATAGGCCCAGGTATACACGTTACGGAGATAGTCGGGGATCGGAGCAGCAGTCAGCCGTGACGAGGATAGGTCGAGCAAATGCATGTCCTCCGGGGAATAGGATGGGTTGCGAGGCGGGTCAAAAGCCGATCGCGAGCAGCAATGCGATGGTCACTAGCGTCAGCAGGGCTGCGACGCCGTAGGTCATGAGGCGCAACAGCAGCGGCGGGCCTGCGCGCATATCCTTGAGGGTGAGAAACAGCCGTTCGGCGCCATGCCAGAAGAACAGCGCAATCACCGCCAGGACCACCAGCTTGCCGATCGGATGACGGACGAAGGCGAGGACGTGGGGAAAATCGGAGAAGTTCGCCGGCACGCCCCAGCCGTGCGGCAGCATGAATCCGGTCAGGATGATCAGGGCCGGGCCGAACAGGGCCGACAACATGCCGCCGGCGCCGAACAGCAGCCAGAAGACCGGCGCAACGGACCGTTTCGGCGCCGGGTGATGCAGGATGGTGGGTCTCAAGACGTGACTCCGATCGCGACGACAACAACCAGCAGAGCGGCGGAACAGACCATTGCGACCAGCAGCGCGATCGCGGTCACTTGTCGCTGCGGCACCGGTCGACCCCGCAGGATCAGCTTCGGCATGGTCTTGGGCAGGATCTGGAACCAGGTCAGGACGTGCCAAAGCATTGCAGCGAGCAAAACCAGATGGACCGCAAAAGCCGCATCACTACTGAGGATTCGCCGATAGACCGCGTAGGCCTCCGGCCCGCGCCACAGGCAGATCAGACCCGCCAGCAGGATCGCGCCATAGACCGCGACGGCAACGCCGGACAGTTCGCGCACGGTGTAGGCAAGATAGGGCTTATGGGCCCACCAGTGGCGTGGCTGTGGACGGTGGAACGGGCGTCGCTCGCTCATGGCTGGCTCCGCGGCTGAACATAATGCAGGAAGAAATCGAGCGCACTATTGGTCTTGTTCTGATTGACGGCGTTGGCGGGATCGACCTGTTTGGGGCAGACCTCGGAGCAGATGCCGACCGCCGTGCAGGCCCACACCCCGTCCTCGCCGTGGATCTGGTCGAGGCGGAATTGCCGTCCGCCGTCGCGGGAGTCGCCGTTGTAGCGTTGCAGCAAGGCCATCGCGCCGGGACCGATGAAATCGGGATTGGCGCCGAATTGCGGACAGGCGGCATAGCACAGCATGCAATTGATGCAGTCGCTGAACGATTCATAGGCCGCCATCTGCGCGGGCGTCTGCAGGTGGGCGCCGTCCTCGACCGGCTTGGCCACCTTGGGGATGATGTAGGGATAGATGCTCTCGATCTTCTTGACGAAATCGCCGACGGTGACCACGAGGTCGCGCTCGATCGGGAAATTCTGCAGCGGCTCGATGATTACGGCGTCGGGCGCGAGGTCGCGAACGAAGGTGTTGCAGGCCAGTTTCGGTTCACCGTTGATCATCATGCCGCAGCTGCCGCATACCGCCATCCGGCACGACCAGCGGAACGACAGGCTGCCGTCCTGGGTGTCCTTGATGGATTGCAGCGCCTGCAGCACCGACATGTCGTCGGAGTAGGCGACGCGATAGCTGACCAGAACCGGTTCGCGGTCCGACGCCGGGCGGTAGCGCAGCACGCGCAGTTCAATGCTCTTCGAAGGAATCGTGGCGTCAGACATGCGCTGTATCCTTCGATATTGGCGGATGCCCGAACTTGGAGACCGCATCCTTGTGCGCGGCCTCTTCGTGCTCGCCGGCTGCGCCATAAGCGCGGCTACCGGGCTGTGACCTAGTGATGGTCACTGGCGCGTAGCTGATCGTGGGAGCGGCTGTGCCCTGATAGTGGGCCAGGCTGTGGCGCAGGAAATTGGCGTCATCCCGTTGTTCGAATCCGTCCAGACGCTGGTGGGCGCCACGGGATTCGGTGCGGGCCAAAGCCGAATGCGCCATCGCGTGCGCCACGTCGAGCTGGAAGCCGAGTTCGATGGCCGTGACCCAATCCGTGTTCCAGGCACGCGACCTGTCCTGCAGCGTGATCCCGGCATAGCGCTGGCGCAATTCCGCCAGCGTGTCGCAGGTCTCCTGCATCTCCGTTCCCAGCCGGTAGATTCCGCAGCCCTTCTCCATGCTGGCGCCCATCTCGGCCCGCAGCGCGGCGTGATGCTCGCCGCGGCCCTTCTGATCGAGCAGCGCCAAGGCGCTCGCTTCAACCGCTGCCGCCTGGTCCGAGCGGCGCGGGGCCGAACTGCCGCGCGCGAATTCGACGGCTTGCTCGCCGGCGACGCGGCCGAACACCGAGAGTTCGGCGAGCGAGTTGGATCCGAGCCGGTTGGCGCCATGGATGCCGACGCTGGAACACTCGCCGGCAGCGAACAAACCGGCGAGCGGCGCGGCAGTGCGGATATCCACCAGGATGCCGCCCATCGTGTAATGCACGGCGGGGCGCACCGGGATCGGCGCGGTCGTCGCATCGATCCCCATGAACTGCTTGGCCAGATCGAGGATCAGCGGCAGCCTCTCTTTGATCTTGCCGGGCCCGAGGTGGCGCAGGTCGAGCAACACCGCGTCGCCCTGCGGAGTGTTGACGGTGCGGCCCCTGCGCTGCTCATGCCAAAACGCCTGGCTCAAGCGGTCGCGCGGCCCAAGCTCCATGTATTTGTTGCGTGGCTTGGCCTCGGCTGGCCCCAGCCCGTAATCCTGCAGGTAGCGGTTGCCTTCCTTATTGAGCAGGAAAGCGCCTTCGCCACGGCATGCCTCGGTGATCAGAATGCCGGTGCCGGGCAGGCAGGTTGGGTGATATTGAACGAACTCCATGTCGCGCAGTGGCACGCCGTGCCGGTAGGCCAGGGCCATGCCGTCGCCGGTCACGATGCCGCCATTGGTGTTCTGCCGGAACACCCGGCCGGCGCCGCCGGTGGCAATCACCACCGCGCGGGCATGAATGGCGGTGAACTCGCCTGTCGACAGCGACAGCACCACCGCACCCTGGACGCGCCCGTCATCGACCAGAAGATCGACGCAGAAATATTCATCGAAGCGCCTGATGGCCGGAAACCGGGTCGAGGTCTGGAACAGGGTGTGGAGAATATGGAAGCCGCTGCGGTCGGCGGCGAACCAGGTGCGCTCGATCTTCATGCCGCCGAACGCCCGCACATTGATGTGGCCGTCGGGCTTGCGGCTCCACGGACAGCCCCAATGCTCCAGCTGCACCATTTCACGGGTGCAGTGCGCGACGAAATATTCGACGACGTCCTGTTCGCACAGCCAGTCGCCACCCGAGACGGTGTCGTTGAAATGGTTGTCGAGGCTGTCATGGGATTGCACCACGCCGGCCGAGCCGCCTTCCGCCGCCACCGTATGGCTGCGCATCGGGTAGACCTTCGAAACCAGGGCGATGGTTAGATCCGGGGCGGCCTCGGCGGCGGCGATCGCCGCCCGCAGGCCGGCACCGCCAGCGCCGAGGATCAGGATATCAGCGTCAAAATGCTCCATGGCGCGTCCGATCAGAAGAGGAAAAGCAGGGTCGGCACGCCGACTGCCAGGAAGATCAGAAGATTGTAACCGCCGAAGATCGCGCCCAGCCGCCAGTAGTCCGATCCCGGCAGAAAACCGCTGCCGGCATAGACCGGGCTCGGACCGGTGCCATAGGGCGAGATGATGCCCATGATTCCGAGCGTCAGACACAAGGCGAGCGCGGCCTTCTCCATCGGCAAACCCGGGATTTTCACGGCCACCGTCAGCATCAGCGGCAACAGCGCCGTGACATGCGCGGTGACGCTGGCGAACAGATAATGCAGCAGAAAGAACAGCACGACCAGCCCGACCAGTCCTGACAGCGGCGGCAGAGTGGCGAGAACCGGTCCGACCTCTCCGGCCAGCCACGCCACCACGCCAGTCTGCGCCAATCCGCCCGCCAGCGCCACCAGGGTGCCGAACCAGATCAGGGTGTTGAAGGCCGGCTTGTCCTCCAGCACGTCGGACCAGCCGATGGTGCGGGTCACTACCAACAATCCCACCACCAGCAGGGCCGCGGTGGTCGGATCGATGAAGCTGCCGCCGAAGATCCACAAGCCCAGCGCCAGCACCACGAGGCCGATCAGCACGATCTCCCTGGCCGATATCCGGCCGAGCTGGCGCAGCTCGTTGCGCGCCCACTCCGGCACTTCAGGACATTTTTTGATCTCCGGCGGATAGAGCACATAGGCCAGCGCCGGGGTGGTCAGCAGCAGCACCAGCGCGACCGGCAGGAAGGCGGTGAACCACCGCCCCCAACTCAGATCGACATGCACGGTCTTTTGCACCAGCTCCACGGCCAGAAGATTGGGAGCCAGACCGGTCAGGAACATCGAGCTGGTGATGCAGGTTGATGCGATCGCCATCCACATCAAATAACTGCCGATCCGCCGCGAAGAGGGATCATTGGGCCGCGACTGGTAAAATTCCGGAATATTCTTAATGACAGGGAAGATGGTGCCGCCGCTGCGCGCCGTATTCGATGGCGTAAACGGCGCCAGCATCAGATCGGCCAGCATGATGGCGTAGCCGAGCGTCAGGCTGTGTCCGCCGAGGCGTGACAACAACAATAGCGATATTCGCTTGCCGAGCCCGGTCTTCTCATAGCCGAGCGAAAACACGAAGGCCGAGAAGATCAACCACACGGTCGCATTGGAAAAGCCGCCGAGCGCCCAGGAAATCGCGGCGCTGTTGGGATTGAAGCCGGCCACGGCCAATTGGGCCGGCGAGTACAGCACGAAACGCGACAGCACCGCCGCCGCGGTCACCCCCAGAAAGCCCACTGCCGCGGCTGGAACCGGCTCGACGATGAAGCCGACGATGACGGTGACGAACAGTGACAGAAACCACCAGCTATACTGGGCCAGTCCCGGCGGCGGCGGCAGCAGCGCCATCATGATGCCGACGGTGAGCGGCAAGAGCGCAGCTAGCCCGCGACGGTTGGTCAACGGCCGCGGCGTCGCGGGGAACAGATGCGGCTGTTCATGCCGAAACGCTAACGAATGAAAGTTCATCAGACTTCCCAGTGATCAGAATTGGTCCGGGAATAGTCTCGTATCCGCGCCGTACGATATTGACTTCGATCAAGATCGATCTGGCAGCCGCGATCACGATTTGCGGCGTGTGAGCGAGAATTTTTGCGGGACGCAACCGTCAGCGTGCCAACCGGTTCGTCAATATGTCGAAAATATTTTTCCCGCGGCGGCTCGCGCCACCGGGCGTCATGGGGATGCCGCCTGACATCCAAAACGATTTAACGTCCGATGCGGTCGGAATGCCTGGGCTAAGTCACAATGAATCGAATGTCCGATTTCTTGGTCGGTCGGCAGAAACGATTCAAGTTTTTGCTGAAAGGCCACCCTAAAATATCTGTCCTGAAGGCAACCCAAAGATCGCTACTTGTCCTAGCAGGCCGTTGAAAAAGGCGCTCGCCGCCGACCGGCGACCATGATTCATTGGCTCCGATGAGATTCGGAGATAGTGCGTGCGCGGCGGCGACAATCGAACGGGCGAGCTGTTCAGCTACGTTGACCTGGAGGCGCGGGTGCGACGTGATCATCCGCTGCGAGCGATCCGGACGATCGTGAACGAGGCGCTGGCGGCGCTGGAGCGGGAGTTTGCCGCGCTCTATTCGCCGATTGGACGGCCGTCGATCCCGCCGGAGAAGCTGCTGCGGGCGATGCTGCTGCAGACGTCTTATTCGATCCGCTCCGAGCGGCTTCTTATGGAGCGGCTGGAATACGACCTGCTGTTCCGCTGGTTCGTCGGAATCGGCGTTGACGACGCAGCCTGGGACCATTCGGTGTTCTCGAAGAACCGCGACCGGCTGCTGGAGGGCGACATCGCGGCCAAGTTCCTGGCGGCGGGGCTGGCGCAGCCCAAGGTGAAGAGGCGTCTGTCGAGCGATCACTTCTCGGTCGATGGCACGCTGATTGAGGCCTGGGCCTCAATGAAGAGCGTCAAGCCCAAGGACGGCTCGGGCGAGCCGCCGGCGCAAGGCGGCGGGCGCAATGCCGAAGCGGACTTCCATGGCCAGAAGCGCTCGAACGACACCCATGCTTCGACCACCGATCCCGATGCCAGGCTGTACCGCAAGGGCAAAGGCAAGGAGATGAAGCTGTACTTTATCGGGCATGGGCTGATGGAGAACCGCCACGGCCTGCTGGTCGACGCCTGCCTCACGCAAGCCGACGGGCATGCCGAGCGGGTGGCCGCGCTGCACATGATCGAGCCGCGTGCCGACCGGCCGACAGCGATCACGCTTGGCGCCGACAAAGCCTACGATGCAGAAGACTTCGTCAACGAGCTGCGCTCGATGAACGTGACGCCGCATGTTGCGCAGAACACCAGCGGCCGTAGCTCTGCGATTGACGGGCGAACCACCCGGCACGGCGGCTATGCCGTCAGCCAGCGCATCCGCAAGCGGATCGAGGAGGCATTCGGCTGGATCAAGACGGTCGCCGGGCAAGAGAAGACCAGGCTTCCGCGGCCGTGATCGCGTCGCATGGGCCTTTACCTTCGCTGCCACCGCCTACAATCTGGTGTGGCTGCCCAAGTTGATCGCGGAGACCGGCTGATGGCCAAGGTGCCCGGCTTCGCCAAGGCCTTTGTCGGCCGCGCATCGTCGAGATGGACAACTGGGACAGCGACTTCCTCGATCTTGTCGAAGAGGCGGTGGCTCTGCACAGTGATTATGACGGGTTGCGTCTGGCGGTCAGGTTAGCTCCGGCAGGTGTTTTGGGCGGCGGCCTGTATGGACACTCGCGAATTGCTTGCAGTTCACTTGATCCAAATCAGATCGGTCTGGCGACAGGAACAGCGTGAGCGTTTCTGGATTGGCGCAATGGCAAACGACGTTACAGCTGTGGAACGCAAGGTGACGAAGGCAAGAAACGACACCGTTACCCGCAATCGAGGCTAGCCGGCAGCAAAGCGGAACGTCCAGGCCAGCTCATAGAAATGCAGCGGGGTTCCTATTTTTTCCCGCGTCGCCATAAATGTCCGCCCTCGCATCCGGGCGCGTCCTTGCAAATGCTTTTGAGGACGTGCTCGTCAATATTGCGATCCTGACGGTCCAACGACGGCGTCGTCCCCCCACGCTCATCGAGCGCCGCTCCGGGCGGCTTCCGTCGGCCCACCCGCGTCACATATTGCGGATGATGCGTCTCGCTCGCTTGCGGGTTTTGCTTCGGAAGCTGGAGCTGTTCGGTCTGAGCCACGGCAAGCTCTCCAGCCAGTAGAATGACGAGGGCCGACAGCCAAAAACGTATACGCATGGTTCGATCCGAAAAGCTGATCGCAGTTGTTATGAATACCCCCGATTGGAAAGACCGGTGTTGATCTGGATCAAGAGCCGAGCCTTATTCATGATCCTCTCGACGGACTGTAACGCCGAACCGAGTGCGTCGGCATGGCTAAGGCTCGGGAACAAGCAAACAAGATCCTTCTCCCTCCATCCTCACGCGGCTGTTCGTACGTTTGTGTTGGACCTGTCGCACGGATTTCTCAGCCTGCAGGTGGAACGAAAACAAGTTTGCAAGACAATTTTAGAAGAACTCTATTCTGTAGAAATATGGAAATTCTAACTTTGAGTACTTCTTGAGCGCATGAGCGCTTTGATTATTGAGGCTCTGAGCCACTGGCCGCCATCACGGCAATACTTGGAAGGGCTTCAAAATGTGCAGTTTTCGGCGCGTCACCACTTGGCCGCGGGCATTCAGCTCGACACGTGCGGTTCTATTTCTCGCTGCGGTCGCGCTGCTCGCCGCACACGGAAAAGCCTGGTCCGGAAACGAAGCGAATTTCATCTTGTACGACTATCACACCGAGAAGGCGGCAACGACATCCGCCATGCTCCTGAGTGATGTCGCGCGCGACGTGCCGGGCGAGCCATCCTACAGCGCCCAGATGCTCATGATCGAACACGCAATGACGGACCGCTGGACCACCGAGTTCATGGTCGAGGGGCAGAAGACGGCAGGAGAACAATATCAATACACCGGATGGCGGTGGGAAAACCGCTTCCGGTTGTTCGAGTATGGAACTTTCCTCAATCCCGTTCTCTACATCGAGTACGAAAACCTCAAACCGACGACCAAGTATCTCATGGAGGTCAGCGGTCGCACCGACGCGCCGGAGAATCCGGGTCCACCGCAGACGGAACGCATCCTCGAAACTCGACTGATCCTCGGTCAAGAGCTTTCCGACAAGCTGGACGTTTCCTTCAACTGGATCAACGAGACGAATATCCGCAACGGGCAAACAGATTTCGGTTATGCCTTCGGACTGAACTACCTGATCTATGGCGGTCATTCCGACGTCGGCTCACCCGGAGCGCACCGAGGGATAATGCAATAGAGTAGACAACGCGTCATGTGGATCAAATGACGGCAATCACGTTCGCGGCTCAGGGCCATGGTTCTGTCGTCCAGGTCAATCACCCGCCACTATCGACATCGGCCGTCTTGATGCACTCGTTGCGCGTCTACGCCGTGCAGCCGTTCTCCACGACGACCGAGGAAATCGCACCCCCGCGCGGCGCATTGTGGCCGTGATATCCCTTGTCGGCGAGGAGGCGTGCTGCCGCGCGAACGGTCGAAGCGGTTTGCGCCGCGATCGGCGAAATCGTCCAGGCATTCACACCCGAAGAATGCGCCAGCTACCTCACAAACTCAGGCCATAGACCAGCCGAAAGTCATCACGCTTTGTTGATGGTCGCGCGTATTGGGACTGGGACTACAGCTTCAGCAGGCCTGCTACGGAGCTTCCTTAGCTGAGCGCCGTCATGATGCTTGCGTGCGACCCCGACGATCTATCGCCGCATAACTGGAAGGACCGCCGGGAAACAACGTTGGGCCGCGTCAAGTCGCGCCGGAGCCGAACGGAGGAGACAACGGGGGTCGGAATCGATCGCCAAACTCGAGACTTTGCCTGACTCGCCGACGGCCTCAACTCCGGGTGGACTCACCAAGCGTCACTATGCGCGCACGCGCATCCCGCTTTCGGGACGCCGTGCTCGCGCAGCCTCGTCGGCAATCGTGAAGGCCGTACTCTCGCTGCCCATCCCAGAACCAGAAGGCACATTCCGGGATGGGGTCATCGCATCAGTCGAAATGATGGATGATTCGTCGGCTCGAATGATCGACAATCACGGGCCTGTCGTTCACCAGGCCATATCCGTAGTGGTGTCCTTGGGGCACCCGTGGAGCAAGCGTGTCAGGAAGAGGATGAAGCTCGACCGCGTCGGGCAAGACCACACCAACCTGCGCATGAAAGTGGGGATCGCGAAAGGAATTGTAGTGCTGGTGTGTGGAGTGCTGGTGGAGCATTTGCCCATGTTCTGGCGTGAACGTGACGGCACCGCTATCATGATGATGTTGCGCAGATGCCATGCCCGCTGCGGCCAGGAGCGCGGCGGCGGCACCTGAGATGAAGAGCTGTCGTCTCATCGGAAGTCTCCTGTTCTTGTAGACGGGAATCTAGCAGATCGTGCCATCCGCCGTCAAAATTATGCGGAATGTGGCTGCAGTGTTGGTGGGCCTATCGGCGACATCGATGTCGAGCGTTTACAATCCTTGTAGGCATTGCCATCCTCGTTGTCGAGTTTCTCATTCATCGGGCGCGCAAAGGCGTCGATCTTCAGAGCATCGATAGTCGCTACGGCCCCCTTGAGAGCGGGCGCGATCAAGCCGCTTTGGCTCCTTGCTGCACCGCGATTCCACGCTCCAACAGAAAGGCGCGGATCTGATTGATGATGCCCCTCCGCTGACCGACAGCCAACTTGTCAATCGGCGCTTTAATTGCGGTTTGTTGTCAAGCTTCCTTTTTTGAGCTCTCCAGCGGCGCGAGCGCGGCTGAGGCATGATGATAGTCGGGCATTGGATTGGTCTATGGCTGACCTGTTGATGCCATCGCTGGGGTCATGGTCCTTTCCGAGGTCGCGCAGCGCCTCATGACGATGTCCGGGTCGGGCGCCTCAACGTGTCCAGCGGAGTGCGAACGATCCGCCACCAGCCGATTGACCGAGGTCGCCACAACCACCGTCCCAGCGGGACATCGCCGGCCCGTCGAGAAGCGAGCCGGAATCTCGCAAGATATGATCAGGCCGTCTTTGCCTGTCCCCAATCAAACGACGTTCCGTCGACCCAGACGCAGTGGAAGATCACGGCGATCTTCCGGACGATGGCGACCTTCGCCTTGTTCATGCCGATCCGCTTGGCGAGCTTCATTCCCCAGGCCTTGAGGGATGACCATTTCTTCGTCCCATAAAGCAGGACGGTCGCGGCCTCGAACAGGTAGGTTCTGAGAAGACGGTCGCCCCATCGTGATATCTTGCCATTGATGTCGGTTTCGCCAGATTGGTTGCGCCGAGGTGTAAGACCCAGATAGGCGCTCATGCTCGATGCCGATCGGAAGCGCGGTGGGTCATCGATCGTATGGCGGAAGGTCAAGGCGGTCACCACGCCGACACCAGGAATCGTCATCAGGCGACGCGTCGTCTCTTCCGACTTCGCCAACTGGCGGACTTCGTCGTCGAACTTGCTTTGTTGCTTGCAGGTTTGCTCATGATGGAGAGAAGGGCCGTGACCACACCGGAGAAGCTGATGATCTTCGCCCAGCAGCTCAACGACCAGCTTGCGAAACTGGAGGCCGATTGCGCGCGGGAACAGCAACCCGTACTCTTTGACGAGACCGCGGACCTGGTTCTCGATATTTCGACGAATGGTCACGAGCCCCGATCTCGCGACAAGTATCGCGCGGATCCTCTGACTTTCTCGCTCTTGACTTTGACCTCTCGATACCAGCCAACCCCGCACCAGTTAGGCCAGACCCCGAGCATCATTCTGATCGCTCTTGTTCATGCGTACGGACAAAGCCGCGTGCGCATGCCGCGCGTCGATGCAAACCACCGGAAGATCGACCCTACGAAGTTCATGCCATAGCCAACTCGCCATCGCTCCGGTCTCAAATCCGATGCGCTCCGCATGCGGCGCCCGCTTGCGGATCAGCGCGGTGAGCGCCCCCGGGTCGGACTTGGCCTTCCCTTCGAACAAGACCTGGCCCAGAAAACTCGCGCTGGCGAACGCCACTCTGTCTCGGCATCCACAAGGTTTGGCATGGGCCAGTGTTCTCGCCCGAGCTAACGTGCAGCAATCACTGCTGCCAAGAGCGGAAAAACTAAATGATCGGCTGCAGCATCGGCTACGCCAATTGCAGGGTCCCCAGTTTGGCCGCGGTTCGGAGAGCTCGATCGGACCAACTGCGATAGAGTTTGAGGATATCGAGCAGATAATGGCAGCAACTGAAGCACGAAGCCGCGGCGCGCCAACCGACGGTTTTCCTTGAGCCTGCGCCAGGTCCCGAACGGTCATTTTTCGAGCCGTGACTAACGCGCTTTGCGGATGTTCGTAATCATTACAGCGTTTCTCAGTCGTGCTGCTTCGAATTCCACGAAATCTCCCGGCCGCAGCCCTTTCAGCATGCGAGGGTTCGTGACATGGAAGGGCATTTCCATTGCCCGCATCCTGATGCTGCCATCGGGGCTTTCCATGTCCTCGGTCAGAATGGTGACCGAAGCCGCACCGGGGCCCATATCCACGGCCTGGACCTGACCCCTCGCATGCACGTGTCCCGATGGAGAAACGAGGTGTTTGTGTTCCCGATCGAGCTTGTCCATCCATTCGCTTGGCGTTGGTGTGAGCATCTGGGCAACTGATGGGCTAAAGAGAGTTGCGAGGCCGAACGTTATTGCGGCAAGAACGGCTGCTGCTTGGCGCACGATATGTACTCCTGGTTTACGGCGCTCTGCGCCGACGAATGGGGATACGCTGGGCACGTTCGATAACCCAACTAGATCACGACGCGCTTCGGCGGGTTTGATTTGGATTAAGGCCGATTAGCGCGATGCGGCTAAGCGACTGCGGCCTGGTTTCTTGACTGAGGGGAACGCCGAAATATGCTCTCAGGAAAGGCGCGAGGTTGTCGCGCGCCGTAGAAGCGGTGTCCTTGCCCCGACGACTGCCTCCGCAAACGACGAGCACGACCAATTCTTCAGTCTTCTACATGGGCAAGGACATGGACATGGTGGGGGGCATGGGCATTAGCGCCAGTACAGTGACGTCTACACCGACGTCTTGACTTGGCCGCCGGCTTGGAGGTCGCGGCAAGGGCGCTCAGTACTGGGCGCCCTTGGGTGCAGGGCCGCTTCTGCGAGTCGTCTTTCATTGCGGGGATAGTGGATCGGAGCGAGCAACAGCGCTCGAAGCGACCGCTGCGACGACCGCGAACATCCGCGTGAAGTCGGATGCGCTATGGGCGGGCATGCCGGTCGAGAGCAACAAGAATGCCACATCCGAGGATTTCTACGGCCGGAATCGCTGTTTCCACCTCGCTTCCCGTCATGATCAGTTCCATAAATCGCCTGAGCGATATACGAAGAAGGAATGTAAAAGGCCGATCTCTTCGCGACAGGAACACTAAGGCGATGACGGGTTCACATTCAGCAAAAGATGATCCGGAACGTGCGAGCCTCGCCGGCTCGGTGGCAGTGCCGTCGACAATTCGCACCGTCCCTGGCGCGTCTTGCGGAAAGACTCGGCGCTTTGAGGCTCTCTCGCGCCTCTTGCAAATCTCGGCGCGCGCAAATTCCCGGAACGGGCATCCAATCCCCAAAGGAGCGCCGGCCGGCGCTTTGATCGCAACGCTATGTATGACGATGCTCTTGGGACTGAGCGGCTGCGTTCTCGCTCCGGTGGGGACGCTAGAGGAGGAAGCGAAACTCAATTCGGCTGCGCCGGCCTTTGAGCCGCCGTTCGAGACCCGTCAGTTGCCGACGGTGCCGACGCCGGCGGGCTGGCGCGATGTCTTGCGCCGGGCGTTCTTCGCCAACGGTGAATTGGAATCTGCCTATTTCGAATGGAAGGCGGCTTTCGCGCGCATCGATC
>JAKFVP010000315.1 GCA_021732175.1 Bradyrhizobium sp.
CGGATCACGTCGGCAGGGCTGCGGCCGTCGGCATAGGCGGTGAAGCCGACGATGTCGGTAAAGAGCACCGCGACGTTCTCGGTGCGGACCTGCTTGAGCGGTTCGTCGTTCTTCGAGAGCTCCTCGACCACATTGGGCGAGAAGTAACGCGCCAGGTTGGTGCGCTCGCGTTCGATTCCGGCATGGCTCACCAGGAGCGCATTGGAGCGGCGCACCGACACCGCCAGCGTTACCGCGACGATGACGAACACGAGGGCTTCCTGAAACCGCGCGGGGATGTTGATCGCCGTCGGGTCGATCAGCGCGAACATCCTGATGTCGGCGCCAACAGCCGCATGCACGCGCTCGGCCAGCGCTGCATAGCCGTCGGAATGAAACCAGGCCCAGGCGACGCCGGCCGTCCACAAGCCTGCGGTCCAGGTGCCCATCGCGATGACGGTTTTCCAGGAATAGGCGAGGGTGGCGGTGCCGAGCAGCACGAAGAAGTAGATGAAGGTGTTGAAGCGGAATTGCATGCCGATCGGCCAGTCGCCGGGCGCCCAGGGATTGGGCACGACCGCGAGAAACGTCATCAGGGCTAGGTCGCAGAACATCAGGAACAGTTCCGGCCGGGAAACGCCCGCTCGGCCCACTTTTAGCTGTGCCCAGCCGATCAGGGCGAACAGTCCGGTCGAGGCGATGTAGTAGAGAACGTCCCAATGCGGATTCATGACCGGCAAAGTCACGGCGATCACCGCGAGCGCGACCCAGCGCGCGCGGACGGCCAGCCACAGGCCCTCGCGCTTGCTCTCGGCGAGCGCCGCCTCGGCAAATTTCTGGACGTCCTGCCGGACGCCGGCGCGCCGGTCGGTTGTGCCGGCGGAAATGGGGAAAACGGCAGGCTCGGCTACTGCGCTCACGACGCCCACTCCTTCGCTGGAACAACGACCCAGCAAAAGAGCCCGGAAGCACAGTATCTTTCAAGCGGGGAGAATGATCGATGACGTCCGGGTTCCTTCGTCTCACGTCGTTCGGCCGCACGCCGTTCTACTTTCGCCCTGCACCGATGTGACGAGCTTCGGATTGGCTCCAAGCCCTTGCAAAGCAGGCACTTTCCTTGATCCCCGTCCACCTCCCGTCGAGGGTCTTTTTGGCAACACTGTGCGGGAATCCGCCGAAACTGGGTCGACGGGTAGCGACGCGCGTTTTTCAGCGGCGTAGGTTTCGAGAATCGGACCATGAACCAGAGCTGGAAAATAGTATGCGCTCAAACCTGATCGCTTCTGCTGCATTGGCCGTCAGCGCGATGTTCGGAATTGGCGCCGCTTCGGCGGCTGACATCCCCATGAAGGCCGCGCCGCGTGTTGCTCCCGCCTTCAGCTGGACCGGATGCTACATCGGCGTGCACGCCGGCGGCGGCGTACTGCTCGACAAGGGATTCAATAATCTGGCGCCCGCAGACAAGCACGGCATTGGCGGCCTTGCCGGCGGTCAAGCCGGCTGCAACTACCAGACCGGCATACTCGTTCTCGGCATCGAAGGCGAAGGCTTCTGGTCGGGCATGAAGGTCAACAGCGACTTCTTTGGCATCAACGATACTCTCCCGTTCGAGACCAGCAGCATCAGAAACAAATACGACTACGATGTCGCTGGCCGGTTTGGTCTCGCGTTTGATCGCGCCCTTGTTTACGGCAAGGCCGGCTGGGTCGCCGCCCGGTTCGACTGGTACTCGCGCACATTGAATTTCTGCGGCAATTGCTCGACAACGACGGGTAGCGCCACACTGGACGGGCTGCTGATCGGCATCGGCCTTGAATACGCGTTCCTGAACAACTGGACCGCCAAGTTCGAATACGACTATCTCGGCTTTGGCGCCAAGAACGTCAACTTCACCACGGTCTTCGCCAACGGCAACAGCTTCAACCAGCTCCAGAGCGTCAGCGCCGACAAGCACATCTTCAAGGTCGGCGTGAACTATTTGTTCAATGCCGGCTCGCCGGTCGTCGCACGATACTGACCCTTTTTCCGGATTTGGACTGGAGACTACCATGCGCTCAAAACTGATCCTTTCCGCCGCCCTGGCCGTCGGCGTCATGTTCGGCATTGGCAGCGCTTCCGCGGCTGACATGGCCGTGAAAGCCGCGCCTGTTGCTGTAGCTCCCGCCTTCAGCTGGACCGGATGCTACATCGGCGTGCATGCCGGCGCGGGCGTGCTGCTTGACCAGGGCTTCTTCGGCGGCGGTCTGAACGACAAGCACGGCGTCGGTGGTCTCGCCGGTGGCCAAATCGGCTGTAACTACCAGACCGGCATGCTCGTCCTCGGCATCGAGGGCGAGGGCTTCTGGTCGGGGATGAAGGTCAACAGCGACTTCTTTGGTGGCAACAATCTTCTGATTCAGACCACCAGCATCAAGAACAGGTATGACTTCGATATCGCCGGCCGGTTCGGCATCGCGGTTGATCGTGCCCTCGTTTACGGCAAGGCCGGTTGGGTAGCCGGCCGGTTCGACTGGACCTCGAACACGCTGAATTTCTGCGGCGCCTTCTGTTCGGTCACGACGGGTAGCGCCACGCTGGACGGATTGCTGGTCGGTATCGGCCTCGAATATGCGTTCACCCGCAACTGGACCGCCAAGTTCGAATACGACTACCTCGGCTTTGCCTCCAAGAACGTCAACTTCGTCACGGTTTTCCCCGTCGGGCCGAACAACAACCAGATTCAGAACGTCAGCGCCGACAAGCACATCTTCAAGGTCGGCGTGAACTACCTGTTCAACGCCGGACCGGTCGTCGCGCGGTACTGATCATTCGCATCTCCTCGGCAGCAAGGCCCCGGCATGGACCGGGGCCTTGTTGTTTTTGGGACGCGTGGCGGGCGGATTCCTGCTTCACGCACCGGTACGGCGAGGTGACCGGCTGAAATTTTAGAAAACGACCGGCTGCGCGGTCGTTCCGAAAATTGCAAATTTCACGAGCGCGAGCAAAAAAGTTTGACGCGCTGAATTTTCTCTGCGCTTAGATGGCCAAGATGATCGCGGGTGAACTGCCCGCACTCTTTGAGGACTGCAATGCGTCACGCGCTCACACATGTCGCAGACACTGCCGCCCGCGTCCGGCCGCTTATTCGGCTGGCCGATCGGTCGTGCACGTCCGTGATGGCGTGGGGCGCGAATTTCCGGATCCGCAAGGCAATAACGTAACTACCGGCGCAGGGCCGCTCCCTCCGCCGAACAGGCAGGAGGGCAAGATGTTCGCCCGCAACGAATTCAAGAGATCATTCCATCCGAAGGCGAGGGCTGTGCTGGCAGCGGCGCAACGGCGATTTGCCGCGTGGGTCGACGTTCGCGTCGCCCGCTGGATCGAGCGCTGCGCGCGCAATGCCGAGGCCGCACAGGGGTTGTTCCCCGATCAGACCTCGGCAGGGGAGTTCGGCATGGGACGCGCGTCTTCTCGCATTCTCCCGACCTGGGGATGAGCCCGGATGACCGGGCAGGCGGCCGGCAGCCGCCATGCGCGGGTATCAAATGACGACGGCGCGGCCGGAAGCGGACGCGCCGTTTCGTTTCAGCGGTTGACTTACGCGGGTTATTTCACCGACACGAACGGCACGGCCGAGCCCGGTACCATCGTGGTCGGCAGCACGCCGTTCCAGCGCTCGGCCTGCACCAGCGTGACGAGGTTGGGGTTGGTGCCGAGCGCTTTCGCGCGCGCCTCGATGGCGGAGGCTTCGGCTTCGCCGGTGAGGCGGATGTTGCTGGCGCGCGCTTCGCCGTTCAGCCGCAGTGCATCGGCAGCGGCCTGCGCCTCGGCGCGAACGGCGTTGGCCTTGGCGGTGGCCTGCGTCACCGTGATCTGGGCCTGCACCTTCTCGCGCTCGGCGTTCTGCTGCAGCTTCTGCACCTCGACCTCGGCCAGCATGCGCTGCTCGATCGAGTGCAAATAGTTGGCGGAGAACTCGATGTTCTCGAGCTGTACGCTCTCGATCACGATCATCGGATCGTCCCGCAGCGTCGCCGTGATGGCGTCCTTGATCGCGGCATTGAGCTGGCCGCGGTCCTGGATCGCCTTGACCGCGGTATAGCGGCCGAACACGATCTTGACCTGCTGGTTCACGGCGGGGCTCACCACCTGATTGACCGCGGTCTGCAGGCTGCCGAATTTGGCATAGAGCTCGCCGACCTTTTCCGGTGCGGCGCGCAAGGTCACGCTGATCTTCAAATCGGCCGGCTGCTGGTCGTAGGAATAGGAATTCATCTTGTCCCAGCTGTAGGTGATGGTCTTGACGCTGACCTTCTCGACGGTGTCGATCAGCGGCACCTTGAAGCCGAGACCGGGCTGCGCCGTGCCGATCACGGCGCCGGTGCGCAGCAACACGCCGCGCTCGGTCTGATCGACGGTGTACCAGCTGCCGAACACGATGGCCGCAACGACGGCGACCGCAGCGACGATGGCGGCAATGATTCCATTGTTCATGAGAAGCTCCTGGCCAGTGCTGGCCGGATAGGCGTGAAATGGCCGGGATCATCGACGGGTGCGCGAACGCCCGCAGTGACCTGCATCACTGCGTCGCGCGTTCGCTGTGTTTGGTTCAGTCTGGCCGGGCCGAATTGAACAAATTTATGCCGTGGCCGCGGTCCACAGCATCGCGATACCCGCCGCGATCATGATGCCGTCCATGATCAGGCGAAACACATCGGGCTTGAGCTTCAGCACAAAGCGCTTGGCGATGAAGGCGCCCGCCATCAGCGACGATCCCGCAATCAGGCCCTTGATGGCGATATCGGACGTCAGCGCGCCAAAGCGCTCGAAGGTGACGGACTTGCTGACATAGAGCCCGAAAGAGCTCGCGGCTTCCGTGGCGAGGAAGGCACCCTTGCTGAGGCCGTAGAACAGAAACAGCGGCACGCTGAGCGGGCCGGTCGAGACCACGATGCCGGTGAGATAGCCGATGATGGCGCCGCCGACGGCGAGATGCCAGAGATTGGCCTTGAGCTGATGCCGCGCCAGAAAGTGCCGCACCGGAACCATCGTAATCAGAAAGAGGCCGATGGTGACATCGACGGCATGCGAGGGCAGCTCCAGCAGCGTGCGTGCGCCCAGTGCTGCGGCCGGAATGCCCGTGACGGAGTAGGCGGCGCAGGCGCGCCAGTCGACCTTGCGCCACCAGGCGAGAATGCGCGACAGGTTCGCCATCACGGCGGCAACCGCCATGATCGGAACGGCTTCCTTCGGGCCATATTGATAGACGAGCACTGGCATCAGCATGATCGACGAGCCGGTGCCGACGATGCCCGAGATGGTGCCGGCGAGCAGGCCGACGACGAGGACGAAGAGGAATCCCATGCGGCGCCATCTGGCCCGATGGGCAGATGGTGCGCAAGCGCTCGCCGTCAGCGAGTTGTGGTGACCCGGCTGAACTCAGTACTTGGCGACGACGGGCCCGCCGAAGCGGTAGTTGATCCGCGCGGTGACCATGTCGACGTCCTGGCGGACGCTGGTGTTGTGGCTCATTTGCGCGATGAAGAAGGGATCGGCCGTCATCCGAACCGTGTTGTCGCCCATGAACAAATGATCGTATTCGAGCGCAAACGACCAGTTCCGGGTGAATGCATACTCGCCGCCGACGCCGACAACGCCGCCCCAGCGCGTCTCGCTGCCGCGGGTGAAGACCTGACCCGCCGGCACCCCGGGCTGTGCCGCGAAAACGTAGGTGTCGTATTTGTCGTTCACGACGGCGGCGCCGCCTTTCACATAAAGCAGGAACGAATTCCAGGCGTAGCCGATCTGGCCGGTGAACAGGCCGATGGCATCGATCCTGCTGCGGTTGGTGAAGTTGCTGGCGGCGAACAAGGGGACAATTGAGTTGTTGGAGCCGGAAAGATTCGCCCAATTGCCTTGCGCTTCGATGCCGAACACCCAGGCTGCTGCTTGCCAGCGATAACCGATCTGCCCGCCGGCGGTGGCGCCGGTCGCGTCATGACAACCTTCAGGTCCGGCCACCGTGAATGGCGGTAAGAATTGAAGATTGATCGTGAAAGATTGGACGTCCCAGCACTTGCGGCTCCATGCGCCGCCGCCATTGATGCCGAGATAGAAGCCGCTCCAGTCATAGGCGACCACGGCGGGAGCCGGCGGCGCCTTGGTGTAGGGGCGGGCGGCCATGTCGGCCGCCGAGGCGGTCATGGTGCCAAGCGCCACAATGGAAGCCGCAATTGAAAGCCTGATCATGAAAATGCTCCGCCCCGGATCGTGTCCTGGAACGCAAGCTAGTTGCTTGTGTTCCCCAAGGCTGTGACCAAAGCGCAACATACGCAGCCATTTTAGTCAGCCATTTCAACTGATGCGGCTGATTGCTGACAGAAGGCTGGCAGCAGAGGGCAGTTAGGAAGAGCGCAGGGATCACCAGGAAAGGTCGCCATCATGCCACTGAAGGGAAGTTGCCACTGCGGCAACACGAAATTCGAGGTCGATGAAGCGCCGGCCGGCGTGACGCGCTGCACCTGCTCGTTCTGTTCGAAGCGTGGCGCGCTCTGGGCCTATTACTCGCCGGCGCAATTCCGCCTGCTATCGCCTGAAGAAAACGTCGCGACCTATCTGTGGAATTCGCGGACGGTGAAACACCATTTCTGCGCCAACTGCGGTTGCGGCACCTTTGGCGAGTCGCCGGACTGGTCGACCGGCAAGCCGGACTTCGACAATCCCAAGATCGGAGTCAATGCGCGGCTGTTCGACGATTTCGATCTCGATGCGGTGCCGGTGACTGTGATCGATGGCAAGAATTTGTGGTGACGGGCGCGGCGCGCCTCAATTCCCGAGGTGTCGATCGAGAAACTGGCGCAGGCGGCGATCTGAATCGTCGGCGGCTGCGCCGTTGTACTCCAGCCAGTGATCGAACAACTTTCTGCCGGGCTGCAGATTCGGGTAATAGAACCCGTGATATGCGCCGGGATAGATCACGAGCTCGATCGGCGGCCCGTCATTGCCCCAGCTGGCGACCTTTCTGGAACAGTCGGCTGCCGGCGTCCAATCGTCGAGGGCGCCGATCAGGATCAGCGCGGGCACGACCGGACGCGCTGAGGCCGCCTCGCATGGCGGATTGAACGCCACCGCCGCGCGGAAGCGCAGATTGTCCGGAAGTTCGAACGGTTCGCGCGAATTGGGCTCCGCGACAAAGAGCGCGAGCCAGCCGCCTGCAGAAAAGCCGACCGCGGCGACTCGTTGCGCATCGACATGACTTTGGCCGGCCAGGAAAGCGAGCGCCCCGTAGATATCCTGCCTGCGCTTGGCGAAGGTGGCGAAGGTGGCGAACGCGGTCGGCGTGCAGGCGTGTTCGATGCCGCGCGTCGCATAGCTGTCGACGAGCAGGGCGACATAGCCCCACGCGACAAGATGATCGGCCAGTCTTTGTTTGGTCGCCTCATGCATCCCGCCACAGCCGTGCAGAACGACGACGGCGGGGAAGGGACCTGCGCCATCGGGCTTGGCCATGTCAGCCTGGATGCGCTCGCCTGCGATGGTCCTCGAAAGCATTTTTTGAGGCGCGCTGTCGAATGTGACGCGTTCAGGCGGCGCGGCCCATGCCTCGGCCATCAACGCCAGGGTGGCGCAGCAAACTATCAGGACAGGGGCGGCTCCGAAGTTGACGGCGCCAGGCAATGGCGTCTCCCTTCGCCTTAACTGTCACCAGCTTACTTCATCGGCAGCCTGCGACAACAGCCCGCTACTTCAACACCACCCATGCCGGCGCGTGGTCGCTGGCGCCGTCTTCGCCGCGGACTTTTCTGTCGACGCCGGCCTTTTGCAGGCGGCCCGCCAGTGCGGGGCTGACCAGGAGATGGTCGAGCCGCAGGCCCGCATCGCGCGGCCAGCGGTTCCGCATGTAGTCCCAGAACGTGTACATCGGCTGCTTCGGATGCAGTTCGCGGATCGCATCCGTCCATCCCTGATCGACCAGTGACGCAAACGCGGCGCGGCTCTTCGGCTGGATCAGCGCGTCCTTGTCCCAGGATTTCGACGGATAGATATCCAACGGCGTCGGCGCGACGTTGTAGTCGCCGGCGAGCACCACGGGGATGTCCTGCTTGATGAACTTTTGCGCGTGCGCGCGAAGGCGTTTGAACCAGGCGAGCTTGTAGTCGAATTTCGGCCCGGGCTGCGGATTGCCGTTCGGCAGATAAATGCTTGTCACGACGATGCCGTTGACGGCCGCCTCGATGTAGCGGGCCTCGCGATCGCTGGCGTCGCCGGGCAAAGCATTGCGGATCAGCACCGGCTCGGCCTTGCGGGCGAGGATGGCAACGCCGTTCCAGGTCTTTTGGCCGCGCCAGACCGCGCCGTAGCCGGCCTTCTCGATCGCGGCGATGGGAAACTCGGCGTCAGCCGCCTTCAGCTCCTGCAACGCTACGGCGTCGGGTTTTGCCGCGCGCAGCCAGCGCAACAGGTTCGGCAGCCGCCGGTTGATGTTGTTGATGTTGAAGGTTGCGACCTTCATGCCTTATCGGCTGACGCGCTCTCCGAGTGCACCGGCGGCGGCGTTGCGGCACCCGGCGCGGACTCCGTGGCCGGTGCATCCGATGCCGCAAGGGCAGGCGGCTCCACCTTGGCGTCGCCGCCCTTGTAGACGCGGGCAAAGCGGCGGCCGAGGCTGGTCAGCACTTCATAGCCGATGGTGCCGAAGTGATGGGCGAGCTCGTCGATGGTGATGCCTTCGCCGATCAAGGTCACCATGTGGCCGCGGCGCGCCGCTGTTTTTTCGAGATCGGTGACGTCGACCGCCATCAGGTCCATGGAGACGCGGCCCGCAATCGGGCAGCGCTTGCCCGATACGATGACCTCGGCGCCGCGGGTGCCGTCGCTGGCGCTGGCGGCGCGGAAATAGCCGTCGGCATAACCGGCCGAGACGATGGCGAGCCGCGTCGGCCGCCGCGCACTCCAGGTGCCGCCATAGCCGACGGTCTCGCCGCGCTCGATATTGCGGATCTGCACAATGCGCGCCTTCAACTCGACGACGGGCTGCATCGGGTTGTCCGCTTCCGGCGTCGGGTTGATGCCGTAGAGCGCCGCGCCGGGGCGAACGAGGTCGAACTGGAATTGCGGGCCCAGGAAAATGCCGGAGGAATTGGCGAGCGCTGCCGGCACGCCGGAGAACAGGCTCTGGATCTCGCGGAAGGCGGCGAGTTGCTTGGCGTTGACGGGGTTGTTGAGCAATTCGGCCGAAACCAGATGGCTCATGACCAGCGTGATGCCGTGATCGCCGGCATTGATGCGGGGAATGATGCCCTGGGCTTCCGCGACCGTCAGTCCGAGCCGGCTCATGCCGGTGTCGATATGGATGGCGCAGCCGCCGGTCCAGCCCGAGCGGCGGCAGAACACATCCCATTCGGCGAGCTCGTTCAGCTCGCCGATGACGGGGCGGCAATTGATTGCGGCATAGGCCTCGCCGGAATTCTGGAAGAAGCCATCAAGCACGTAGATCGTGGCCGACTCCGGCACGGCGGCGCGGACGACCCTGCCTTCATCGAGCGTTGCGACAAAGAAGGTCTTGCAGCCGGCATTGGCGAGCGCGCGCGCCACCTGTTCGGCGCCGCAGCCATAGGCATTGGCCTTGACGACCCCGGCGCATTCGGCAGGAACCGCTGTTTTCTCGAGCTTGCGCCAGTTGGCAACGATGGCGTCGAGGTCGATGGTGAGGATACCGGTCGCGGCGGCATGCGCCGCAGCGAGGTTCGCTTCGGGCGAAAGCAGGGACTTTGGGTCGGAGGCGATGTTCATCGCCACATTTTAGGCGGCCGGGATGATCGGTTCAACCACGCCCGCGACCGGATCACGATGCGATCACGTCGCACGGGACGAGGTTAATGGCCGTGATCCACCATCTGGCCGCCATGCGCGAGGTCGCCGAAGCGCGTGACCGAGGCGTCGAAGTGCAGTTCAACCGTTCCGGTGGGGCCGTGGCGCTGCTTGCCGATGATGACTTCGGCGCGCCCGAGGGCCCGTTCCATGTCCTGCATCCACTTGATGTGCTCGTCAGTTCCGGGCCGCGGTTCCTTCATGGCGAGGTAATATTCCTCGCGGAACACGAACATCACGACGTCGGCATCCTGCTCGATCGAGCCGGATTCACGCAAGTCCGAGAGTTGCGGGCGCTTGTCTTCGCGGCTTTCGACCTGGCGCGAGAGCTGCGACAGCGCGATGATGGGAACGTTCAGCTCCTTGGCCAGCGCCTTCAGGCTGGTCGTGATCTCGGTGATTTCCTGCACGCGGCTGTCGCTGGAGCGCTTGCCCGAGCCCGACAGCAGCTGGATGTAGTCGATCACGATCAGGTCGAGGCCCTTCTGCCGCTTCAGCCGGCGGGCGCGCGCCATCAATTGCGCGATCGAGAGGCCGCCGGTCTCGTCGACGAAGAAGGGCAGCGACTGCAATTCGATCGAGTAGTCGCGGATCTTCTCGAAATCGGCCTCGGAAATGCCGCCGCGGCGGATCGAGCTGGAGGGAATGCCGGTGCGCTCGGCGATGATACGCGTGGCGAGCTGTTCGGCCGACATTTCGCAGGAGAAGAAGCCGACCACGCCGCCATTGACCGCCCGCGTCGTGCCGTCGGCCTGCACTTCGCCGACATAGGCCTTGGCGACGTTGTAGGCGATGTTGGTGGCAAGCGAGGTCTTGCCCATACCGGGACGACCGGCGACGATGATCAGGTCGGACTGCTGCAGGCCGCCCATCTTGGCGTCGAGGTCGCGCAGCCCCGTGGCGACGCCAGACAGCTTGCCGTCGCGCTGGAAGGCTTTCGCCGCCATGTCGACGGCGACGGTCAGCGCCTGCGAGAACTTCTGGAAGCCGCCATCGTAGCGGCCGGACTCCGCGAGTTCGTAGAGCCGGCGCTCGGCGTCCTCGATCTGCGCGCGGGGGGCGAAATCGACCGGCGCGTCGTAGGCGACATTGACCATCTCCTCGCCGATCCCGATCAGGTCGCGGCGCAGCGAAAGGTCGTAGATGGTCCGCCCGTAATCCTGGGCATTGATGATGGTGGTGGCTTCGGCCGCCAGGCGGGCGAGGTATTGCCCGACCGTCATGCCGCCGATGTCGGCATCGGCCGGCAGGAAGGTTTTCAGAGTCACGGGGGTGGCGACCTTGCCCATCCGGATCAGGCTGGAAGCGGTCTCGTAGATGGTTTGATGCAGCGGCTCGAAATAGTGCTTCGGTTCGAGAAAGTCCGAGACCCGGTAGAAGGCGTCATTGTTGACGAGGATCGCGCCGAGAAGGCTCTGCTCCGCCTCGATATTGTGCGGAGCGCTCCGGTAGGCCGGGGTGCCGGCATCGGGCGCGAGCTTGAGGACGTTCGAATCAGTCAAGGCCATGGCGTTAGTTAGGGCTTCCGGAGATGGCGGAGGTACTGAAATTTTTACTGTGCGGGGCGGCGATAAAGCGCCTCTCGCACCCAAACCGGAAGCAAAAGCTGGCCGCTATCAACCGCTGATCTCAATTGTGGATTAGTCGGCTCGCCAAACCGCGCGGCGCTTGACGTGTTTTGACGGAAGTTTGGCCAAGGATGGGCGGCTTCAGGTGCTAGTTCCGGATTTCCGTCAGGCACACTGAACCTTTTCCGCGCCGGGGCACACCTAAACAAGGGTGGGGGCGCGTTTGGGCAGGTTCTTCCGCTTCCGTCAGGTCAGAAGCAGATAGGCCAGTGCGATCAGCGCCGCACCCACCCCGATGGCGATCAGGGTGTAGTCGGTTCCGAGGTCGCGCTGGGGATCGAGGTCGATCACGGGATCATACGTTCTGCGGGCCATATCGATCGTTTACGCCGGCCTGCGGAAACCCTCTGTGAATTAGGTCACATCGGGCGGGTTTTTCTTGCGGCAGCGTTCCGGAACGGATTTTCGGCAATGGAATTGGTCAAGCGGGCGCTGGGACAGGGTTAGGCAATGGGCCAGCAGTTTCAGTCTTCTCAATCCTGGCGCGGCGGCCGCGGCGAGCGGCTTTGGCTGTCAGCGCTGGTCGACACCATGGAAGAAGCTTCGCGGCCCTCGCGGCGGGCCGAGCCTTGTGACGAAGCGGTGCTCGCCGCGCTGCGGGCGCAACTGGCGCTGCCGGTCACATCGCGCTTCATGCGGCCCCTCAATTTGCTGAACTAAGTTCCGATTCCACCAAGCTATTCGCCGGCAATCTGCAGCCGGGGCCGGGCGTTGCGCTCCCTGCCGCGCAGCCTTGCTTCCTCATTGGCAATGTAATCGCGCGTGATGGGCACCACGCCCTGGCGTTTGGCGAGCTGTATCTGCATCACCATCAGGCCCTGTGCGCGGAACGCCATCTCGGAGCAGGCCAGATAGAATTCCCACATCCGGGCAAAGCGCTCGTCATAGAGCCGGACCGCTTCCTCGCGGCGCGCCATGAAGCGCTCGCGCCATGCCTTCAGCGTCTCCGCATAATGCAGCCGCAGGATTTCGACGTCGCAGACGAGGAGGCCGGCGCGCTCGATGGCGGGCATCACTTCCGACAGCGCCGGGATGTAGCCGCCGGGGAAGATGTATTTCGTGATCCACGGGTTGGTCACGTCGGGTGGGCCAAAGCGGCCGATCGAATGCAGCACCATGACGCCGTCGTCGCCGAGAAGCTCGGCGCAGCGGCGGAAATAGGTTTCGTAGAAAGCGACGCCGACATGCTCGAACATGCCGACCGAAACGATGCGGTCGAAGGGGCCTGCGACATCGCGATAATCCTGCAGCAGGAAGCGCGCCGAGCGCGAAAGGTTCTTCTCGGCCGCACGGGCGTTCGACGCCTGGAACTGCTCTGACGACAACGTGATGCCGGTAACGTCGGCCTCGGTCATTTCTGCCAGATACAGGCCAAGGCCGCCCCAGCCGGAGCCGATGTCGAGCACGCGGTCGCGCGGGCGCACCAGCAGCTTTGCGGCCAGATGGCGCTTCTTGGCGATCTGGGCATCGTCCAGCGTCGCGTCCGGCGCCTGGAAATAGGCGCAGCTATATTGCCGGTCGGCATCCAGGAAGAGCGAATAGAGCCGGCCGTTGAGGTCATAGTGATGGGCGACGTTCTTCCTGGCGCGGCCGCGCGGATTGAACTGCTTCAAATGGCGAATGAGGTAGCGCAGCCACCATCGTGGCTTGGCAAGGCCGGGCATGATCTCCGGCTGGTTCATGACGATGGCGAGGACGTCCGCAATCGAGCCGTTCTCGACGACGAAGCTGCCGTCCATCCAGGCCTCGCCCAGCGCCAGTTCGGGATTGAAGAGAATTCGCCGAGCGGCGCGCGCTGTCGTGAAGGCGGCCCTGACCGGCTTTCCGGTGCCGTCCCCGCAGGCGAAACTCGTCCCGTTCGCCGTGGTAAAGATCATTGTACCGCGGCGGATGAAGTGCTGGAGAACGTAACGCAACAATCGGTCCATCGACGCACCAATGGAACGGCCGGCCGTCACATGAGAGGCTACTCCGACAACGGGGCGGCCAATACACCGGTTCCCAAGCATAAAGCCGATCAAAGGCGTCGGCTACTGCGTTGTAGTCAAAGCGGATATTCGGGAATGGGGACTTCACGGATAAGCGACATAACCCTGCTTCCATTCGCGCGATAATCGGCTAAAAGGTGACCCGCCGTCGCCCGTGTCGGTCCCTGCGACATCGGGTATTTTTGCTTTAGGAGAAGGGCTGGGAATGTTGAGCCGAGCGCTCAGTCTCGCGACGGTGACGCTTCTGATCGGCTGTCTGACGGCGGTGGCGGTGCGCGCGGTCGAGAATCTCGAAGCGGGCAAGTCGCCGGCGCAGATTTTCGCGGGCACCTGCAACGCCTGTCACAAGAGCCCGCGGGGCTTGTTGCGCAGCGTGCCGCCTTCCTCGCTGTCGGGCTTCCTGCGCCAGCACTACACCACCTCCAGCGACATGGCGAACGTGCTCGCCTCCTACCTCGTCTCCAACGGGGCGACCGATACGCGCGTCCAGAAGGACGCCAAGGAAGGCAAGCAGGGCAAGGAAGCGGCAAAGGACGGCAAGCAGGAGGCGCGGGCGCCGGCCGAGCAGCCGAAGGAACAGCCCAGGCAGGCGCGTCTGCCGCGCCCGGGTGAGACGCCCGATATCATGCGGCCGGAGCAGCCCGCTCACGCAGTGACCGACAAGGGCAAGAAGGATCAGAAGAGCAAGAAGGGCCAGGAGCCCGCACGCACCGAACCCGTGGTGGAGCCGCCAAAGGAAACGGCAAAGAGCGACGACAGCGCCAGGGACAGTGCCAGGCCTGAGGCGGAGCCGAAGAGCGAATCGGCCAGGGTCGAGCCGGCCAGGCCCGCGAGCGAGCCCGCGGCGACGCGGCCGGATCCGGTTCCTGCCGTGACGCCGGCGCCTTCCGTGACCGCCGCGGCGCCCGCGACCTCGACGCCCGTTCCCGCCACGTCAGCGCCGCCGGTTCAGGCCCTCGACAGCCATTCCGCGCCTGCCGGCGAGCAGCCGAAGCCGTCCGTGCCTGTCGAGATCAAGGCGCCGGCGGTTGCGGCTGCACCCGCGCTGCCGCCCGTGCCTCCGGCAGGGCCGCCCACGGTGCCGATTTCCCAATAAGTCCGATCCGGCAAAGCCGGGCTGTTCTGCTCAAGCACGAATCCAAAGCCCGGCCGCTTGCGACGGCCGGGCTTCGTGTAACCGCAGCAAACGCGAGCTTACTTCTCGGCCTTCTCCCCGGCATCGGCAGCCGGCTGGACGTCGTCGTGCTGCGCTTCCGGATCGAAGAACTCGCCGGCGGCGGCAATGGCCTCGGCGGCGGCGTCCTGGTCTTCCTGGCGGGTCGAGATGTCTTCGCCGCGCTTGATGCGGTCGGCCTCATCCGCGCTGCGGGCCACGAACACGGTGATGGCGGTCTCGACTTCGGGGTGAACGGCAATCGTCACCTTGGTCTGGCCGATCGCCTTGATCGGCGAATCCAGCCACACCTGCGTACGGGCGACCGTGACGCCGTCCGTGGCAAGCGCGTCGACGATGTCGCGCACCGAGACCGAGCCGAACAGCTGGCCGGATTCGGCGGCCTGACGGATGATCACGATCTCCTTGCCGTTGATCTTCTCGGCGACCTTGCTCGCCTCGCCCTTGGCCTTGATGTTGTTGGCCTCGAGTTCGGCTTTCATGCCGTCATACTTGGCGCGGTTCTCGGCGGTGGCG
>JAKFVP010000368.1 GCA_021732175.1 Bradyrhizobium sp.
CGGGTTACCGCTGATCGGCTGCCTCAGAACCGACTTTCGCTGGCGTCCGGTCCTATCGCTGCGAAATTCGGACCTGCGCGAATATCTGTGGCTTTCCTTCCCGATCATGATCGGCTTCTCGATTGTCGTCGTCGACGAATGGATCGTGAAAAATCAGGCGTCCTATCTTGCGCCGGGCATGCTGTCCTACCTGCAATATGGTCGAACGCTTATCAAGGTGCCGATTGGCGTGTTTGGCATGGCGGCAGGGGTCGCTTCATATCCGACGGTCAGCCGCCTGATAGCCACGGGATCCGTGGTCGAGGCCTTCACGTTGCTATGCCGGGCGACACGCCTGATGCTTTTCGCCACCTTTGCCGCGCAGGTTTGCCTGACTTTGGCAGGATTCGAAGCGGCCTATCTGATTTGGGGCGCGTTCTCTGGCCGGTTCAGCGTCGCCGACGCGCAGGCCACGGCAAGTGTCGTCGGTTTTCTCAGTCTTGGTCTCGGTGGCTGGGCCGCCCAAACGGTTATCAGCCGCGGATTTTACGCACTGGGAAGCACCTGGACCCCCACGATAGTGGGGACAATTATCGCTGTCCTGGCCGTACCGGTTTACATAACGCTGCGCATGTACGGTGGCCCCGCGGGCCTTGCGGTAGCAAGTTCGATAGCAATAACAATCTACGTGTTTGTGCTCGGTTGGCTGGAGCACCGTCGCTTCCAGCAAGAGGCGGCCGCACAGAACACCGACCTTTCCGCTGCGCCAAGCATACTTTGGGGCTCCTTGCAGATGGCAAGTGCAGCCGCCATCGCGATCGGCGCGGGATTGCTCGGACGATTTGTTCTTGTGCAGTTCTTGCCGGGCCTTTCACTAGTCGAGGTTATAGCGCGTGCCACCGTATTATGTTCGTTGGGTCTGGTCATCTACTACGCTTCATCGACCGTATTCGGATTGCACGAGGCGAAGTACCTGACTGAACTTGCAGGATCAAAGCTGAAACGATTCCGAAATCCAACCATGTCATGAGCGTTCGTCCGGTGCACTCCGCGACACAATCCGCCGCGCCGAGCCGGCCGCCTGCAAGACAAGACTGGCGCTACTTTCCGCGAATGAGCAACACCGGCTTGGTTGCGATACGAGCGAGTCCTTCGGCAACGCTACCGAGAAGCATGCGGCGAACCCCGCGTCGCCCATGGGTTCCGAGCACGATGATATCCGCAGGCCAACGCGCCGCTTCTTCCTCGATAGCATCTTGAACACGCAAACCCAGACCATCGATTGTTTTCATCGATGTTTCGGCCTCTACGCCAGCCCCACGAGCCTTCGCACTGCATTTTGACAACACATTCTTTCCCGCTTCGCGTATGCCTTTCCGAACCGCATCCACAAATTCGGGCGCAAGTACCGCCTCGCCTTCGATCGCCATGTATGCAGGTGTTTCATCAATGACGTGGATCAGCCGCAACGTCGCCTGCTGTCCCCGAGCCATTGTTATGGCTTCTTGCAGCGCCAAATTTGCGGTGTCGCTTCCATCAACGGCGACCAGAATGCGCTTGTACATCTTGCTCTCTCAATTGTTGCCTGAGACCGCGTCGCAGCCAAGTCGGACGAGGTCGCGGCGGCTATGGCCCTTGCTCCACCAAGAGCACGCGGCACTCACTGCTTCCCCGGTTTTCAAACGAGGCAGCATAGGAACGGGGAGCATCGGCCGCAGATGCCGGTGCTCCTGAAGACAATAAAAGCAATGTCGAGCAGGCCATTAGCATCAGGCTGAAACGGATTGCGCTCATGTCGCGGCCCTCCCCTTGGCGGCCGATCGGCAATCACCGTGCAACCGCCGGCGGTCGGGCGCGTTGATCTGGAGCAAAATAACGAGCGGTTGCGTTTCATTCCGATCCTTCGCTATAGAACACCGACTCGAAATTCGATTTGTGCGGGAATTGAACGTGGCAAAGGCGCAGGTGCAGGCGGCGGGAGGCATCGTGCTGCGGCGCGAGCTGCCGGTGCGCCTTGCGGTGGTGCGCCTGCGCAAGCGCGACGAATGGGTACTGCCGAAGGGCAAGCTCGACGACGGCGAGACGCCGCGTGCCGCCGCCAAACGCGAGGTGCTGGAGGAGACCGGGCACAATGTGACGGTGCGCGAGTTTCTGGGCACGCTGGTCTACGAGACCGGCGGCCGGGCCAAGGTCGTGCATTACTGGAGCATGGAGGCGAATGGCGAGCAGACCCGTGAGCTGATGAGCGACATCCGCGCGGTCGACTGGCTGCCGCTCAACACCGCGGTCGAGCGGCTATCGCGCGGCCACGAGCGCGCCTTCCTGGAAGCCGTCGGCCCGCTCGCGATCGGGGCTCACACGCGACGTCTCAAGGCCAAGGCGATTGCCTCGGCCGAAGCGGAGGCGCGCAAGGCCCAGGACGCTGCGGTCGTGCCGGAATCCGTGCCGATCGCGCCCGCCACGATCGAACCCGGACCCGACGTCCCGGGCGAACAGCCCGCCGCGGATTTGCTTGCCGAGTCCGATGTTGCGCGCATGGGGATCGAGCCGGATGACGAAACCGGTGTGGCCCGTCAGGTCATGAGCCGGCGGCGCAAATTCGCGCAGAAAGTGCGCCGCTGGTTTGGCCGCGTCCGCGCGGCCTCGTAGGCCGCGCGCCGCCCGGCCTATTTCAGCATCCCGAAGGTGCGCGGCAGCCAGAGCGTCAGCTCCGGGATCAGCGTGATCGCGACCAGCGACAGCAAGAGCGGAACGAGCCAGGGCAGGATCGCCATGGTCGTGCGCTCGATCGACAGCTTTGCTATTCGCGAGAGCACGAACAGCACCATGCCGAGCGGCGGATGCAGCAGCCCGATCATCAGATTGAGCGTCATCATGACCCCGAAATGCACGGGGTCGATGCCGACCTTCACGATGATCGGCATCAGCACCGGCACCAGGATGCTGATGGAGGCGATCGGCTCCAGGAAACAGCCGATGACCAGCAGGAGAATATTGATCAGCAGCAGGATGACATAGCGATTGTTGGTGATGTCGAGCAGCGCCGCGGCGCCGGCCTCCGTCAACCGCGTCGTGGTCAGCACCCAGCCGAACAGCGATGCGGCGGCGACGATCAGCAGCACGCCGGCGGTGGTCTCGATGGTGTCCATCGTGACCTTGTAGAACTGCTTCAGCGACAGCGAACGATACAGGAAGATGCCGAGGATCAGCGCCCAGGCGCAGGCGGCGATCGCGGCCTCCGTCGGCGTGAACCAGCCGAAGGTCATGCCGCCGACGATCAGCGCCGGCGTCAGCAACGCCGGCAGCGCTGCGATGAAGGTGCGGCCGAGCACCGACCAGCGGAAGCGCTGGTCCGGGCCCATGTTGTACTTGCGCGCGCAGTAAGTGGCATAGAGCATCATGAAGATGGTCATGACCGCGCCGGGGATGAAGCCGCCGAGGAACAGCGCGCCGATCGAGACATTGCCCATCATGCCGTAGATGACGAAGGGCAGTGACGGCGGGATGATCGGGCCGAGCGTGGCTGACGCCGCGGTGACGCCGACCGCGAACTCGGTGTCGTAGCCATGGTCCTGCATGGCCTTGATCTCGATGGTGCCGAGACCCGCGGCGTCCGCAATCGCGGTACCCGACATGCCGGCGAAGATCACCGAGCCGAAGATGTTCACATGGGCAAGGCCGCCGCGCATCCAGCCGCAGGTCGCGACCGCAAAATCATAGATGCGGTTGGTAATGCCAGCCGAATTCATGAGATTGCCGGCCAGAATAAAGAATGGGACGGCGAGCAGCGGGAAGCTGTCAAGGCCGCCGGCCATGCGATGCAGGATCACGAAGTCGGGAATCCCTGCGATGAAGTGGGTGTAGATCAGCGACGACAGCGCCAGCGAAATGAAGACGGGAATGCCGACCAGCAGCGTGACCAGGAAGATGAAAATGGCAATGGGCATGGCGCGCTCAATCGGCAGGGATTTGCTTGATGTAATCGTCGGCGCGCTGCCAGCGCTGCCGCGCATGGGTCCAGACCGTCACGATCTGGCGGAACAGCATCAGAAAGCAGCCGAACGCGACGCCGCCATAGACGTAACTCATCGGCAGGTCGAACACCGTCATGGTCTGACTCTGCATCCGCTCGGTGATGGAGATGGAGAACCAGGCGAGCAGCGCCAGGAAACCGAGGGTGACGAAATCGACCAGCGCGAACAGCGCGGTGCGCAGCGGGCTCGGCTTCATGAGGTTGCCGAGCAACTCGACCGCAATGTGCGTCTTCTTGCGGGTTACCACCGCGCCACCGATGAAGGCCAGCCACATCAGCCCGTAGCGCGCGATTTCCTCGGTCCAGGCCAGACTGTCATTGAGGATATAGCGGGTGAAGAACTGCAGGAAGACGATGAACGCCAGCGCCCAGAACAGGACGAAGGCGATCCAGTTTTCCGGATAGTTCTCGACGGTCACCTCTTCGTCCTTGGCGACGATGAGATGGACGTCGTCGGAGGGGTCCGGTTGCGGGCTGGTGTTCATGCGTGATCCAAAATTTGCTGTCGTCCCTGCGCAAGCAGGGACCCATGAACACTGGCGGTCATTGGTTGCAGAAAGTCGTCAACCAGTCTTCGGCACAATGACGGCCGCGGCGTATGGGTCCCGGCTCGCGCTACGCTTGGCAGGGACGACATTCCTTACTTCAATGCCTGAAACTCGTCGTACTGGGCCTGGGTCCAGCCGGCGCCGGCGGAGGCGTCGTTGTGCAGGGGAACCGCCGCCTTGCGGAAAGCTTCGCGGTCGACCTGAACCACGGTCTTGTTGAGCTTGCGCAGCTCGTCGGCGATCTTCTGTTCGGACGCGCGGATTTCGTCCGAGGCTTTGGCCGCGGCCTGGGTCAGGATGTCCTGGAAAATCTTCTTTTCGTCGTCGGTCAGCTTCGCCCAGACATGCGAGCCGACGATCGTCAGCAGCGACTCCGTGATGTGCCCGGTCAGCATGATGTGGCTCTGCACCTCGTAGAACTTCTTGGCCATGATCGTCGGCAGCGGATTCTCCTGGCCGTCGACCGTGCCTTGCTGCAGGGCGAGATAGACCTCTGCAAAGGCGATCGGCGTCGCATTGGCCCCGACCGACTTCGCCAGCATCAGATAGAGCGGCGCCGGCGGAACGCGCAGCTTCATGCCCTTCATGTCTTCGGGCTTCTTGATTTCCTTGTTCGCCGTCACCATCCGCTCACCGTAATAAGTGAGGGTCACGATCTTGTGCTTGGTCTTGTCCTCGTAGCCCTTGGCGAGTTCGCGAAACAGCTTGCTGCCGCGATAGGCCTTCCAGTGATCGAAATCGCGCAGCATGAACGGCGCTCCGGAAATCGACAGCGGCTTGTAGACCGACCCGGCAAAGGACGTGCCGGTGTAGATGATATCGACCGTGCCGAGACCGAGGCCTTCATTGATCTGGTTCTCGTTGCCGAGCTGCGAAGCGGCGAACACCTCGATGTCGTACTTGCCGTTGGTCAGCTTCTTGATCTCGCCGGCAGCCCAGACCGCCTGGGTGTGATAGGGCTCGGCGACTTCGTAGACATGCGCCCATTTCAGCTTGGTCTGTGCCTGGGCCGGAGCTGCGACGATGGTAGCGATAACAAATGCGGCCGACAGCGCGGCGCGGCGTGTCCATACGGACATGGTAACCTCCCAATGTAATGCCATGTGAATATCTGGCCCGGCCCGAACGGGCCTTCTGTACATAGGGTTGCCGATAAAATTCGCCGATGCAAGTGGAAGCGCGTTCCGACTTAAGTCAGGGCGTTCTTCAGATCGAAGGCGGGATCGGCGGCCTGCTCCGGAATGATTGAACCATTTTGGGCGAGCAGGCGCCGTCCGAACATATGGTCCCCGGCCCGGTTGACGGATTCGATGCCGAGCAGCCGGTTGCCCTTGTAGCAAAAGGCCGAGAACTGGCCCTGATCGCGATCGCCGCGCACCACGACCCGGTCATAGCCCGTGGTGAGGCCGACCATCTGCAGCTTGTCCGGTCCCTGATCGCTCCAGAACCAGGGCACCCCGTCATAGACCTCGTCCTTGCCGGTCAGCCGCGCCGCAACGCAGCGCGCGTGATCGGTGGCGTTCTGGACCGACTCCAGTCGGAGCGAGCCGCCAAAGCGTTGGCTGGCATAGAGCGCGCAGTCGCCGATCGCGGAGATGTTCGGGTCCGATGTCAGCAAATGATCGTTGACAATGATGCCGGAGGCGACGGGCAAGCCCGCTTCCGCAGCGAGCTCGACATTGGGCAGCACGCCGACACCGACCACGATGAGATCGGCCGGGATGTGGCGGCCGTCGCTGAGGCTGACGCCGGTGATTTTCTTGCCGTCGCTCTCGATGCTGGTGACCTGCACGCCGAGATGGATGCGGATGCCCGTCGCGGTATGGCGCAGCTGGAAATATTCCGAGATCTCGGCGGTGACCGCACGGGCCATCACGCGCACGCCGAGCTCGATGACGTCGACCTCAAGCCCCTTGGCGCGGGCGGTGGCGGCGAATTCGAGGCCGATGAAGCCGGCGCCGATCACGACGACACGATGGTGATCGGTCATGCGCTCGCGCAGCACCTGGCTCTCATCGAGTGTGCGCAGGTAACGGACGTCTTCGAGATTGGCGTTGGGCAGATCGAGCAGGCGGTTGCGCGCGCCGGTGGCGAGCACGAGATGGCCGTAGTCGAGCGCAGCGCCGGACTTCAGCTTCAGCTTGCGTGCAGAGCGGTCGATTGCCGTGCCGCGATCGGTGACGAGCTCGATCTTCTGATCGCTAAAGAATTTTTCCGGGCGGAAGCTCAGGCTTTCCGGACCGCCGGTGCCCTTCAGATACGCCTTGGACAGTGGCGGCCGCTGATACGGCAGATGGCCTTCGTCATTGACGAGCAGGATGCGCTCGGCAAAGCCGTTCTGGCGCAGCGACATCGCGAGCTGAAAGCCGGCATGTCCCGCGCCGGCGACGACGACCGACCCTGAAATCATCGGCCATGCTCCATCGAAAGGGCACTGCAAATACCCATGCCGTCTCCCCTTCGCCGATTTCGGTGCTGGTCCGCTTCGTCCCCCGAGGCGGGCCCCAAGGTGGCTCCCAAGATGGCGGCAAATCTTGCAGACTTCGCCGGGATTGTCACCTGCCCCGTCCCGGCCTTAAATGCGCAGGCCTTCTTCCGACACGGGATATTTTCAGATGTCTAGCTCCGACGCCGCGCTGCTTGCGATCGATGGCCCTATCGCCACCATCACCCTCAATCGTCCCGAGGCCTTCAACTCGGTGAACCTTGCGATTGCGCAGAAGCTGGAACAGCTCGCCGCCGAGGTCGAGGCCAATGCAGATATCAAGGTGCTGGTGATCCAGGGCGAAGGCCGCGCCTTCTCGGCCGGCGGCGATCTGCAGACCATCGGGGCTGCGGCGGAAGCCGATACCATCGCGCCCGTGGTCGGCGAACTGCTGAAGCACTATCACGCCTTCATCGAGACGGTGCGGCGGATGCCGAAAATCGTGCTCTCCAGCGTGCACGGCTCGGCGGCCGGCGCCGGCATGGGGCTCGCCTTCGTCACCGATCTCTGCATCGCGACGGAAGACGCGAAATTCACGCCGGCTTACGCCAAGATCGGCGTTTCGCCGGACGGCGGCAGCACCGTCGGCATGGTCGGGACGGTCGGCGTGCGCCGCGCCTTCCAGATCTTCCTCGCCGAGGACAGTTTTACGGCGCAGCAGGCCTATGATTGGGGGCTGGTGGCCCGGGTCGTTGCGCCGACCGAGCTCAAGGCTGCGACAAGGCAGTTTGCCGAGCGGCTGGCGCGCAATCCGCCCGCCGCCATCGGCGCCACCAAGGCGCTGGTCTATCAGGCCGCGACCGTGTCGACCAAGGCGCAGCTCGATGCCGAGGCGGAAAAGATCGTCGAGTGCATGCACACCGAAGACTTCCGCGTGGCGGTGAAGAAATTCACCAGCAAGTCGAAATGAGCATGATGGTCCCCTCGCGCTCGTTCCTCGCGATGCGCCATGGCGTCACCGACTGGAACCGCAAGGGGCTGTTCCAGGGTCGCACCGACAATGTGCTGAACGATGACGGCATTGCGCAGGCGCATGCGGCGGCCGAGCGGCTGCGGGCGGTATCCGTCGGCCATGTGGTGTCGAGCCCGTTGTTGCGCGCGCTGAAGACGGCCGAGATCGTCGCCGCCGCAGCCTCGCGCAGCGTGACGGTGGACCATGGCCTGATCGAGCTCGATTTCGGCAGCTTTGAGGGCCAGCCGGTGCGCGAGTTGATGATCAGGAACGGCAAGAACAATGCGCAGGGGCTGGTCGACATGCTGCCCGCGGATGCCGAGCCATGGGCCGACTGCGCCTCGCGCGCCCTCGTCAGCGTCAGCCAATGGCTGGCGCGCCATCCCGGGGACGAAATCCTGTTCGTCTGCCATGACGCCGTGATGCAATCGATGGCGCAGCGGCTGACCGGCAACTTTTTCAAGAACGCCCACGGCAAGCCGTTCCGCTTCACGCGGACGGAGGATGTGTGGGCGGTGATTGAAGTCGACTGAGGTCTATTTCGCCGCCGCCGACAAGCACCCTCGCCGGGATGGGCGCCGGGTTCGTTGGCGCTAACCCTTCCCGTTCTCGCGCATGAAATCGAAATCGCAGCCCTCGTCGGCCTGCAAGATCGTCTCGTTGAACAGCCAGGCGTAGCCGCGTTTGGCCCAGTCCGGCGTCTTGGCAGGCGCCTGCGCAGCAAAACGCTTCTTCAGCTCGGCCTCGTCGACCAGGAGTTCGATGCGGCGCTTGTCGACATCGAGGCGGATCATGTCGCCGTTCTTGACCAGCGCCAGCGGACCGCCGACGGCGGACTCCGGCGTGATGTGCAGCACGATGGTGCCGAACGCCGTGCCGCTCATGCGGGCATCCGAGATGCGGACCATGTCCTTGACGCCGCCGCGCGCCAGCTTCTTGGGGATCGGCAGGTAGCCGGCCTCGGGCATCCCAGGCGCACCCTTCGGACCGGCGTTGCGCAGCACCAGCACGTCGTCGGCGTTGACGTCGAGATCGGGGTCGTCGACCCGGTTGGTCATGTCCTCGACGGACTCGAACACGACGGCACGGCCGGTGTGCTGGAGCAGTTTCGGGCTCGCCGCCGAGTGTTTTATCACTGCGCCGCGCGGGGCGAGATTGCCATAGAGAATGGCGAGCGCACCTTCCGGCTTGATCGGATTGGTCTTGCCGCGGATCGCATCCTGTCCCGGCACTTCTTCAGCTTGAGCTACGACTTCACGCAAAGTCGCACCGGTGATGGTTTTTGCATCGAGATCAATGAGATCGCCGAGTTGCTTCATCAGCTTCGGCACGCCGCCGGCGTGATGAAAATGCTCCATGTAGTGATCGCCCGACGGCTTCAGATCGACCAGCACGGGCACTTCGCGGCCGAGCTTGTCGAAGGCGTCGAGGTCGACCTTGTGCCTGGTGCGATGCTGGATTGCGGTGAGATGGATCAACCCGTTGGTCGACCCACCGATCGCCTGCAGCACCACCTGCGCATTGCGGAAGGAGGAGGCAGTCAGGAACTCACTCGGCTTCGGCCCTTTTGCTTTCGCCATGGCGGCGGCCACCCGGCCGCTGGCCTCGGCCGAGCGGAAGCGCTCGGCATGCGGCGCGGGAATCGTGGCGCTCATCGGCAGCGACAGGCCCAACGCCTCGGTGATGCAGGCCATGGTGCTGGCGGTGCCCATCACCATGCAGGTGCCGACCGAGGGGGCGAGCCGGCCGTTGACCGCCTCGATCTCGACGTCGTCGATCTCGCCGGCGCGGTATTTCCCCCACAGGCGGCGGCAATCGGTGCAGGCGCCGAGCACCTCGCCCTTGTGATGGCCGACCACCATGGGGCCGACGGGAATGACGACGGTCGGAAGATCGGCGCTGACCGCCGCCATGATCTGCGCCGGCAGCGTCTTGTCGCAGCCGCCGATCACGACCACCGCATCCATCGGCTGGGCGCGGATCATTTCCTCGGTGTCCATCGCCATCAGGTTCCGGACATACATCGAGGTCGGGTGCGAAAAGCTCTCGGCAATCGAGATGGTCGGGAACACAAAAGGCATTGCGCCCGACAGCATGACGCCGCGTTTCACCGCTTCCAGGATCTGCGGGACATTGCCGTGGCAGGGATTGTAGTCGCTGTAGGTGTTGGTGATCCCGACGATCGGGCGATCCAGCGCGTCGTCTGAATAGCCCATCGCCTTGATGAAGGCTTTGCGCAGGAAGAGCGAGAACCCGGCATCGCCATAACTTGCCAATCCCTTGCGCAGCCCGTCGGTCATCTCTTTTTTCCCTTGCTTTGGGCGCTCACTAAAGGAGTCCGCGGAATTATTGTCAATGCTCGATAATCCAGGCTGCGGACCGGCTGACGCAGTGGCAAAATGCCCGGCATTATTGACAATGATCGATCTCGTATGCTGACTTCCCGACATGACCGCACAAGCCGCATCGCAGGACACAATCTCGCGCGAGGAGGAGCAGGCGGAAGTCATCCGCCGGCTGGAGGAAGACATCATCTTCGGCCGCTTCGCGCCGGGCTCGCGGCTGGTCGAGGACAGCCTGATGGGCCGCTATGGCGCGAGCCGGCATTTTGTGCGGCAGGCGCTGTTCCAACTCGAGCGCCAGGGCATCGTGCTGCGCGAGAAGAACGTCGGCGCCACCGTGCGGTTCTATTCCGCCGAGGAAGTGCGCCAGATCTATGAAGTGCGGGAGATGCTGACGCGGCAGGCCGCGCTGATGATCCCCCTGCCCGCGCCCACAAGCCTGATCGAACAGCTCACCGAATTGCAGCGGCGCTATTGCGAGAAGGCCGACGCGCAGGATTTGCGCGGCATCCACGAGGCCAACGACGCCTTCCACCTCGCGCTGTTCTCCGCCTGCGGCAATCCCTACATCGTGCGTTCATTGCAGGACTACATGAACCTCACGCTGCCGATGCGCGCGAAGAACCTCGCCGACAAGGAAGGGCTCGCGCAATCGCGCCGCCAGCACGAGCTGATGATCGAGCTATTGAAAGGCCGCGACAGCTGGGCGTTCGCGCAGCTCTGCGTCGATCACATGCAGTTCAGCAAGTCGGATTATCTCGGGCGGATCGCGCGGGACAGCGGGAAGCGGTAAGGCTCGGCTTCTGTTCAACCTGCCTTACGGAGGCCACTTACTCTCGTAGCCCGCGGCACGCATGATTGGCGCAACCCGCCTAGTCCAGACATATCCCGCTTCAGATTTTTCTACGTATCCGACTTTAACGAGTGCGTCGAACATAGGCGACAATCGGCCGCCTACCCCAAAAGGAACGCCCTGCTCGGTCGAGAAGCCCCAATACTCCGATCCATAATCTCCAAACAAGTAGGCGACCGTATAGAGCAGCTCGTCGAATGACGGTCCAAGTTCGCTGTTCGCAATCGCGACACTGTAGGCTTCGTGCCGTTCACAATCGAAGACAAAATTGGCGCCATCATCCAGAGCTCTGAATATCTTGAGTCTCCACAGTCTATCCGCCACGCCTTCAAACGCCGAGTCCGAAAGATGGTGGTAGACGGGCTCGGAGACGCCCGGTAACTTGAATTCCCAGCTTTTGATCCAGTCGTCGGCATGGCCCACAAGTGCTTGAGCCATTTGGCCGTATGCGTTTAGCTCCGCTTGATTCATCGCCGCTTCGCTCATCCTGCTTTCGCCAACTACGACAAACCAGCGGGGCGAGCAATGCGTGCAGGGCACGCACGGGCACGACGCTAGCCGCGTCCTCACCGCATTTCCGATCACGTTGCCGTCACCGCTTGCCGGCCGGCCGCGCCGAGGGACGTTCAGGGGACGGTTGGGTGATAGCAGGCCCGCGCTGGCGGCATTTTCAATGTGATTTTACGGAGTCGACAATGATTGATGAGGCAAAACTCCACGCATTTATCGGCCAGATGCTCGGAGATCTCGGCGGCGCATCGAGCGTCGCCATGGTGCGCCTGGGCGACTCGCTCGGCCTCTACAAGACACTTTTTGCCGGCGGCCCCATGACATCAGGCCAACTCGCCAAGGCCGCCAATGTGCACGAACGTTACTTGCGCGAATGGCTCTCGCATCAGGCGGCCTCAAATTACCTCGCCTACGATGCGAAGACGGAAACATTTTCATTGCCGCCGGAGCAGGCGATGGTGTTCGCCCACGAGGACAGCCCGGTCTATATGGTGGGTGGCTTCGATGTGATGAGCGCCCTGCTCGACAATCAGCCGAAGGTGGAGGCTGCTTTCAAGTCCGGCAAGGGCGTCGCCTGGGGCGATCAGGGCGGCTGCATGTTCTGCGCGGTCGCGCGTTTCTTCAAGCCGGGCTACCACAACCATCTTGTGCAGCAGTGGCTGCCGGCGCTTGATGGCGTGGTCGAAAAGCTAGAGCGAGGCGCTGAGGTCGCCGACGTCGGTTGCGGCCATGGCTGGTCGACCGTGCTGATGGCGAAGGCGTTTCCGAAGTCGAATTTCACCGGCTACGATTTTCATCCATCCTCCATCAAGGACGCACAGGCGCATGCCAAGGCCCACGGCGTGTCTGATAACACGCGGTTCGAGGTTGGCCTGGCCAAGGACTATCCCGGCAAGGACTTTGACCTCGTGACCTGCTTCGACTGTCTGCACGATATGGGCGATCCGGCCGGCGCCAGCGCGCATATCAAGCAATCCCTGAAGAGCGACGGCACCTGGATGATCGTCGAGCCGATGGCGGGCGACGCGCTGGAGCAGAACCTCAATCCGGTCGGGCGGCTGTTCTATGCGGGCTCGGCCATGATCTGCCTGCCGACCTCGCTATCGCAGGAAGTCGGCGCGGGACTCGGCGCGCAGGCCGGCGAGAAGAAGCTGCGCGAGGTCATCACGTCGGGCGGATTCAAGTCGGTGCGGCGCGCGACCGAAACGCCGTTCAACATGATCCTGGAAGCGAGGCCGTAGGCTGAGACTGACGACGCGCTACCGCGAAATGCGCTCAGGCGATATGAGCGGACCCACGGGTCCGCTCTCTCTTTCTTCAATCCGCTAGCCCATCGCAGTGATGCCGCCGACACCGCCGCCGGCGATGAGAACTTTCAAACGGGCCATTGACGCGCCCTCCCCGAAGGCTTCTGAAATTTCCTAGCGCTTGCTCCAGTCGACGATACGGCCCTTGTCGCCGTCGAACTCCATGCTGCAGAACGCGCCGCCCTGGTAGAAATCGCCGACCGGATCGGACTTCAGCTTGGCCTGTTCCGCCATTGCGTGCTCGCGGAAATATTCGCCGCGGCCGGTCGGGCGGTAGCCGAGGTCATAGGCGCGATGGTTGTCCCACCAGGCGCGCTCGTTATAAGACGCGCCGTAGAGCACTTCGAAATGGATGTCGGGATGCTCGAGGCCGATGCGGCAGAGCTGCACGAGGTCTTCCGGCTTGAGCCAGATCGACAGGCGCCGGTGATCGAGCGGGACCTCGCCGAAATTGCCGATGCGGATACACGTCACCTTCATGCCGTGCTTGTCGGCATAGAGCGCGCCCATCGCTTCGCCAAACACCTTGCTGACGCCGTAGCGGCTGTCGGGCCGGGCGGTGACGGCGGTGCCGATGCGGTGATGCCGCGGGTAGAAGCCGACGGCGTGGTTGGACGAAGCGAAAATCACGCGCTTGACGCCCTTGCGATAGGCAGCCTCGAACAAATTGTAGCAGCCGATGATGTTGGCCTGGTGGATCTGGTCCCAAGTGCCTTCGACCGAATAGCCGCCGAAATGCAGGATGCCGTCGACGCCCTCACAGATCGCCTCGACCTGCTTAAGATCGGCGAGGTCGGCGGCCTTGAACTTTTCGTTAGCGGCGAGATCGGCAGGCTTGGTGATGTCGCTGAGCAGCAGGTCCGGATAGATCGGCGGCAGCAGCTTGCGCAGGCTCGTTCCAATTCCCCCTGCGGCGCCGGTCATCAATATGCGTGGCATCTCTTCCCTCGATTTTGGTCGCGATCATTTGCGGTCGTTCGCCTAGAGTGATAGCAAACCAAACGCCAGGGAAACGCAACAACGAGAACAGCAAATGTCCGATGCAACTTCATATGCGGCCGGATGGCGGCAGGCGACCCACTACCCCGATCCCGCGATCCATGCGCTCGATCCGCGCTTCGAAAAATACTGGCTGAAATTGTCCTGCGTGGAACGGCTCACCACAGGGCTGCGCTGGGCGGAAGGTCCGGTGTGGTTCGGCGACGGGCGTTATCTCCTGTGCAGCGACATTCCGAACCAGCGCATTCTCAAATGGGAAGAAGAGACCGGCGCGGTCAGCATCTTCCGAAAACCCTCGAACTTCGCCAACGGCAATACGCGGGACCGCCAGGGACGCCTCATCACCTGCGAGCATGGCGGGCGGCGCGTGACGCGCACCGAATATGACGGCTCGATCACGGTGTTGATGGACTCATTCAACGGCAAGCGGCTGAACTCGCCGAACGACGTCGTGGTGAAATCCGACGGCTCGATCTGGTTCACCGATCCGATCTTCGGCCTGCTCGGCAATTACGAGGGCTACAAGGCCGAGTCCGAGATCGACATGAACGTCTACCGGCTCGACCCGGAGACCCGCAAAGCCACCGTCGTCGCCGAAGGCGTGCTGGGGCCGAATGGACTTGCCTTCTCGCCGGACGAGAAAATCCTCTACGTCATCGAATCCCGTGGCGTGCCGACGCGCAAGATTCTCGCTTATGACGTCTCGGCTTCCGGCGACAAGCTCTCCAACAAGCGCGTATTCGTCGATGCCGGTCCCGGCACGCCCGACGGATTCCGCGTCGACATCGACGGCAATCTCTGGTGCGGCTGGGGCATGGGCGATCCCGAACTCGACGGCGTCGTCGTGTTTGCGCCCGACGGCATCATGATCGGCCGCATCCTGCTGCCCGAGCGCTGCGCCAACCTCTGCTTCGGCGGCGTGAAGCGCAACCGCCTGTTCATGGCGGCGAGCCAGTCGATCTACGCGCTGTATGTGAACACGCAGGGCGTGGCGGGGGG
>JAKFVP010000430.1 GCA_021732175.1 Bradyrhizobium sp.
GAACACATCGATGCCTACGTCAACGCCTACAACGACAGAGCCGAGCCCTTCGTCTGGACCAAGAAAAAGGTCCGCCAGCGACCCTTCAAAGGCCGACGTATCACCCAGCTATGATTCCGGGTACTAGTTCGCCAGCGCTTCATAGACCAGCAGCTTGAGGGTGCGCTGGATGCGCTGACGTTCCGAGGGTGTCTGCTCGAGCAGCACGAACATCATCTCCTGCTTGCGGTCGATCACCATATAGCAGCCGCTGGCGCCGTCCCATTTCAGTTCACCGAGCGATCCCGGAGGCGGCGGCTTGGCGTTGCCGGGGTCGGTGCGCACGGCCAGTCCGAGGCCCATGCCGAACCCGTCGCCGGGGAAATAGAAGAAATCGCGCTCGACGCCGGAGCCGGGACCGATGGCGTCGGTCGCCATCAGCTTGAACGTCTCCGGCGTCAGATAGGTCTTGCCGTCGAAGGTTCCGCCGTTGAGCAGCATCTGCGCGAATTTCGAGAAATCGTCCATGGTGGAGACCATGCCGCCGCTGGCGGATTCCCATTTCTGGCGCACCTCGGTGCGATACTCGCGGCCGACCCGGAAATTGCTGTCGTTCGGTACCGGCTGGGCAAGGCGCTTCAGCCGGTCCGGCTCGGTGACGAAGAAGTTGGTATCGACCATGCCCATGGGATCGAGCAGCTTTTCCTTCTCGATCTCGAGCAATGATTTGCCGGACACGATCTCCATAATCCGCGCCAGGATGTCGGTGGAGTGTCCGTACTGCCAGAGCGCGCCGGGCTGGTTGTGCAGCGGCAGCTTGGCAATGCGCTCGGCAAACTCGGCGAGGTCGAATTCGCCGGAATAAAGGTTGGCGTCCTTGTAGGCCTTGCGCACCAGGCTGTCGCCATAGAAGCCGTAGGTGATGCCGGAGGTGTGACGCAGCAGGTCGAGAATGGTCATGGGACGGACCGGGTCCACCAGTTCGAGCGTCTTGCTGCCGTCTTCGGCCTTCTTCTCGACCCCGACTTTCACCTTGGAGAAGGAAGGAATGTATTTCGAGACGGGATCGTCGAGCTTCATCTTCCCGTCCTGGATCAACTGCATCGCAACGACCGAGGTGATCGCCTTGGTCAGCGACGACAGGCGGAAGATGGTCTTGTCCGTGACCGGCGCCTTGGACACGACGTCCTGCACGCCGAACGTCTCGTGATAGACATCCTTGCCGCGCTGGCGGATCAGGACATCCGCGCCCGAAATCTTTCCGGTGTCCACTTCGTTCTTGAAGAACGCGGTGATCTTCGCGAGTTTTTCCGGATTGAATTTTGCGCCGGCTGGAATCTCGTACGTACCCTCACTGGAGAACGTCTGCGCAGCAACAGGCGATACCGCGAGCAGTGCCAGCAACGCGCCGACAGCAGACGCATGTACGCAATTTCTGAAATGCATCAACCCCTCCTGCATCAGCGGGGGGAGTGTAGCGGAGAGGTCAGTCAGGGCAAGGGCCGCCAAGGGCAGCGAGCGCGTCTTCATGCAGCGCCGCGCTATCATGGGAAAAGCAACAAAAAATGACATGCTTGACAGACGGCGCCGCCTTCAGCGCGTTTGCGGTGGCCGTCACCGCGATCTTTGCCGCACGGTCTGCGGGGAAGCGGTAAACGCCGGTCGAGATGGCGGGAAAGGCCAGGGAAACGAGATTGTTGGCCGGACAGAGCGCGATGGCGCGGCGATAGCAGGAGGCGAGCAATTCGTCTTCGCCACTTCTGCCGCCGTTCCACACCGGACCGACCGCATGGATCACATGACGGGCCTTCAGCCGATAGCCCCTGGTGATCTTGGCGTCGCCGGTATCGCAGCCATGGAGTGTGCGGCACTCCGCGAGCAGTTCCGGCCCCGCCGCGCGATGGATCGCGCCATCGACGCCGCCCCCGCCGAGGAGCGACGCATTCGCCGCGTTGACGATGGCGTCAACGCCCAATGTGGTGATGTCGGCAACGATGACTTCCAGCCGCGCTCCGCCGACAAGGCGCGCAGACAAGGCCTCAGGCCGCGGCGTTGACCGCGATGCCCTTGTCGGCAAAGAGCTGCTGCAATTCGCCGGCCTGGAACATCTCGCGGACGATGTCGCAACCGCCGACGAACTCGCCCTTGACGTAGAGCTGCGGAATGGTCGGCCAGTTGGAAAAGGTCTTGATGCCGTTGCGCAGCTCGGCCGACTCCAGGACGTTCAGCCCTTTGTAGCCGACGCCGATGTGATCGAGGATCTGCACCACCTGGCCGGAAAAGCCACACTGCGGAAATTGCGGCGTGCCCTTCATGAACAGAACGACGTCGTTCGACTTCACTTCGCTGTCGATAAATTGCTCGATGCTCATATTCGCTTCCTTTTGAGGCAAGCCCCTGCGGCGCTGCCCTGGCGGGACCGGTACGGCCGATGTAACCCGTGACTGGCCTATATGTAACCCCAAACCCTTGTCCGTCCAAAGTAAAATGGCGGGGAGCTGACATGCGAGGCAAGGCCTCAGGGCCGGCCGGCGCTGATCCTGCCAGCAGCCGCCATAGCCTGACGGCAGCAATATCATAGCGGCACAAGGCTTTTTTCCTGAAACGGACGCCCTATCTAGGACGAACTGTGCCCTGGGAACCTACCTTCCAGAGTAACGTTCTCTCCCCGATTGGAGATCATCGTGACGAAAACAGCCTCCGCCGCGGCCTCTCTCGCTGCCCCTGCCCCGTCACTCTTCTCCGATCCCGGGACGCTTTCCCAAAGGCTGGTGGACGCCTATCTGGCGGTCCGGAACGAGACCGAGCGCCGCGCCGCCCCGCTGTCGCCCGAGGACCAGCTGATCCAGTCCATGCCGGATGCTAGCCCGGCGAAATGGCACCGCGCCCACACCACCTGGTTCTTCGAGCAATTCCTGCTCGGCGAGCATTGCGCGGGCTACCGGCCGTTCCATCCCGACTACGCCTATCTCTTCAATTCCTATTACGTCACCGCCGGCCCCCGGCACGCCCGCCATCAGCGCGGCCATCTGACCCGCCCCAGTGCCGACGAGGTCACGACCTTCCGCCGGCATGTCGATGCTGCCGTGGTCAAATTCTTCCAGACGGCCGATGAAGCCACGCTGCAGAAGCTGGTGCCGCTCGTCGAAGTCGGTCTCAATCACGAGCAGCAGCATCAGGAGCTGATGTACACCGACATCCTGCATGCCTTCGCGCAGAACCCGATTCCGCCGGCTTACGACGCGTCGTGGAGATTCCCCGCCCCTACCCGCGATGGCGAGGAGTGGACCACGCTGAATGAGGGCATCCACACCGTCGGGCACGCCGACGAAGGCTTTCATTTCGACAATGAGAAGCCGGCGCATCGCGCGCTGGTCGGCCCCGTCAGGCTGGCGCGTCATCTCGTGACCAATGCCGAATGGCTCGCCTTCATGGCCGACGGCGGCTACCGCACGGCGACGCTGTGGCTGATGGACGGCTTTGCCGCCGCCACCAACGAAGGCTGGGAAGCGCCCGGCCATTGGCGGAACATCGACGGCGAATGGCGGATCATGACGCTCGGCGGCTTGCAGCCGATCGACCCGGCCGCACCCGTTTGCCATGTCAGCTATTACGAGGCGGACGCGTTCGCGCGCTGGGCGGGCAAGCACCTGCCGACCGAGATGGAATGGGAAGTGGCGGCTCGCGCGGGCCTGCTGAACGACGCCTTCGGCATCGTCTGGCAATGGACGCGCAGCTCCTACTCGCCCTACCCCGGCTATCGCGCCGTCGAGGGCGCGCTCGGCGAATATAACGGCAAGTTCATGGTCAACCAGCTCGTGCTGCGCGGCTCATCGCTTGCAACTCCCGGCGGCCACAGCCGTATCACCTATCGCAACTTCTTCTATCCGCACCACCGCTGGCAATTCACCGGACTGCGCCTCGCCGACTACGCCTGAATTCCATCACAGATCGCGCGCGGGAAACGCGCGTTGGGGAGAGTATCATGAACGTCCATGCCCCCGCTTTGGCCAAGGAGCACCGCCTCGACGAAGCGGCATCAGCGTTCGCCGGCGACGTGATCGGCGATCTGTCGAGGTTTCCCAAGAAACTGTCGCCGAAATATTTCTACGATGCGAAGGGATCGGAGCTGTTCGAGCAGATCACCGTGCTCCCTGAGTATTATCCGACCCGCACGGAGCTTGCGATCCTGCGCGATCGCGCCGGCGACATCGCAAGCCTGATCCCGCAAGGCGCTGCGCTCGTCGAATTCGGCGCCGGCGCGACCACCAAGGTGCGCCTGCTGCTGGAGCGCTCGCGCTTTGCGGCCTATGTGCCCGTCGATATATCCGGCGATTTCCTGAAAGCGCAGGCCGATGGCCTGCGCCGCGATTTCCCGCAATTGGCAGTTCATCCGGTTGCGGCCGACTTCACGACGCCGTTTGCGCTGCCCGATGCCGTGGCCAACATGCCAAAAGTAGGCTTCTTCCCGGGCTCGACGCTCGGCAATTTCGAGCCGCAGGAAGCGATGGCTTTCCTGCGTAGTGCCCGGCAGATCCTGGGAGCTGGCGCGCAGATGATCATCGGCGTCGATCTGGAAAAGGACGAGCGCACGCTCTATGACGCCTATAATGACGCGGCCGGCGTGACCGCGAAATTCAATCTCAATGTGCTGGAGCGCATCAACCGCGAACTCGGCGGCAATTTCGACATCTCGGGCTTCATCCACCGCTCGATCTACAACCGCGACCGGCATCGCATCGAGATGCACCTGATCAGCCGCAAGGCGCAGCGGGTGCGCGTGCTGGGCCATCATTTCTCGTTCCGCCCGGGCGAGAGCATCCACACCGAGAACAGCTACAAATACAGCTTTGACCGCTTTACCGCGCTGGCGCAGACGTCCGGCTGGGATGTGAAGGAGAGCTGGACCGATGCGGGGCGCATGTTCTCGGTCCACGCGCTGACGGCGTCCAGCGACTAGTTGCGGGACCGCGCCCGGCCTTGTTAGCCTCCCCCATCAATGGGACTTGGGGGGAAGTTATGAATATCGCCATCGTCTGCACCGCGCTGCTCGGACTGCTGTTGTTCGGGCTCGGCCTCAACGTATCGCTGCAACGCCGGCAGAACCGCCGCAGCATCGGCCATGATGCAAGCCCGGCCGACCCGCTGCATCGCGCGGTGCGGGCGCATGCCAACACCGCCGAATACGCGCCGTTCTTTGCGGTGCTGTTCCTGTGGTACGCGACGCGGCCGGCGCCGACCTGGATCATCGTCACCATCGTCCTGGCGACCGTTGCCCGCTTCGCGCTGGCCGGCGCATTGCTGCTCGGCCCGTCGCTCAACCGCGCCAATCCGGCGCGGATGTTCGGCGCGCTCTTCACCTATATCTGCGGGCTGGCGCTCGCAGCCGGACTGCTGGTGACTTAAGTCTTCTTCTCAGGTTTTGGCACGAAACCTGTCGCGCACCACCCGCGGGCGTCGCGACGGCACGATCCGTGGCGCCGGCACCCAGACGTCGTTGACGCGCTCGGCACTGAGCAGCCAGGCGTGGATGATCCGCCATTTGTCGTGACCGCGCGACTGGAAGTCCAACAGCGGCGATTTCGAATCTTCCAAACCAAAAAAGAATTTCAGCGAATCCTTGCCGGTGGGGCCCCCCTCGTCGATCGCCTGCCCGGCGATCCAGCGGTCCCATTCCTCGAGGATCAGCGCCCTTGCTTCATGTTGTTTCATGGTCGCGCGTTCCCAATCACGGAAGTGCCGTGCGGGTTGGAGTTGTCGCGCTGGCCGGGGTTATGGCGAGAAGATGTCAGCGCCGCCGCGCCATAGTGACATCTTCGTCGTTAACGAAAGTGACAGCAACTTATTAAACCTTTCTGAACTTTTTAAGGACTCAGGAAGGCCGTACGGCCAGCGAATACCCTTTTGTGGTCGAAATTTTGACGCCGACTCAGATGATTTTCCGCGCGCGGCTTGGCTGGGGCGAGTTCGTGCCAGGGGAAGTACAGTTATGAGCAACGCGTTTCCGCAAGATATTGAGCCAATTTCTCGATCATCAGCTTCATTTCAGCGCGACGAAGATTCCGACTGGGATGCCGGCATGGAGCACGACGTGGTGTCGCTGCTCGAGGAAAATGCACGGCTTCGCGCCCTCGTGGTGAGGCTTTCCGATCTCGTGCTGAAGAGCGTGGTCGACCAGAAATAGCGCTACGCTTCCGGGTTCGACCGCAGCGACAGCGATTCCCAGACCGCGACCATGACCAGGATCGCGGTGGTGAGGATCGACAGCCATAACGGCGACAGATCGCGTCCGAAAACGGCGACAGCCGCGAACGCGACGATGCCGACGCCATGGGAAAGCTGCAGAAAGCCGCGGATTGCGTGCTTGAACAGGATGGTGCCGACCAGAAACAGCAGCGGGCCGCCGACGGCGGCCAGCACTGTATTGGTGTCGGAATGGCCGTTCGGATGCTTCAATACGAGTTCATCGGCAACGGCGGCAAGGATGATGCCGCCGATAATCGGCATGTGCAGATAGGTGTAGGCCAGCCGCGCCAGGCGTCCTGATTCTTCCGACCTGGAAAGTTTTTCCGAGCCCGCCTCGGCACCTTTATGGAAGTAGATCCACCACATCGCGATGCTTCCGACCAGCGACGACAGGAAAGCCGCGACAGTCTCGGGCGTCCAGGCGAGCTCGGCAAAGGTCGCACCCTGCACGACGAGGGTCTCGCCGAGCGCAATGATGACAAAGAGCGAGCACCGCTCGGCCATGTGGCCGCCCTCGACGGCCCAGGCTTCGATCGAGGAAAAGCCGAGCCCCGGCGTCCAGAACCGCGCCGCCGCGGAGACGTATTCGATGGCGAGCGCCGCGATCCACAAATAGAGCCGCATTGGCCCGTCGGCGAGGCCGCCCGCGATCCAGAATATGGCGGAGAGGCACAGCCACGACAGAATGCGGATCGCATTGTGGCGCACCAGCGTGCGGTGATGCGGCGTTGCCAGCAGCCAGAACGCGGTGCGGCCGACCTGCATCGCCGCATAGGCGCCGGCAAACCAGAGCCCGCGCTCCTCGAACGCCTTGGGAATGCTCATCGACAGCACGAGGCCGCCGAGCATCAAGAGGAACAGCAGGATGCGGACCGGAGTCAGATCCGGATCGAGCCAGTTGGTGACCCAGGTGGTGTAGACCCACACCCACCACACCGCGAGAAACAGCAGCGTGACCTGCACCGCACCCAGCGGCGTGAAGTGATGCAGCAGCGTGTGCGAGAGCTGCGTGACGGCAAAGACGAAGACGAGGTCGAAGAACAGTTCGGCATTGGTGACGCGGGCGTGCCGGTCCGGCACCAGCACGCGAAACATCGCACCGCGCGGATTTTCCGCTGTCATGGTCCCTGCCCCCGCCCCCGTCTCGGGCGCTAGCCCTCGGGCACGCCGGTCTGCAGCGCGAGCGCGTGCAGGACGCCGCCCATCTGGCCCTGCAGCGACTGATAGACGATCTGGTGCTGCTGCACTCGGGACTTGCCGCGGAAGGATTCCGAGATCACGGTCGCCGCGTAATGGTCGCCATCGCCGGCCAGATCCCGGATCGTTACGACGGCGTCGGGAATCGCGGCCTTGATCATGGATTCGATATCGCGGGCGTCCATCGGCATTCCAGGAGGTCTCCTCAGAGCTTCGAATCGGGGCCGGATCGCGCGCCCGTGATGGGCAAACTTACCGCGGACGGCCTTCTGGGTCACGCTTTCCCGCACTATATTGCCATCACCAAAGGTTTGGAATCTGCCCAATTGTCCCGCATCGATCACGACGGGCTGATCAAAAAAGGCGCAAAATCCATGAAACTTCCCGGTCCGGACCACCCCATCACGATCACCCCCAATCCGAAGCGCGTCCGCGTCTCCGCCGGCGGCGTCGTGATTGCCGACACCACCCATGCACTGACCCTGAAGGAGGCGCGCTATCCGGCGGTGCAATATGTGCCGCGGGCGGATGCCAACATGGCGCTCCTGGAACGCACCGCGCGGACCACGCACTGCCCCTACAAGGGGGATGCGAATTATTTCAGCATCAAGGCCAACGGCGCGACGCTGGAAAACTCGATCTGGACGTATGAGGAGCCGTTCCCCGCGATGGCGGAGATCGCCGGACATCTCGCGTTCTATCCCGACAAGGTGAAGATCGAGGAAGTGGCGTAAGGCCACTTCTCTCGCCACGGCTTGGCGCGCGTCTTCGCGCTTTGCGGGCATGACGAAGTCGACGTCTGCGGCGTTGCCGTCCGTCGGACCAACATCCAATAGCGCGGCTGATTGCCGCTACGGAAAGCTTGAGGAGCCGGCCGCTGGCCAGGGGCACAAATCGTCCTTGCCCAAGGCGGTTCCCACTGCGAGATTTGCGTAAGCCATCACCTGCCGGGGGGCCAAATGACTAGTACAACCACCGTGGCGGACGTACCCGCCCACGCCGAGCCGAAGGTCAAGACGCGCAACCTGTCGCTCGACCGCGCCCGCACCTTCCTGACGCTGGTGGTGATCCTGCACCACGCGGTGATCCCCTACACCTATTACGGCCATACCGACCCGAAGGAATTCTTCGGCTTCGACATGATCGTGCTCGCCACCGACAGCTTCTTCATGGCGATGTTCTTCTTCCTGTCGGGCCTGTTCGCATGGCCAGGCATCGCGCGCAAGGGCGCGGTAAACTATCTGACAGACCGCCTGCTCCGAATTGGCCTGCCGTTCGTGATCTGTGCGTTCACGGTGATTCCGATTGCCTACTACGCCATCTCGCTGCGGCAAAATCCCGAGATCGGCTTTTCCCAATTCTGGTGGACCACGATCACGAAAGGTCCGTGGCCTAGCGGGCCGATCTGGTTTCTCTGGGTGTTGCTCGCCTTCGACGTGGTGGCGTGCATCCTGTATCGCCTGTCGCCCCACATCCTCGATGGGATCAACCGCCTCTCGCTACGCGGGCGGCGGCGGCCGGCGGAATTTTTTGCGGTCATGCTTGCCGTCACCGCCGCGTTCTACGTTCCCGGCCGGATGTACTACGGTTCGGCAAGCTGGTTCGAGTTCGGCCCGTTCTCGGTACAGCACGGACGGGTGATGCTGTACGCCACCTACTTCTTTTTCGGCGCCGGTGTGGGCCTTGCGAATCTGGACCGCGGCGTGCTGGCGCCTGACGGCCGCATGGCGAAGGTGAGCTGGGACTGGATGATCCTGGCGATCGTGCCGTATTACCTGATGTGGGTGCTGATCGGCATCAAGCGCGAGAACCTTGGAAATCCCTCACCGCTGCCGGACTGGTACGAGGCGGCTTACGCCGTTTGCTTCACGGTGTTCAGCGTGTCGATCCTGTTCCTGATCCTGGCCTATTTCCTGAGGTTCGCGCAGGGAGGCAAGAGCTCGCTCGATCTGATGCAGTCCGATGCCTATGGCATGTTCCTGGTGCACTACCCGATTGCGCTGTGGCTGCAATACTGGCTGTTCGACTTCAACATGCCGGCGACCGTAAAAGCGCCCATCGGGTTCGTGCTGACGGTCCTGTTCAGCTGGGCGCTGACGCGGGCGTTGCGCATGATTCCCGGCGCGAAGCGGGTGTTGTAATTTCCGTCATTGCGAGCGAAGCGAAGCAATCCAGCTTCCTTCGCGTGGCAAGAAAGCTGGATTGCTTCGTCGCTTGCGCTCCTCGCAATGACGGAGAATTACGTCCCCTTGCCGTTCATATAATTCGGCAACCAGCTCTCGAACGCCTTCGTCAGCGCCGTGATCGCAACCGGTGTTTCGCCAGCCACCGCGATCGCATCGCCGCCGGTGGTGCCGATCCGCGCGCAGGGCACGCCCGCGCCCTTCATCTTGGCCAGCACGAGACCGGCATCCGCAGCCGGCACCGTGACGATGTAGCGGGCCTGGTCCTCGCCGAACCACCAGGCATGCGGCACGGTCGAGGACGGCGCGGCCAGCAGCTGCGCGCCGATGCCGCTCGCCATCGCCATCTCGGCGAGCGCGACGAGAAGACCGCCGTCAGAGACGTCATGCACTGCGGTTGCAGTGCCGGCATGGATCATGCCGCGCACGACATCGCCATTGCGCTTCTCGGCGGCAAGATCGACCGGCGGCGGTGCGCCCTCCTCGCGGCCGCAGACGTCGCGCAGGTACACGGACTGGCCGAGCCAGCCTTGGGTGTCGCCAACCAGCAGGATTGCTTCGCCTGCCGCCTTGAACGCAAGCGTCGCCGACTTGGTGAAATCGTCGAGCACGCCGACACCGCCGATCGACGGCGTCGGCAGGATCGCGCGCCCATTGGTCTCGTTGTAGAGCGAGACGTTGCCGGACACGACGGGGAAGTCGAGCGCGCGGCAGGCTTCGCCAATGCCCTTCAGACAGCCGACGAACTGGCCCATGATCTCGGGCCGCTCCGGATTGCCGAAATTGAGATTGTCGGTGATCGCAAGCGGCTTGCCGCCCACCGCCGTGATGTTGCGCCAGGCTTCAGCCACCGCCTGCTTGCCGCCCTCGAACGGATCGGCCTCGCAATAGCGCGGCGTGACGTCGACGGTGAGCGCGAGTCCCTTCGGCCCGTCCTGCACGCGCACCACGGCGGCATCGCCGCCGGGCCGCTGCACGGTATTGCCGAGGATGACGTGGTCGTACTGCTCCCACACCCAGCGCTTCGAGCACAGCTCCGGCGTGCCGATCAGTTTTTCCAGCGCCGCGGCAAGGCTCATCGGCGGCTTCACCTCGCGCGCATGGATCACCGGCAGCACAGGCGAAGCCACATGCGGCCGGTCATAGAGCGGCGCCTCGTCGCCGAGCTCCTTGATCGGCAGATCAGCCATCACGTCGCCGCCATGCTTGACGACGAAGCGCTTGCTCGGCGTGGTGTAGCCGACGACGGCGAAATCGAGGCCCCACTTTTTGAAGATCGCCTCGGCCTCTTTTTCCTTCTCGGGCTTGAGCACCATGAGCATGCGCTCCTGGCTTTCCGAGAGCATCATCTCGTAGGCGCTCATGCCGGTTTCGCGCGTCGGCACTGAATCCAGAATGAGATCGACGCCGAGATCGCCCTTGGCGCCCATCTCCACGGCAGAACAGGTCAGCCCCGCCGCGCCCATGTCCTGGATCGCGATGACGCAGTCGGCTTCCATGATCTCGAGGCATGCTTCGAGCAGCAGCTTCTCGGCGAAGGGATCGCCGACCTGCACGGTCGGGCGCTTCTCCTCGGAATCGTCGTCGAATTCGGCCGACGCCATCGAGGCGCCGTGAATGCCGTCGCGGCCGGTCTTCGAGCCCAAATAGACGATCGGCATGTTCACGCCGGAGGCCGCCGCATAGAAGATCTTGTCGGCATGGGCGAGGCCGACCGCCATCGCGTTGACGAGGATGTTGCCGTCATAGCGGGTGTGGAAGCGCACCTGACCTCCCACCGTCGGTACGCCGAAGGAATTGCCGTAACCGCCGACGCCGGCGACGACGCCGGACACCAGATGCCGCGTCTTCGGATGCTCGGGCGCGCCAAAGGAGAGCGCGTTGAGGCAGGCGATCGGCCGCGCGCCCATGGTAAAGACGTCGCGCAGGATGCCGCCGACGCCTGTGGTGGCGCCCTGGTAGGGCTCGATGTAGCTCGGGTGGTTGTGGCTCTCCATCTTGAAGACCACCGCCTGGCCATCGCCGATATCGATCACCCCTGCGTTCTCGCCGGGCCCCTGGATCACCCATGGCGCCTTGGTGGGCAGCCCGCGCAGATGGATGCGCGAGGACTTGTACGAGCAGTGCTCGTTCCACATCGCCGAGAAGATGCCGAGTTCGGTGAAGCTCGGGATCCGCCCGATCAGGTCAAGGATTCGCTCATATTCGTCGGGCTTGAGCCCGTGGCTGGCGACGAGCTCAGGGGTGATCTTGGGTTCGTTGGTCTGCATGAGGCCCGTAATAGGAAGTCCGGAGGGGCTGGAAAAGGCCTTTTAGGGGCCATTTTCCCGCTGTCCAGAGCTTTGCGGAGGGGTATCGGAGGAACAGGGTTTGCGTCTTGCCGAGGGATCGGATTTAAGGGCGCCAAACCGCATTTGAAGGCCCATTTTCGTGAACGAGCTACCCCAAAACGCATTCGCCCGCCGCCCCGATTTGCACGTCGAAACCGAGGGTGAATTCAAGGGATGGCGCACCTGGACCCGGGACGCCTTCGAGAGCCACACCGGGCCGTTCTGGCACCGCATGGACGAGAACGGCACCGTGCGATGCGCCTTCCGGGTCGAGAAAAAGCACCTCAACGGCCAGGGCAATGTCCATGGCGGCTGCTACATGACCTTCGCCGATTACTGCCTGTTTGCGATCGCATCGCCGCATCTGCAGAGCCCCGGCGTAACGGTGGGCTTTGCCTGCGAATTCCTCGACGCGGCGCATGAGGGCGAACTGATCGAATGCGACGGCGAGATCACGCGGGCCGGCGGCTCGCTGATCTTCCTGCGCGGCACGCTGCGCTCGGGCGAGCGGAAGCTGTTCACCTTCTCCGGCACCATCAAACGCGTGAAGTGGAAGAAGCCGCCGACAGCATAGCGCTTCCGGCACATGGCCATGCAACCGGCCTCCTTGTGCTTCACTTGCGGTTAAGGCGATAAACGCCGGGAAGCGCCGGGAAAACCAGTTGCCGAAGAGCACAGCACTCACCGAGATCGAGGCGGCGCCTGCACCGCAGCCGGTGTCCTCTCCGCCCGAGCCACGGCAACACAATTGGCGCGACTATCTGCTGCTGCTGGCGCTGGCCTGCTGCTGGAGCTCCACCTATCCCTTGACAAAAATCGGGCTCGGCTCGATCCCGCCGATCACCTTCATCTCGGCGCGCTCGCTGATCGCGGCGGCATTTCTTTTCGTCGTGCTGCGCATCCGCGGGCTCAGCCTGCCGACCGATGCGAAAGCCTGGAAACTGTTCGCGCAGCAGCAGACCATCAACTCCACCATCCCGTTCCTGATGATCACCTGGGCGCAGCTCTATGTGCCGGCCTCTTCAACAGTCGTGCTGGCCTCGACCACGCCGATCTTCGCCTTCCTGATCACCTGGGGCATTACGCGACACGAGCCGGCAACGCTGCTCAAGCTCGCCGGCGCGATCCTCGGCCTTGCCGGCACGGTTGCAATCGTCGGGCTGGATGCGCTGGGCGGACTTTCCAGAGATCTCGTCGCGGAATTGGCGATCCTGCTCGCCACCATCTCCTTTGCCTGCGCCACGATCTTCGGGCTGCGGCTTTCGGAATACGACCCGATGGTGGTGGCGGCAGGCTCCCTGCTGTTCGGCGGCTGCGTGCTGCTGCCTTTCTCGCTTGTGATCGAGCATCCCTGGACCCTGCGGCCGACGCCGGAGGCCCTCGCCGCCGCCGCAACGATGGGCATCTTCTCCAGCGCGTTGGGGTTGATGCTGTTCTACATGTGCCTGCAACGGCTCGGCACGCTCACGACCAATGCGCAAGGCTATCTGCGCATCCCGATCGGCGTTGGCCTGTCGGTGCTGCTGCTCGGCGAAAGCGTGCCGCCGAACCTGGTGTTGGGGCTGGTGCTCGTGATGGCCGGCGTCGCCGCGATGACGGTGCCCGCGGGCGCGCTTCGGCGCGTCATGCAGCGGCTGCGCGGTTAGCTACTTCGGCTCTTTGGAGTCCGCCAGCAGCTTCTTGAACTTCTCGAGGTCGCGCGTGACGAGCTGCTGCAGCACCTCGGGCGTATGTTCGCTGGCCGATGGCGCAACCGTCGACAGATCGGCAAAGCGCTTCTTCACCGGTTCGCTCTCAACGGCGGTTTTCGCAGCAGCGTTGAGCCTGGCGATGATATCGGCCGGCGTGCCCTTCGGCGCGAACAGGCCGTTCCAACCCTGCGCCTCGAACTCGGGAAGGCCCGCTTCCGCGGAGGTCGGCAATTCCGGCAGCGAGGCAAGCCGCTCATTGGCGCCGACGACAAGGCCCTTCACCAGCTTTTCGTTGACGGGTTGCGCGACGGATGCCGCGGCATCGCAGACACCGTCGATCTGGCCGCCGATGGCGTCGGTCAGCGCGGGCGCCGCGCCGCGATAGCCGACCAGCGTCACGTCGACGGCGGCGGCGTGAGCAAAGACCTTGCAGATCAGGAAATTCGAGGAGCCGATGCCGGCGTGGCCGAGATTGACCTTGGCGGGATTCTTCTTCGCGTAGTCGATGAATTCCTGCAGGTTTTTCGCCGGGAAATCCTTGCGCAGCGCGATGATGCCAAAAGTCTTCGCCACCATGGCGATGGGCGCGAAGGAGTCCGGCGTGAACGTCAGCTTGGGATAGATCGTATACGCAGCGGCATTGGTGCCGGCATTGCCGATCGCGATGGTGTAGCCGTCCGCATCCGCGCGCGCGACGCGCGAGAGCGCAATCGAGCCGCCGGCGCCGCCGACATTCTCGATCACCACGGGCTGGCCTAGCGCCACCGTCATCTGCTCGGCGACCGTGCGCGCGATGACGTCAGAGGTGCCGCCGGCCGCGAATGGCACGACCAGGGTGATGGGACGATTGGGATAGTTCTGCGCGTGAGCGGATGTGGCAGCAGCGAACGCTGCAACGGCTGCAAACAGCCGTGCGGCGCGGAAAATCACGCCGCCTTCTCCAGATGCGCCACGAGGCCGGCGAACAGGCCGCGGCCGTCGGTGCAGCCCATGATGTCTTCGACGTGGTTTTCCGGATGCGGCATCATGCCGAGCACATTGCCGCGCGCGCTGACGATCCCTGCGATGGAGTTCGCCGCACCGTTGATGTTGGATTCCGCATCCACCACGCCCTCGGGCGAGCAGTAGCGGTAGAGCACCCGCCCGTCGCCCTCGAGCCGCTTCAGCGTTTCTTCGTCGGCTTCGTAA
>JAKFVP010000325.1 GCA_021732175.1 Bradyrhizobium sp.
ATACCGTGCTTTGCAGGTGTGGCTTCAAGACGTTCAACTCCCCGGCCCCTTGCTGGTTAAAGGGACCGAAAATAAACGTCCTGCCTGATCGGCTACCGCTGTTCAGCGGCGCTGACCGCGATTATCGGGTGGGGGAGTTTCAAGTGACCATACCCGGGGGATTTTGACCGACCCGCGGGGGGGACGAACGCGCCATCCGTCACCCGGAAGGCATGCTTGGCGGCGTCTGCGTCAGCCTGGGCGGCCAAAATCGTCGGATTGAACTTAACGGCGATCGCCAAAGATTCGTCTCGCGAACTCGGCATTCCGCCCAGCGGGCCGGGGAAACGAAGGTTCGCCGGCTCGAGCCCGACAACCTTACGGTACTTCGCACGCGATTCATCAAGACTGCGGCGGAACTCAGCAAGTGTTGCGCGGGCGTTCTCGACGCGCTCGCGCGCCTGCTCGAGATCGCCTTCTCCGGCGCGACCGCCCGAAAAGCGGGAATTCACATTGGAGAAGATCTTCTCATGGTTGGCGACGTTCTGTTCGGCAAGGGTGATAAGCCGCAGATACCGGACAACGTCGACATAAGCTTCCGCTGCGTCCAGCGCAATCAACTCGGTGCGTTCGCGCACCCGGTGGGCTGCGGCATTCACACGAGCGGTCTGGCGCCAAATGTCGTTGATCGATGCGAAGCCATCAAATAGCAGCTGGCGAATAACGACCGATTCCTGACTGCCATTGCGCCACGGGCCAGCGCCCACAACGGGCGCCGTCACTGACGGGCTTATAAATGAACGCGACTGGTCGAATTTCTCCGGACCATAACTGGCTTCCACCCGAACCTGCGGCAGCAGCGTGCTTTGGGTCTGACGAAGTTCGCTTTGAGTGGCGCGCCGATTGGCCGAGGCTTCACCCACGCCCGGGTTGGTCTGAACGGCCTGCTTCAAAGCGTCGTTGATGGAGAACGGTTCAGCCGAAGTGCCGCCGCAATTCGCCAAAATCAAACCGCCAGCCACGAAAATGCGCTTAAACATATTGCCCCCAACCCGGCTAACTATGCGGGCTTACGCAAGGAATAATCGATACTTGCAGCTAGGCGAGTTCCGATCCACGACTACGGCGGGGATACCGGCGCTTTTCTAACCTCTGATGCATTCTTGCCACGATTGTGCCGCCTACCCAGCTATTTTCGCACAAAATCCAAGCGTTCTGGCCGTGTTTCTGTGGCGTATCGCCATCCACCATTTTGGGATAACAGTATTAAGATACCACCAATGGTGCGCCTAACAGCCCTGTTCGGTTCTGACCGGGCTGATTCCGCGGCGATCACTTGCTCGTAGTTCGGGGTCCAATCTTCGTAGGCCGACGATAGTCGTTTGCCTTACTCTGGGGGTTGGGAAGAGGGGGCCGTTGGGCCGGGAGTTGGCCCTGTGCGATTGGCCAGACTAGTCTTCCAAAGCTTTTCCGCCACCGGCAGCGGCGCAATCTGCAGGTTGGCCCACCAGGCTCGTTCGTCGCCTTTCCGGTGCAGATCCTGATGGTGGGTGCGGCATAGCGGAACGGTGAATTCGTCGCTGACCTTGCGACCAAGTGCGCGGGGTTGCGCAAACTTGAGGTGATGGGCATCGCAGGGAGTTTGCCGACAAATTAGGCATGGCTGCTGGCTTACAAAGAAGCGATGCACCTTGCTGCGCTTGCGTCCTTCCTTAGGAATCGCCAGCCCAACTTGGGATTGAGGTACGAATTCCTCCGAAGAAACCGCGATGACGGACGAATTGGGGCTGAGCCCTTCCGTGGACCCGGATATCCTTGGCCCCTCGCTCGCGGCGTCCAAAACAGCATCAAGTCGCGCTTGGAAAGCTGTCTCCACAAGGAGGGCGTCAGTCTCGACGAGCTTGTTTTTTAGCGGGATGCTGGACTTGGCCCACATTGACAAACCTTCTTCGCCGGCTGCTGCGTTCAGTTCGCTCAGGAGTTGCTCCCGCAACTCGGCAGAGGACGCAGGGACAAGGACTTCAGGCCGATTAAGAATGCGCTTGCCGGGTTTGATGTTGGCACTTGGCGCAGCCGGAGGTTCGGCAGGTTTGGAGCTTGCGGTTGTTTCCGGCGCATCTACATCGTCCTCGCCCGTGATTCCGACCAAAGCAAATAGTGCGTAGCGGCGCGCGTAAGTTAACGCGGCGCCTGTTCGATGCGGTGCATCGATATCTTTGCTGCTGCAAACCGGCCAATCCGAGGAGATCCATTGTCCAGATGAATGGGCGAGAAGTGTGGTGAGATGGACTTGTCCCGTCGCTGGCTCTAGGCGTGTTGTTTGTATCGTGGCGATCTCCTGCTGGCTTAGAGTCTTGCGGACAATGTCCAAGCCGCTGGCAAGGGACGCATATCTAAAAGTGCGCTTCTCTTCGCGGGGGAACGGAGAGCTGATCGTGGCGGTCAGCGTTTTTTCGGGGTTGGTCAGCTCGGCTTGCGCGCGTGCCAGCGCGGCCGCGAGGGCACCAATTTGCTCACTCGAGTTATGCATGGATGCCCTCCGCCGGCAGGCATTCGAAACTAAGCGCACCGGACTTGGACCGCTTTGCCCTCAAGCCGTGTCCAAACGCTTCCTTGGCGTCGCCGGGAACGAGCTTCTTGAGCTCGGTTTTGGCGAACTCATGTTCCGCGTGGGCTAGACGGGTTTTCGAGAAGGTCGAGGCGAGGTCAGCCCAGCTGTTGGAAGAGCTCATATCGACGACCTTGATCGCTTCCACACGGGGGCGAGGGGCCTCAACACCAAACAGCAATGGAAGCTCACCTGTTTGCACACAGCGCCAAAACTTCTTCTCCGCAGTCAGGAGAAGATGTTGGTACAAGGGATCGGCATATACCTCTATCTCAACCCATTTGCCGCCGCCCGTGATAATCGAGAGTACAGCTGAGCGAGCCGCAAGTACCCACATATTGTGCTGCAGCTGAGCCATATGTTTTTCGGCTGCTGCTTCTTCCGTAAAATTCCAAGGCAGCATGAACTTGGCTTCGAAGACAGCACCGGTCTCACGTATACGGCCGTCCAGGGTCGCGCCCATCCATTTGTGAACGGGATGGCGAACATGCTTCTGAACGTCCTCTACTGAATTGCCGGAGCTGCGCTCGTACCAGGTGCGGTTCAGATCTTCGGTGATGCTACCGAGTTGAACAATGAGCTCATTGCTGAGGTCTTCCGGCTCAATTTGCCCTCGCTTTTCTTGCCACAACCGGATTAGCCGTTGCTGATCGTCCCCCATGATAATGCGAGCATCTGAGCCGCCGATGAAGAATCTGCGGTTTCGCCTTACTTTAAGCTCTCTTGCCGTCATGAACCCCTCCAACCATAATCCGGTTATTCCTTATCAACATTTTATGTTGATAAACCGGAGCGGAGACTATGTCAACAAAAAATGTTGATGTGATAACAGCGGCTCAGTCGCGTGGCGCGCGCGCGCTGTTGAACATGACACAGCCCGAGCTTGCTGAGAGGGCCGGCCTGGGGCTATCTACCGTTGTTGATTTCGAAAAATCGCGACGTAAAGTATCAATTGACGCGATCAGCGCTATCCAAAGAGCGTTGGTTTCCGCTGGCGTCAAGTTCATTCACGAGAACGGCGGCGGGGCAGGCGTGCGGTTGAGCACGCCAAAGAAGTAGTGATGGATAACCGAACTGAGTTCGATCTGGCATGTCCGTTCGGGGGACTTCGCGGTGCTCTCAAAATCGGGATTGTCGACGCGGGGTTCATCTACTGGACCGGGTCGACGGCAATTTTCGGCGCGGTCGTTGCTCCGTACGATGCGAACCTGAACTGTCAGCTGAGCCGGCTAACTCTTTGTGCTTGCGTCCAGCCACTCGTCCCGACTCAGGCTCGAATAGCCGCCAGTCGCCGTACGACGTTCGTTCGCGCCAAGAGTGGACCACAGCCCCACAATTGCGACAGGAGAATGAGTCTGTCTCAGAGTTTTGCGAGGTGTGCTGCAGTGCCTGGTAGACTGCCGAGCACCCAGGACAGCCGAAAAACACAGCAATCGGCACTACCATGGCGCAGGCCTTATGCTTGATCGAGCGCGATCGGCCGTGGCTCGCTCGCGGTGGTTGGCTTCGCCATCGTATCGGCTGGCCGGGTCGAGCAGTCTTCTCCTGGTAATTGGGTCGGCTTTCTCGGCGATCTGCGTACTGTCTTTGCATGCTCTCTTCGAAACTGTTCGTTCATAATACATCCCAACGCAACCAATGATTTAATGAAAGGGATAATGCTGAGACGCAGGGCAACCGTCAACATCAGTCCCCTCATCCAGGCGGCTGGTGGGGCTTGTGCGGTGCAGCTTCAGCCTAATCTTAAAATTCAGCAGAACTTCTGAAGGGGCGAATACTTAGACGTCAGAACTTAAAACTGCGAACGTCGGCTTTCGGAGGCGGAGCGGACGTGGATCTGGCAGAGGAGGACTTCTGCTTGTGACCCAAAGCGGCCATTTCGCAGCCCGCCTATCGCGGATTTAGGCGTCTCCAACCTCTTTCGCTACGATACCCCAGACAGGTAAGATGCCGGCTCTTGAGCCAGGGGCGGAAATGGCGCGCGCGTCAAAGACCGGCAACAAGGCAGGCAAGGCGAAAGCCGGGGGGAAAAGTTTGCTAAAGGGCCGCAAATCGGCCCAGACAAAGCGCGGAACAGCCTCGTCCAGCACTCGCAACAAGGAACTCTCTGTTGCCGCTCTCCGACGCCAACTAGAGCGACAGAGTATAGCGCTTGAGCAAGCTCAAGAGCAGCAAGCGGCGACCGCAAATGTGCTCAGGGCCATCAGCCGCTCGGCGTTCGATTTGCAAAAAGTACTGAATAAGTTGACGGAGACGGCGTGTCGCTTGTGCGACGCCTATGATGCCGTTCTACTGCTACGGGAAGACAAGTTTCTCCGCATTGCGGCCCACTGTGGCGAAATCCCGGTCGTCGACAAATGGCCGATTTCACGAGATTGGATCAGCGGGCGATGCGTGCTGGATCGGGTGCCGGTACACATCCATGATTTGTTGTCCGAGGGAGCAGAGTTTCCAAGGGCGCAAGTCTTTGCACAGCAAACCGGCCATCGTTCGCTTTTCGCAGTTCCTCTGATGCGTGACAGTGAGGCCATTGGCGCGATCACCATTCGCCGCACTGAAGTTCAACCCTTCACCAGTAGACAGATCGAGCTGTTGCAGACCTTCGCCGATCAGGCGGTGATCGCGATCGAAAACGCGCGTTTGTTCAACGAGACGCAGGAGGCGTTAGAGCGGCAGACGGCGACCGCCGACATCCTCAAGGTGATTGCGAGCTCGCCCAACGATGTTCAGCCAGTGTTCCAAGCTATCGCCGAGCGTTCGAACAAGCTAGTCAATGGGTTGTCAGCTGCGGTGTACCGCCTGGTCGACGACGTCGCCCATTTGATGGCTTTTACGCGTGTTAGTCCTGCGGCCGATGCGGTGCTGCAGGCGGCATTTCCCGCACCGGCATCGGAGTTGAATTGGGCGGCTGCAATTTCACAGGGTAAAACATATGAGATCGTTGATGCGCCAGTCGATTTCTCCACGCAGCCTTCTATGCTGCAACTGGCGCGGCAGCGCGGATGGCGTAGCTCGCTCGCAGTCCCATTGATGCGCGACGGACAGCCTATTGGTCTTATTACGGTGACTCGAGTACAGCCGGGGCACTTTGACGGTCATCTCGTCCAACTGCTCAAGACATTTGCCGATCAGGCCGTGATCGCCATCGAGAACGCGCGGCTGTTTAATGAGACCCAGGAATCGCTGGCGCGTCAGACCGCGGTGGCGCAAATCCTGGAAGTGATAAACAGTTCGCCCGGCGATCTGAGGCCGGTGTTCGACGCCGTCCTCGAAAAGGCAACGCGGCTTTGCGGGGCAGGCTTCGGTGTGCTTTCCCTCTACAACGGGGACGACATGCACCAGGTCGTCGCCATGCTGGGCGAACCGCCAGGATTTGCCGACATGTACAAGGATCCAATCCATTTGGGTCCCGGGACTGGCGTGGGTCGCCTCGTGCGTGGCGAGAGCTATGTCCACATCCCCGACGCCGCCGACGACGAAGCGTATCGGAGCGGTCATCCCGTCCGTCGCGCCCTCGTCGACATCGCCGGCGCCCGCACTTACCTCGCGGTGCCGATCCGCCGCGACGACGTCATGCTCGGGTCGTTCACGATTTATCGCCGCGAGGTTCGGCTGTTCTCCCCCGAGATGATCGGGCTGTTGCAGAGTTTTGCGGCGCAGGCGGCCATCGCGATCGACAACGCGCGGCTGTTCAACGAAACGCAGGAAGCTCTGGAGCGGCAGACCGCGACGGCCGACATCCTCAAGGTGATAGCCTCTTCGCCCGATGACGTGCAGCCGGTGTTCGAAGCAATCGGGGAAAGCGCCAACAAGCTTGTCGGTGCGCATGGGACTACGGTGCTTCGCATAGTTGGCGATATGGTTGAGCTGGCTGCGTTCACACCCGTTAGCAAAGAGTCCGACGCGGTGCTCCAGTCGTCATTCCCGCTTCCGATTGCTGGCAATCCGCATTACGAAAAGCTGCGCCGCGGCGAGATCGCTGAAGCAGCTGACACGGAGACCGCTCACTCGGTATTGAGAGATATTGCGCGAGCGCGAGGCTATCGGAGCAGGCTTCTCGTACCCCTCAAGGATGATAGCGGGGTCGTTGGAGCGATCAGCGTCACCCGCAAGGAGCCGGGCGCGTTTGCCGCTCATCACGTGCAACTACTGCAGACTTTTGCCGACCAGGCCGTGATCGCGATCCAGAATGTGCGGCTGTTCAACGAGACCAAAGAGGCGCTGGAGCAGCAGACCGCGACCTCGGAAGTATTGGAGATCATCAGCTCGTCGCCCGGCGACCTCGATCCGGTGTTCCAGAAGATGCTCGACAATGCCTGCCGCGTCTGCGGGGCTCACTTCGGCACCATGAATCTGTGGAACGGCGAGCAATTCATCAACGCTGCTCAGCACAATACTCCACCAGCGTTCGCCGCTTTCCGACAGCAGACGCCGATCCGGCCGCATCCGGATACGCCGATGGCCAAAGTCGCCCGCACGCACCGGTTCGTGCACGAGCTCGATTTGAAAACGAACCCTGCCTATCTTGAGGGCGTTCCCAACGTTGTTGCGATAGTCGATATTGCTGGCGCCCGGACGATCCTTAATGTGCCGATGCTGAAGGACGACAAGCTGATCGGAACGATCACGATATTCCGCCAGGAAGTCCGCCCTTTCACCGACAAGCAGATCGCCTTAGTCGAGAATTTCACGAAGCAGGCGGTGATTGCCATCGAGAACACTCGGCTGCTGCGCGAATTGCGCGAGCGAACCGACGATCTCCAGGAATCGCTGCAGCAACAGACCGCGACCGCCGATGTGCTCAAGGTGATAAGCCGTTCGGCTTTCGACCTCGACTCGGTTATGAATACTCTGGCCGTTTCGGCGTCTGAATTATGCAAGGCGGAGGTCGGTGGACTTTACATCCGCGAAGGTGATGTTCTCGTTGCGCGAGGTTTGGCTCATGCCGACGCTGCTCAGAAAGATTTCCTGCGGCGAACGCCACTGCCAATCGATAGCTCGACCTATATGGGTCGGACGTTTCAGGCTGGAACGGTTCTTAATGTTGCCGACGTTGCCAACGAGACTGAGATTGGACAGATCAAAAGGTTTGGCGAGATCGTTGGTTTCAAGTCGATCCTATTTGTTCCCCTGTTGCGTGAGGCACGAAGTGTCGGCATATTTGCGCTCGCACGCAAGCGAGTGGGAGAGTTTTCGAAGCGAGAAATCGACCTGGTGCAGACGTTTGCCGACCAGGCCGTGATTGCTATCGAGAATGCCCGCTTGTTCGATGAGGTACAGGCCAAGACGCGGGATCTGTCCGAGGCTCTCACTTACCAGACCGGCAGCGCCAACATCCTCAGCGTGATCGCTTCCTCGCCGACGGACATCCAGCCGGTTCTGAACGCCATCGTCAAGAGCGCCTGCGAACTCTGTGAAGCTTACGATGCCGTCCTAGTACTGAAAGAGGGAGAGGAGCTGCTCGTCGGTGGTCATTACGGTCGCGTGCCGCTGAATCGAAAGAGATGGCCGAATGATCGCGGTACCGTATCCGGCCGTGCAATCGCGGATCGCAGATCCGTTCACGTCTCGGACGTGACGGCAGCGGCGGCTGAATTTCCAACCGCTGCGGAAATGTCAGTTCGTGACGGAGGTCGAACAGTCCTCGGAATTCCCCTGATGCGGGAAGGTATAAGTATTGGCGCGCTTGTATTACGTCGTACCGACGTAGACCCTTTCAACGAAAAGCAGATTTCGCTCCTGCAGACGTTTGCCGATCAGGCCGTGATCGCAATATCTAACGTGAATCTCTTTGATCAAGTGCAAGCCAAGACGCGCGATTTGGAGGAATCGCTACAGCAGCAAACCGCGACGTCAGAAGTTCTGCAGGTAATCTCATCGTCGCAAGGCGAGCTAGAGCCGGTGTTCAACAAGATGCTGGAGAATGCGACCACGATTTGTGGCGCGGAATTTGGGACGATGACTCTGTGTCAAGAGAACGGGTTCCGTACAGTCGCCCTTTATAATGCGCCGAAGGCATATGCTGACACCCAGCTATACAAGGTCATTCGTCCGCACCCCGAGAGCGGATTGAATCTGGTGCAGACGACCCGCCAGCCCGTTTTTATCGCGGACGTCAGAAACGAGCCGCCCTATGTCGAGGGCAATCCCCACGTCCGCGCCTTGGCCGATCTCGGGGGAGCCCGAACTATCGCCATTGTTCCCATGCTCAGGGACGATCAACTGGTAGGAACGATTACGATTTATCGACAGGAAGTAAAACCCTTCACGAAGAAACAGATCGAGCTCGTGTCAAACTTTGCCAATCAGGCCGTCATCGCTATTGAGAACGCGCGTTTGCTCAATGAGTTGCGCGACCGTACCGAAGAGCTGTCACGGTCCCTCGACGATCTCCGCACGGCGCAGGACCGGCTGATCCAAACCGAGAAGCTCGCCTCCCTCGGCCAGCTCACCGCCGGTATCGCGCACGAGATTAAAAACCCGCTCAATTTCGTTAACAACTTCTCGCAGCTATCTGCCGAACTCGTCGATGAGATGACCGAGATTTTTGAAAATCCTGCACTCGATGAAGTTAGCAGGCAAAAGGAGCTGGATGAAATTCGTGAACTCTTGAAAGGTAATTTGGAGAAGGTCGTCCAACACGGCAAGCGCGCAGACTCCATCGTCAAGAATATGCTGCTGCACTCTCGCGAAGGGTCAGGCGAGCTGCGAGCTGCAGACATCAACGGTCTCGTGGAGGAAAGCCTCAACTTAGCCTATCATGGCGCTCGGGCCGAGAAGCCCGGTTTCAACATCACTCTGCAACGGAAATTTGACCTGACGGCCGGTTCGGTCGAGCTATACCCGCAGGAGGTAACTCGAGCATTGTTGAACCTGATCTCGAACGGCTTCTACGCCGCGTCCAAACGTGAGAAGGGTGACGCGGGAATTGAGCCCACTCTTTCCGCAGAAACCAGAAATCTTGGGGATTCCGTGGAGATACGCATCCGTGACAACGGTGCTGGCATTCCGCCCGAGGTGAAGGAAAAGATATTCATCCCGTTCTTCACCACGAAGCCCGCAGGGGAAGGAACGGGGCTTGGCTTATCCATGACCCACGACATCATTGTGAAACAACATGGTGGCAGCATCCGCGTGGATACGAAACCGGGCGAATACACCGAATTTATCGTCACACTGCCCCGAGCAACAGGCGCGCAAAGCAATCAACGGAGCGCAAATTGAGCACATACATTATGGTGGTCGATGACGAACCCGACGTTGAAGAGATGTTCAAGCAGCACTTCCGGCGCGATCTGCGCTCCGGACGCTTCCTCCTGGAGTTTGCGCTGTCAGCGCCAGCTGCGCTGGAGAAGGTGAAGACGATCCCTGATCCGTCACTGATCCTGATCCTTTCAGACATCAACATGCCGGGCATGACTGGTCTTGAAATGCTTCCCAAGGTGAAGGCGGAACGACCAATGGTGCCCGTTATCATGATTACTGCCTATGGGGACGAAACGACAAAGAGGAAAGCAGCAGAGCTTGGCGCAGCCGGATTATTGCCCAAGCCGATTGATTTTGCCCTCTTGCGTGAAAAGATCGACGAACGCCTGGAGCGGGCTGTGTAAGTCCGGTTCTGGCCCATCGCGTCAGATATTGCGGTGCCGCGACATGTCCGGAGTTGAGGGTGAACCGGAGTGACGGGTACAAACCTAAACTGTCGCGAATGACCAAAGCGGACATTGGGCCTAACCCCGAAACGGCCCGCTATGCTTTGATGGGTCGGTCATAGGGGGTGGTTTTAGGTTTAATCGTGTTGACAGAACAGAGTAGAGGTTCGGCAAGCGCCTTACGGGCTCCCCTTCTCTAAAGAGCTGCGCGGTGGCCGCGGGGCCGCCGCTTTGCGGAGTTCATATTCAATCGCTTGGGCCTGCATGCAAAGCCGGGCTACGATCTCGTCGGTGCGCTTGGGCGACAGCCGGCGCGGTATCGGGGTTATGGTCAAAGCGCCCTGAGCGGCGCCACAGGGAGATCGGATCGTCACGGACACGGGACTTGCCCCCGGGATAAGGGAGCTTGCGCGCGCTGCAAAGCCTTTCGCTCTCGCCATCGCCACCTCCCGCAAGATCGCTTCGGTTGAGACGCCATACCGCGATAAGCGCGATCGGTTCTTGGCGAGTACGTCGCGCGCCGCGTCGGTCTGCATGCCTGATAGGATCGCAATTCCGGCATTGGAGACACCAAGGGGGCGGCGCTCGCCAACATCCCAAACGAGCGCCTGTATGGGGTAGGTTCCTAGCTCCCTTGCCACGCAGACGGTCTCAAGTCCCACACGGCGCGTGAAAAAGCCGGTGTCGCCGAATTCACCAACGGCAGCTCGCAGATGAGGACTGACGATATCGAGCAGCGGATCGCGTGTTCGGCGCGACAGTGCCAGCAGCGGTATCTGCTCGCCAATGACATACCGTCGAGAGCGCTGTCGCTGCTCAACGATGCCTTCCGCAACCAGGACGCCCAGTATGCGATGCGTCGTCGGGCGCGTAAGCCCCGCATGCATAGAAACCTCGGAAAGTCCTAGGCCGGATTCGCGGGCAGTCGCCAGAATGCGCAACACCGCCAGTGCTCTCTGAATGCTCTGCGTTCCGCCCGGCAGATCCACAGATGCAGTGTCCGATCCAGTCGTTCCATCATTGCCCCGAGCTACCATGAGACGCCTCCAGCCGGGCTTGCAGCACAATGTCTGCCGGCAAGTCGCCGAGACGGTGACACTTTTCCTTGGCAACGTCCACAATGTGGAAACAATCAGCGCTTTTCCGTTGCGCCGCGGTCAACGACCTGTAGCGTTAATTGATCGACATCGGCAAATTAGGGGCTTCGTCATGAACAGGCGTTTTGTACTTGGCCTTTGCGCGGTTGCATTGATCTTGACTCCGGTGTTGCCGAACAGCGGTGCGGCACAGGGAAAGTCGCTCAAGGATCAACTCGTTGGCACGTGGATTTACGTGTCCAGCACTGCCAAGCGGGCTGATGGCAGCAGTGTGCCGCGCCCACAATTGCAGGGAGCAGTGACTTATACTGCGGATGGGCATTTCCACTTCATCACAGTGCCGGTTGATCTGCCCAAAATCGCGTCAGGCGACCGGCTGAAGCCCACCCCAGAAGAGGCCAAAGCTGTCGCCACTGGAGTGATCGCTTACACTGGGACTTACACCATCGACGAAAGTACTAAGACGGTTCACCCGACTGTAGTAACGAGTACGTTTCCGAACATGGTTGCTTCGGATCAGAGCCGGATCGTCACGTCGGTTACGGCCGACGAATTGCGATTGACGAATCCAGGTGGATCAGGCGGTTTGATCCTTGAGCTGGTATTCAAGCGGGCGAAGTGACGGCTGGGAGCACAAAGCTCGATTGCGTCTGCTCCTGATGCTGTGGACGGCTCCTCCACCGGCACGAGAGTGCCAAGGAGTGGGCGCCGTTTGAGGCTCCCACGGTTCGGAGGAGCAAGCTATGCAGTCAATTTCGACAATTGGTCTGGATATCGCGAAGTCGGTCTTTCAAGTGCATGGCGTTGATGCAGCCGGCCAGGTGGTCATACGCCGTCAGTTGAAGCGCCGGCACGTCCTGGCATTTTTCCAGAAGCTGCCGCTCTGCCTGGTTGGGATTGAAGCTTGCGCATCGTCCCATCATTGGTCCCGCGAGCTGCAGGTGTTGGGGCATACGGTGCGATTGATGCCACCGGCCTATGTGAAGCCCTACGTCAAACGGCAGAAGAACGACACCACCGACGCGGAGGCGATTTGCGAGGCGGTCACGAGACCCAATATGCGGTTTGTGCTGCCCAAGACAGTCGAGCAGCAGAGCTGTCTAATGCTCCACCGGGCGCGCCATCTGTTCATCCGCCAGCAGACAGCGGTCATCAACTCGATCCGGGCCTATCTTGCCGAGTTCGGTATTGTTGCCCCTGTCGGGCGCCGGGGCGTCGAGCAGCTGCTGGAGATCGCTGCCGATACAGCCGACGACCGGCTCCCCGAGGTCGCCCGCGCGTGTCTGGCTGCTCTCGGTGTTCAGCTGCGAGCGCGGAAGGCCCAGATCCTGGAGTTCGACCGACGTATCATTGCCTGGCATCGATCGAACGCGACGAGTAAACGGCTGGATGCGATCCCGGGCGTTGGGCCGGCGCTGGCGACAGCGCTGGTAGCGAGCATCGCAGACCCCAGAGCCTTCCGATCAGGAAGGGACTTCTCGGCCTGGGTCGAGTTGGTGCCGAAGCAGAACTCCAGCGGGGGCAAGGATAGGCTAGGCAGCATCAGCAAACAGGGTGATCGCTATTTGCGCAGTCTGTTCACTGCCGGCGCCCTCGCCGTGATCCGCTATGCCAGGATCCATGGCATCGGCCACCGGCCTTGGCTTACAGGATTGCTGGCGCGGCGACCCACCAAGGTCGCCGCCATCGCGCTCGCCAACAAGCTCGCCAGGATGGCATGGGTAATGACGGCGAGGGGCGAACGCTACCGGGAGCCGACCGCGCTGGCGGCCTAACCGAGATCGTGCCGGACATCTCCGGCGCGTCGTAGCTGATGTCCGCGTTTGGGGGCGAGGCGGACCTCCTTTTCGGCTGGCATGTCTGCAACCGACCCAAGCGGCATTGCCGACCTAAGGACCATTTGCAGGCCTCGCAGACCGGGACGGTTATGAGTAAGAGACGCCGCCGACAACTGAGGCGGGTCCATAAAAGAACCCCGGCTGAGCCGGGGTTCTGAAGTTACTTTCGCATGTTCGACCCAGTGGTGGTCGGGTTGTTCATCCGCTGGCCTGGCGCACTTTCTGAATGACCGGGAACAGCCGGGTTGTTCCTCTGGTGACCGGGTGCGAGCTCGGATGCACTTTTCGTAGAGGTCTTAGCCGCTTGACCGGGCGCATATTTTGATGCGCCGGATGACGGCGTCATTGTGTTCTGAGCAAACGACGGCGATGCAACGAGCAGCGCTGCCGTCACGAGCACCATTTTCTTCATGGAATAGTTCCTCCTCGCTAACGGATAGTTGTCAACGGCATGGAAGGCTCAGCGTTCCCATTTATTGACAAGCCAAAGCGGACTGACGGGTTTGGCCGCCAATGTCTGCTGTTGGAGCAAAAGCGGACATCGGTCTGGACCAGGAGGTCTGAATTCAAAATGGAACTCTGTGGAGTTGGGAACATTCTCTCCTTACGCACAACGCAATTCTAAGGAGGAAACATGCAACGACTTTTGTTAATCGGATTGACCGCCTGCACTTTTGCGCTCGCTCCAACCCTGTCTGCGTCGGCAATGCCGGTCGCAAATCCCAACACACTTACCGATACCGACAGCTCCGTCATGCAGGTAAGGGGCGGCCACGGTCACGGCCGCGGCCATTCAAGCTGGGGCCGTCGTGGTGGCCGAGGTCATCATTATGGATGGGGCCGGGACCGCCATCACGGTTGGTGAACACAGCCGATTGTTGTGATTATTCGGGAGAGATCGCCTCAGTTGGCGGTCTTCTTCATTTCAATCCGCAATGTCACATGTTGGCCCTTAGAAGGGAAATTTGCCACCTCCCGCTAATGATCCAGAGCGGAAATCCGGCAACGGCCGGCCCTTACTTCGAAGACCTTGTGATTTTGTGTGCGAGGTGGCCGGTCTCATAATCGCGGCGAAGCTGGCTCAGCGATGTTTCGTTAAGCCGAAGCAAAACCTCGCTCAGCTTCTCGGTTGCGGGATAGCCGGCGGCGAAGCTCTGCCCGTAAATTTTACGCAACGTGCCAATGAGAGTATTTCCGTGCTTATGGCTGATTTCGCCATCGTGGTTGCGGTGGCGATTGTCGAGACCTGCCTTGCTCATGCTGCTCTCCATCGTGCTTATAGCGAGAGGATCCTCCCGCTCGGACCAAAGGGCAACCAATAACTTGCGCAGTCAGCACGTCCCTTGCGTGGATATGGCTAAGTAGGCCCTCGCGGAATGTCTGATGATGGTGCGCATTCCAGGGATGGTGATCAGGTGTTCCAGGCGATGGTGATCACGGATTCCAGTGATCGTGATCAGGTTCGGAGGCGAACACGACTGACGGGTTTAAGTGTGCTGGAAATGGCCTCCTCGTCA
>JAKFVP010000051.1 GCA_021732175.1 Bradyrhizobium sp.
GGTCACCAGCTACCGCGCGCACCAGAAGCGCGAGAATGCTGCCGCCTCGATCTCGGGCATGCGCGGTTCGCTCGAGCAGATGATGTCGCAGCTCAAGACCGCGGGCCGCAAGGAATTCCCGCTGATCGTCAAGGCCGACGTGCAGGGCTCGCTGGAAGCCATTCTCGGCTCGCTGGAGAAACTCGGCACCGACGAAGTCGCCGCCCGCATCCTGCATGCCGGTGTCGGCGGCATCTCCGAGTCCGACGTGACGCTGGCCGAAGGCTTCAACGCCGCGATCATCGGCTTTTCCGTGCGCGCCAACAAGGAAGCGGCGGCTGCCGCCAAGCGCAACGGCATCGAGATCCGCTACTACAACATCATCTACGATCTGGTGGACGACATCAAAAAGGCGATGTCGGGCCTGCTCGCGCCGACGCTGCGCGAGACCATGCTCGGCAACGCGCAGATCCTGGAAATCTTCAACATTTCCAAGGTCGGCAAGGTCGCGGGCTGCCGTGTCACCGACGGTACCGTCGAGCGCGGCGCCAATGTCCGCCTCATTCGCGACAACGTCGTGGTGCACGAAGGCAAGCTGTCGACGCTGAAGCGCTTCAAGGACGAAGTGAAGGAAGTACAGTCCGGGCAAGAGTGCGGCATGGCGTTCGAGAACTACCACGACATGCGGCAAGGCGACGTGATCGAGTGCTACCGCGTAGAAACCATCCAGCGCAGTCTGTAAGTCTGAACCTTACGGCTTCGTCAGGAGACCATTGAAATAGTTGGCGTCATGCCCGGACTTGTTCCGGGCATCCACGCCTAAGAAATTCAGCCTAGCGAAAGACGTGGATGGCCGGGACAAGCCCGGCCATGACGGCTTTTTTTCAAGAGACCATCATGCCTCGTCACCACCAGAAGAAAAGCGTCGCTCCCGGCGGCTCGCAGCGGCAGTTGCGCGTCGGCGAGACGGTGCGGCATGCGATTGCCGACATTCTCAGCCACGGCAGCGTGCACGATGCCGACCTCGAGGGCCACATCATCACCGTACCCGAGGTGCGGATGTCGCCCGACCTAAAGCTTGCGACCATCTATGTGATGCCGCTCGGCGGACGCGACACCGAGATCGTGCTCGCCGCACTCGAGCGCAACAAGAAGTTCCTGCGCGGCGAGATCGCGCACCGCGTTAACCTGAAATTTGCACCTGACATTCGATTCCGCGCCGACGAACGATTCGACGAAGCGGAACGGATCGAGAAATTACTGCGAACACCTGCGGTGCAAAGAGACCTCGCACCGGAAAAGGGCGAAGAAGAATGACCGTGACCACGGCGAACAACGCGCGCGACGCGGAAGCGCGCGACGCGAACGAAAATATTTTCCAGGATGCGCGGAGCGAGCCGCGCCGTACCAACAACGATCCGCGCGCGAACAAGCAGCCGCAGCAGGCCAAGCGCGACCGCCGCGACGTCCATGGCTGGGTGGTGCTCGACAAGCCGATCGGCATGACCTCGACCCAGGCCGTCGCCGTCGTGAAGCGCCTGTTCAATGCCAAGCGCGCGGGCCACGCCGGCACGCTCGATCCGCTCGCCTCCGGCGGCCTGCCGATCGCGCTTGGAGAGGCCACCAAGACCGTCCCCTTCGTGATGGACGGCCGCAAGCGCTACCGCTTCACTGTCTGCTGGGGCGAGGAACGCGACACCGACGACACCGAGGGCCGCGTGGTCAGGACCAGCGATGCCCGCCCGACGGCGGAAGCGATTTCGGCGCTGCTGCCCCGGTTCACCGGCCTGATCGAGCAGGTCCCGCCGCAATATTCGGCCATCAAGGTGCAGGGCGAGCGGGCCTATGATCTGGCCCGCGACGGCGAGACCGTCGAGTTGGCGCCCCGTCCGGTCGAGATTCACCATTTATCCCTTGTAGAACAATTAGATAGTGACCGATCGGTGTTTGAGGCCGAGTGCGGCAAGGGCACCTATGTCCGGGCGCTGGCCCGCGATATCGGCCGGATTCTCGGCTGTTTCGGCCATATCTGCGCGCTGCGCCGTACCCTGGTAGGGCCGTTTACCGAATCGGACATGATTCCGCTGGAAGAATTGGAGGCTTTGTGTAATAGAGCCGCGTCCGGCGAGGGTAGCCTCGCCGACGCGCTACTGCCCGTTGAGACCGCGCTGGACGACATCCCGGCACTGGCCGTCACACGGGCGGATGCGGCAAGGCTCCACCGGGGCCAGGCCGTTTTGTTGCGCGGACGGGATGCGCCCAATAGTAGCGGCACAGTCTATGTCACGGTGGCAGGCCAGCTTTTGGCGCTTGCCGAACTTGGCAATGGCGAACTCATCCCCAAGCGCGTGTTCAACCTGACCGGACTGGTTGCCAGCTCCGGCCGCAACGATGAAAGAAATTGACGATGTCGATTACCGCGCAACGCAAAGCGGAAGTCATCAAGTCCAATGCCACCAAGGCCGGCGATACCGGCTCTCCCGAGGTGCAGGTTGCGATCCTCTCGGAACGCATCAATGCCCTCACCGACCATTTCAAGACCCACGTGAAGGACAACCATTCCCGCCGTGGCCTTTTGAAGCTCGTGTCGACGCGCCGTTCTCTTCTCAACTATCTGAAGAACAAGGACGAGGCGCGTTACAAGGCGCTGCTCGAAAAGCACAACATCCGTCGCTGAGCACGTCACGACGCGCGCCGCTGGCGCGCGTTTTCGCATGATCTTCCGGAAGATCCGGCTTTCGATTCCCGAAAGACGATCATGCACAAGGCCATGATCCCCGCGTGAATGGCGGGTCATGCGCAAAGTAACGTCCAGCAGCAATCCGGCCGCTGGACAGGGCAAGATGCCCGAGACTGACGAGAGGATGGACGCCATCCGAAACATCAAGACCATGGCAGGATCGCCGGATGCTGATCGGCATATTCGATCAGCGTCTCGCCATCTTGCGCATGGTCTTTTTGTTTTTGGGCCGAGCGCCTTTCGTGAACCCATGAAAGAAGACCGATATGTTCAATAAGCATTCCGTGGAAATCGACTGGGGTGGACGTCCCCTCAAGCTTGAGACCGGAAAAGTGGCCCGGCAGGCCGATGGCGCCGTGGTCGCGACCTATGGCGAGACCGTCGTGCTCGCCACCGTCGTGGCGGCGAAGACGCCGCGCGAAGGCGTCGACTTCCTGCCGCTCACCGTCGACTACCAGGAGAAGACCTACGCAGCTGGCCGCATTCCCGGCGGCTACTTCAAGCGCGAGGGACGGCCGACCGAAAAGGAGACCCTGGTCTCCCGCCTGATCGACCGCCCGATCCGTCCGCTGTTCGTCGACGGCTGGCGCAACGAGACCCAGGTGATCGTCACCGTGCTGTCGCACGACATGGAGAACGATCCGGATATCGTGGCGCTGGTGGCGGCATCGGCCGCGCTGACGCTTTCCGGCGCGCCCTTCAAGGGCCCGATCGGTGCTGCCCGCGTCGGCTTCGCCAATGACGAGTTCATCCTCAACCCGACGCTCGACGAGATGGTCGACACCCAGCTCGACCTCGTGGTGGCCGGCACCGCCGACGCCGTGCTGATGGTGGAATCGGAAGCCAAGGAACTGAACGAAGAAGTCATGCTCGGCGCCGTGATGTTCGGCCATCGCCACTTCCAGCCGGTGATCAAGGCGATCATCGAGCTCGCGGAGAAGGCCGCCAAGGAGCCGCGCGAAGTCACTGTGATCGACAACTCCGCGATCGAGAAGGAAATGCTCGGCCTGATCGAGCAGGACCTGCGCGCCGCTTACGCCATTCCCGTCAAGCAGGACCGCTACGCCGCAGTCGGCAAGGCCAAGGAAAAGGTGATGGCGCACTACTTCCCGGAAGGCCAGGAGCCGAAATACGACAAGCTCCGCGTCGCCGGCGTGTTCAAGGAACTGGAAGCCAAGATCGTCCGCTGGAACATCCTCGACACCGGCAAGCGCATCGACGGCCGCGACGTCAAGACGGTGCGCAACATCGTCTCCGAAGTCGGCGTGTTGCCGCGCGCCCACGGTTCGGCGCTGTTCACCCGCGGCGAGACCCAGGCGCTGGTCGTCGCCACGCTCGGCACCGGCGAGGACGAGCAGTACATCGACGCGCTGTCGGGAACGTACAAAGAGACGTTCCTGCTGCACTACAACTTCCCGCCCTACTCGGTCGGCGAGACCGGCCGCCTCGGCGGCACCAAGCGGCGCGAGACCGGACATGGCAAGCTCGCGTGGCGTGCCATCCGTCCCGTGCTGCCGCCGCACCACGAGTTCCCCTACACCATCCGCGTGGTGTCGGAGATCACGGAGTCCAACGGCTCGTCCTCGATGGCGTCGGTCTGCGGCGCATCGCTGTCGCTGATGGATGCCGGCGTGCCGCTGAAGCGGCCGACCGCGGGTATCGCGATGGGCCTCATCCTCGAGGACAAGCGCTTTGCGGTGCTGTCCGACATCCTCGGCGACGAGGATCATCTCGGCGACATGGACTTCAAGGTGGCCGGCACTGAGTCCGGCATCACCTCGCTGCAGATGGACATCAAGATCGAAGGCATCACCGAAGAGATCATGCGCGTCGCGCTTGGCCAGGCCAGGGAAGGCCGCGTGCACATCCTCGGCGAAATGTCCAAGGCGTTGACCTCGGCCCGCGCCGAGCTCGGCGAGTACGCGCCGCGCATCGAGACCTTCAAGATCGCCACCGACAAGATCCGCGAAGTGATCGGCACCGGCGGCAAGGTGATCCGCGAGATCGTCGAGAAGACCGGCGCCAAGATCAACATCGAGGACGACGGCACCGTGAAGGTCGCCTCCAACGACGGCGAGGCGATGAAGGCCGCGATCAAGTGGATCAAGTCGATCGCTTCCGATCCGGAAGTCGGCCAGATCTACGAGGGCACCGTGGTCAAGGTGATGGAGTTCGGCGCGTTCGTGAACTTCTTCGGCGCCAAGGACGGCCTCGTCCACATCAGCCAGCTCGCGTCCAACCGCGTGCAGAAGACTTCCGACGTCGTCAAGGAAGGCGACAAGGTCAAGGTCAAGCTGCTCGGCTTCGACGATCGCGGCAAGACCCGCCTGTCGATGAAGGCGGTCGATCAGGCTACCGGCGAGGATCTCGAGAAGAGCGGCAAGTCCGAGCAGCCCGCGCCGCGCGAAGCCGCCGGCGAGTAAGCGCTCGCGACAAATTGAATGCGACAAGGGCGGCTTTCGGGCCGCCCTTTTTGTTTGCGTAACGAAGCGCCTTTACATGAGCCATTCGGTCGCAGCTGGGATCGAAACCCCGCCGACTGGCGGATCGTAGCTATTGCCGCACCAGCGCGACGATCACACAAGGCCCCCGCCTATCCCCCGTCCAATGGAGACTCCCATGAATTCCCTGTCCCGGCGTCATCTCCTGCTCGCCGCCACCGGCATCGCCGCCGCTGCCGCCGCCCCGCGCATTGTCTTCGCGCAAGGCGCGATGGCCCCCACTGGCCCGTTCAAGCTCGATCCGCTCGCCTATCCCGTCAATGCGCTGGAGCCGCATATCGATGCCAGGACGATGGAGATCCATCACGACCGGCATCACCAGGCCTTCATCACCAGCCTGAACAATTTCGCCAAGGACAATCCGCAGATCGCGGACAAGCCGGTTCCGGAAGTGCTCGCCAATCTCAACAGCGTACCGGAGGCGATCCGCACCGGCGTACGCAACAGCATGGGCGGCCACGCCAACCACACCATGTTCTGGCAGATCATGGGCCCGAACGGCGGCAAGGCCGAAGGCGACGTGCTCGCCGCGATCGATCGCGACCTCGGCGGCCTCGAGAAGTTCCAGACCGATTTCAACGCCGCCGGCGGACGCGTGTTCGGCTCGGGCTGGGTGTTCGTCACCGTCGACAAGGACGGCAAGCTCGCGATCGAGACGCGCCCCAATCAGGACAATCCGATGATGGACGGCAAGCGTGTGCTGCTCGGCAACGACGTGTGGGAGCACGCCTACTATCTCAACTACCAGAACCGCCGCGCCGATTATCTCAAGGCTTGGTGGAATACGGTGAACTGGAAGGTGATCGGCGAGCGCTACGCCGCCGCCAAGGCCGGCACGCTCGGCGTCTAATCTCACGGCGACGGTGCTGGACTCCCTCGCCCCGCTCTTGCGGGGAGAGGGTTGGGACAAGGGGCTGCCTCAACATCGGGACTCGTGGAGAATCCCCCTCACCCGGATTGCATTTCATGCAATCCGACCTCTCCCCGCAAGCGGGGCGAGGTAAGAAAAAGCCGGGCGCGGACGATCCCGCACCCGGCTTTCTTGTCGGTTCGATTTCGTCAGCGCTTGACGTCGTAGCGGTCGAGGTCCATCACCTTGGCCCACGCCGCCACGAAATCCCTGGCGAACTTCTCCTTCGAATCCTTGCAGCCATAGACTTCCGCGAAGGCGCGGAGCTGCGAGTGCGAACCGAAGATCAGGTCGATGCGGGAGGCGGTCCACTTGACCGCATCGGTCTTGCGATCACGGCCCTCGTAGGAATTTTCCCCGGTCGAGTGCCAGACCGTGCCCATGTCGAGCAGGTTGACGAAGAAGTCGTTGGTCAGGGCACCGCTCTTCTTGGTAAATACACCGGCCTTCGATCCGCCGGCATTGGCGCCGAGCACGCGCAGGCCGCCAACGAGAACCGTCATTTCCGGACCCGTCAGCCGCAACAGCTGCGCGCGATCGACCAGGGCCTCCTCGGGCTGCATGAACTGATGCCGCTTGCCGTTGATGTAGTTGCGGAAGCCATCGGCACGCGGCTCGAGCGGCGCGAAGGAGTCGACGTCGGTCTGCTCCTGCGACGCATCCATGCGGCCCGGCGTGAACGGCACCTTCACATTGACGCCGGCAGCATTAGCGGCCTTCTCGATCGCGGCGGCACCGCCCAGCACGATCAGGTCGGCGAGCGAGACCTTCTTGCCGCCCTTGGGCGACTTGCCGTTGAACGCGGCCTGGATCGCCTCCAGCTTGCCCAGCACCTTGGCGAGCTCGGCAGGGTTGTTGACCTCCCAATCCTTCTGCGGAGCCAGGCGGATACGCGCGCCATTGGCGCCGCCGCGCTTGTCCGAGCCGCGGAAGGTCGAAGCCGACGCCCAGGCGGTCGAGACGAGCTGCGACACCGACAGGCCGCTGGCGAGGATCTTGCCCTTCAGCGCGGCGATGTCCTTGGCATCGATCAGCTTGTGATTGAGCTTCGGGATCGGATCCTGCCAGATCAGCGTCTCCTTCGGCACCAGCGGGCCGAGATAACGGTGGATCGGGCCCATGTCGCGGTGAGTGAGCTTGAACCAGGCTCGCGCGAAGGCATCGGCAAACTGAGCCGGATTCTCGTAGAAGCGCCGCGATATCTTCTCATAGGCGGGATCGAAGCGCAGCGACAGGTCGGTGGTCAGCATGGTCGGCACATGCTTCTTCGACGGATCGAACGCATCCGGAATGTCGGCTACGGCGTTCTTCGCCTTCCACTGCGGCACGCCGGCCGGGCTCTTGGTGAGCTCCCATTCGTTCTCGAACAGGTTCTTGAAGAAGTGGTTGCTCCACTTGGTCGGCGTCTGCGTCCAGGTGACTTCCGGCCCGCCGGTGATCGCGTCGGCGCCGAGGCCGGTGCCATGCTTGCTCTTCCAGCCGAGGCCTTGATCCTCCAGCGCGCCTGCCTCCGGCTCCGGGCCGACCAGCGAGGGATCGCCGGCACCATGGGCCTTGCCGAAGGTGTGACCGCCGGCAATCAGCGCGACGGTCTCTTCGTCGTTCATCGCCATGCGGAAGAAGGTCTCGCGGATGTCCTTGGCGGCCGCGATCGGATCGGGATTGCCATTCGGTCCAGCCGGATTGACGTAGATCAGGCCCATCTGCACCGCACCGAGCGGCTCGGCAAGCTGACGCTCGCCGCTGTAGCGCTCATCGCCGAGCCACGAGCCTTCGGGACCCCAATAGAGTTCTTCCGGCTCCCAGACGTCGGTGCGGCCGCCCGCAAAACCGAACGTCTTGAAGCCCATCGATTCCAGCGCCACGTTGCCGACCAGCACCATCAGGTCGGCCCACGAGATCTTGCGGCCGTATTTCTGCTTGATCGGCCACAGCAGGCGGCGCGCCTTGTCGAGGTTGGCGTTATCCGGCCACGAATTCAGCGGCGCGAAGCGCTGCTGTCCGGTGCCGGCGCCACCGCGGCCGTCGGTGATGCGGTAAGTGCCCGCTGCATGCCAGGCGAGGCGAATGAACAAGCCGCCGTAATGACCGAAGTCGGCCGGCCACCAGGGCTGCGAATCCGTCTGCAGCGCGCGCAGGTCGCGCATCAAAGCCTTGAGATCGAGCGACTTGAATTCCTTGGCGTAGTCGTAGGCTGCGTCCATCGGGTCGGACAAAGTGGAGTTGCGGTGAAGCACCGAAATATCCAGCGCATCCGGCCACCATTCGCGGTTCGAATGTCCGCGCGTGCCCGTGAACGGGCATTTTGTTCTGTCATCCATGATTTTTCTCCCGGGGGGTCGCAATCCTTGATCGGATTGGAAGCAATCTAAGCGTCGCCTTCCATCAGGGGAAGTTGATTTTAATGATCGATGCAATAAGATTATCTGATGATAAATTTGTCGCTGCGACAGCTCCGGTATTTCGATGCGCTGGCCCGGCACGGCCACTTTGGACGCGCTGCGGATGCCTGCTCGATCTCGCAGCCGGCACTTTCCATGCAGATCAAGGAGATGGAGGAGGCGCTCGGCGGCCAATTGCTTGAACGCAATGCACGCCAGGTGGCGCTCACCAGGCTCGGCGAGGAGATGATCGAACGTGTGCGGGATATATTGCGCTCCGTCGACGAGCTCGGCGATTTCGCACGCGCCTCGCGCGACCGTTTTGCCGGGCGGCTGCGCATCGGCATGATCCCGACCATCGCACCCTACCTGCTGCCGCGCGTCATCGGCGACCTCACGCGGATGCATCCCGAACTCGATATCCAGGTACGAGAGGCGCTGACGCCAAAACTGATCCAGGAACTGTCCGAAGGCCGCCTCGACACCGCGATCCTGGCGCTGCCGGTGTCGGAACCGTCGCTGACCGAGGTTGCGCTGTTCAGCGAGAATTTCTTGCTGGTGCGACCGCTCAAGGACGAGGCAACGCCGGTGCCGAGCCGCGAAATGCTGCGCGAGATGCGGCTGCTGCTGCTGGAAGAAGGCCATTGCTTCCGCGACCAGGCCCTCTCGTTCTGCAAGATGCACTCCTCGCCGCGCGAGTTGCTCGATGCGAACTCGCTCTCCACGCTGGTGCAGATGGTCAGCGCCGGCGTCGGCGTCACCTTGATTCCGGAAATGGCGGTGTCGGTGGAGACGCGCTCGGCCGCCGTGTCGGTCGCCCGCTTCAAGAACCCGCAACCGTCGCGCACCATCGGCATGGTCTGGCGCAAGACCAGCCCGCTGGCGCGGCAACTGACGCAGATTTCCGACGTAGTCTGCCTGTCCGCCGGCAAGACGCGCGGCAAACCCAGGAAGGCCGCTACTGCCAACAACCGCCAGTGATTGCAACATCAGCTTGATGCTTGCATCGCGGTCCGCCTTGGCCGACAAATCCGAGCATGCACTCCCCCATCATCCGCCCCGCCGAGCCGCATGAATATGACGAGGTCGGCCGCGTCTGGATGGAGAGCTGGGTCTCGACCGGCCTCGCGGAGGCCAGCAATTTTCTGCTCGCCAACCTGCGCGCGCGTGTCCGCCACGAGATCGAGTATGGCTGGAGCCTCTACGTCGCCGACGACGACGGAACGTTCGCCGCGATGCTGGCGTTGCATTTGCCGGACAAATATCTCGACCAGTTGTTCGTCGCGCCGGAATATCAGGGCAAGGGCATCGGCCGGCAGCTGCTTGCCTTCACGCGGCAACAATTGCCTGACGAAATCTGGCTGCGTTGCGTGCGCGAAAACGGAAAGGCCTGGCGCTGGTACGAGCGTGAAGGTTTTGTGTACGAGAAAGAGGAAGTCGCCAGCGCAACCGGCTACATGATGAAGTATTACCGCTGGAAGAAAGAGGGAACGATCCGATGATGAAACTCTACTGGTCGCCGCGATCGCGCTCGTTCAGCGCCCTCTGGCTGATGGAAGAAACCGGACAGCCCTACGAGCGCGTGCTGACCGATATTTCGACCGGCGCCCAGCGGACGCCGGAATATCTCGCGATCAATCCGATGGGCAAGGTGCCGGCGCTGGCGGATGGCGAGGCCACGATGGCGGAGGCTGCCGCGATCTGCGCCTATGTCGCCGAACGTTATCCCGAAGCAAAGCTTGCGCCTGTTGTCGGCGATCCCGCGCGGGCGAAATATCTCTACTGGCTGTTCTTCGGCCCGAGCTGCATTGAGCCCGCGATCGTACAGCTCGCCACCAAGATCGAGATGAACCCGGTGGCCGCCGGCTGGGGCGATGCGCAGCGCGTCATCGACGTGCTCGACGGCGCCCTGCAGAAGGGCCCGTGGATACTGGGCGAGAATTTCTCCGCCGCCGACATCGTGATCGGCTCGGGTCTGAACTTCGGCGTGCGGCTGTTCAAGATGATCCCGTCGCGGCCATCGTTCGAGGCCTATGTCGCGCGCTGCATCGCGCGCCCGGCGTTCCAGCGCGCGGAAAAACTCGCGGCGGGATGATCCCTATTCGCCCTTCAGCGTCTCGGGGCGGGGCATCGAGATGATGTTGTAGCCGCAATCGACGTAATGCGTTTCGCCGGTCACGCCGCCGGAGAGATCGGACAGCAGATACAGCGCGGAGCCGCCGAGCTCTTCCAGCGTCACGCCGCGGCCGAGCGGCGAATTCTTCTGCTGGAAGGCGAACATGGCGCGGGCATCGCCGATGCCGGAGCCGGCGAGCGTGCGGATGGGGCCTGCGGAGAGCGCGTTGACGCGGATGTTGCGCGGCCCGAAATCGACGGCGAGATAGCGCACGGACGCTTCCAGCGCGGCCTTGGCGACGCCCATCACGTTGTAGTTCGGCATCGCTCGCTCCGAACCGCCGAAGGTAAGCGTGATCATGCTGCCGCCGGTTTCCGGCATCAGGTCGGCCGCACGCTTGGCAAGCTCGGTGAAGGAGAAGCAGGAGATCACCATGGTGCGGGAAAAATTCGCGCGCGTGGTGTCGGCGTAGCGGCCCTTCAGCTCGTTCTTGTCGGAGAACCCGATCGCATGGACGAGAAAATCGAGGCCGCCCCATTTGGCGCGCAGCGCTTCGAATACGGCATCGACACTGGCGATGTCCTCGACGTCGCACGGCAGCACGGTATCGACCTTGAGCTGCTCCGCGAGCGGCTTGACGCGCTTGCCAAGCGCATCGCCCTGGTAGGTGAAGGCCATTGTGGCGCCCTGCGCAGCGAGCGCCTGGGCAATGCCCCATGCGATGGAATGATCATTGGCGATGCCCATGATCAGACCGCGTTTTCCCTGCATCAGGCCCTGCATGTCGCCCTCTTTCTTTCGTCATGCCCGGGCAGGTTTTGACCGAACGCGACACTTGTTGACTGTGGAGATTTAACGCCTGTCGCCGCAACCATTTTTATGGTAGCTCGCTTGCCGTCCCCGGTCTAACCCCGCGAAAAACTCCTGAGCACTTGAGCAGAATCAAGGAATTGCTGGCATTGCGGTCCCCAATTTGCAAGGTTTCGACGACAATTCCGTAAATTCCTCGCAGGACTCCGTTTGATTCGGTATCGTTCACGGTCGCGACCACATGCCACGCACTTCCGTCATCGATCTAGAGTTTTTCACGAACGACAAATTAAGATCGACCGTCAGTGCAGCCCCCCGCCTGAACAGGACACGTGCGATCGTGCGTAGTGTACGCCGCGTATCGTCTGGTAGTCGAATGCGAGAAAGAGACCCTGCTCAAAGCGAGCATCGATGACAAAGCCGACCAAAGCGGCATCTGACCGATTCAGACAAAGCGTGACCGCGTAGCTCGGCCGGGATGAGCCAGACGGCGAACTGTAGCGCCGCCGATCCCGACATGGTTGTACTCGACACGGGCACGCGGCGAAAGCACGCCCCAACTCATCGGCATGTCGTACTTGCCGCGCCGGCCCAAGCACAGCCGGCGGCAATCCGGCGGTTGGATGCCAATGAAGCTTCTCTCTTGAGAGCTCTCGCTTCATGCTCTAAGTGTACAGCTCGCGCAACCACACTTCAGAAAACGCAATGAATCTCAATCACTTAGAAAACTCAACGATCGCTCGACCTCACTCCGATCGACTGTCTCGCTCGATCCAGGCGGCCATCGGCTGGCTTTGGAAAACTCAAGATTCGTCTGGATTCTGGGTCGGTATGGTCGAGGCAAATTCGACCATCGAGGCTGAGTGGTTGCTGGCCAGCTATATTCTTGGCTTCGAGTTACCCTCTGAGAAAAATGTCATTGGAGCTTTGCTGCAACGACAGCGGCCCGATGGCTCCTGGGGAACATACCCTGGCGCGCCGGATGGCGATATCAATTCGACTGTGGAGGTTTACGCAGCACTGCGGGCCAAGGGGTTCGATCCCAATTGCAGGGAGCTGGTTCTCGCTCGCGCATGGATCCTGGACCACAACGCTATAAGAAACCTCCGCGTATTCACGCGGTACTGGCTAGCGATGGTTGGCGTTTGGCCTTGGGAATATACACCCAATTTGCCCCCAGAGATTATTAGGTTGCCGCTCTGGTTTCCATTCAACATCTATAACTTTGCTCAATGGGCTCGTGCGACCATGGTACCCCTAACAGTGGTCGCATCGCGCAAGCCGGTTTGGCCGCTCCCTAGCGGCAGCAAGCTCGAAGAGCTCTTTCCATGCCCCTACGAGGATTTCGATTTTTCGATTCCGGCGAAGCGCGCACGCACCTTCTCGCTTGAATGGCTCTTCTTGAAGATTGATCGCGGCCTTCACAAAGCGCAAAGACTGAAGCTGATCCCCTTCCGTGAGAATTCCATCAAGCTTTGCCTTGAATGGATGATCCGGCATCAAGATGCGGATGGCGCGTGGGGAGGTATCCAACCGCCCTGGATATATGGATTGATCGCGCTGATTAACGAGGGGTACACCATGGACCACCCGGTGGTGTCTAGGGCGATCGCCGCGCTGGGCACACACTGGAGCTATGATCGAAATGGCGCCACTCATATTCAGGCGAGTGAATCTCCGGTATGGGATACTTTGCTAGCAATCCTTGCGCTCCACGAGGCAGGTGTATCCTCAGACAAGGCCGAAGTTCGCAAGGCGCTGGAATGGACGCTTAATCAGCAAGTTCTCGTTCCGGGAGACTGGGCTGTAAAGATTAAGAACGTGCGCCCCGGCGGGTGGGCCTTCCAGCGCGCCAACAATTACTATCCCGATGTTGACGATACTGCCGTTGCTCTCCTTGTGCTCGGAAAATTACGATCTACTACCGGCGAACTGCGGCAGAGAGTTGAACGCGCGATCGAATTGGGCGTCGAGTGGACGTTGGCCATGCAGTGCCGCAACGGTGGTTGGGCTGCCTTCGACAAAGACAACGACAAGGAAATTATCTCAAAAATACCATTCTGCAATTTCGGCGAGGCAATTGATCCACCAAGCGTCGACGTCACGGGCCACGTTATCGAAGCTTTTGTGGCGCTCGGATATGACAAGAAACACCCAGCTATTCGTCGCGCTCTAGACTACATCCGAAGCGAGCAAGAAGAAGCCGGAAGCTGGTTCGGTCGCTGGGGTGTCAATCATATCTACGGCACCGCTGCTGTTCTGCCGGCGTTAAGAGCGATAGGCGAGGACATGACGCAGCCCTATGTGCAGCGCGCTATTGCTTGGGTCCTATCGAGGCAGAATGACGACGGAGGTTGGGGTGAAACCTGCGCATCCTATATGGATCCTGAGCTTCGAGGACGGGGACCAAGTACCCCGTCGCAAACGGCATGGGGCCTCATGTGCCTGCTGTCTGTGAATACCAGCCCCGAAATCAACGCGGCGATTCGGAAAGGTGCCGAGCATCTCTGCTCAACCCAGAAGGGCAATGGAACGTGGGACGAAGATTATTATACGGCGACGGGCTTTCCGGGCTATGGGATCGGTGCTCGTACCAACTTGACTGCCGAGGAACTTGCCAAGCGCTTGCAGCAGGGTACAGAGCTTTCACGCGGCTTCATGTTGAGTTTCAACATGTACCGTCACTACTTCCCGCTGCTCGCATTGGCGCGAATCGCGACACATCCTCCTACGTGAGCTTGGACCGGCTTCCGTATCTCGCCAACTCCCGAAGTGGCACTCCGAGCGTCTCGATGTTCCCAGCCCATACAGGGACCGAGAAGTTACGTAGACCGTGTGTCTTCCACGTTTGGAAAGACTGATAGAGGACCTTGCTGGCTGTCCTCATTGAGTTTCGCGTTGTGAAGAGCTGATCGTTAGCCCAGAACATCAGTTCTCTCATTTTCTCAGGAGACACATGCGGGTGATTCCAAACCAAGTGCGTCGTGTCGTACTGAGAATAGTCAAACGTCGTTATTCCGTACGTGACCTGCCCCTGCCGATTTCCTCCAGTTGAAGTTAGAGTCCGGCCTTCTGAAGGACGGACAGATGAAGCGAGCCAGGTTTACGGAAGAGCAGATTATTGGGGTGCTGCGCGAGCATGAGGCCGGAGCCAAGACGGCCGATTTGGCGCGCAAGCACGGTGTCTCGGAAGCGACGCTTTACAATTGGAAGGCCAAATTCGGCGGCATGGATGTCTCGGAGGCGAAGCGGC
>JAKFVP010000322.1 GCA_021732175.1 Bradyrhizobium sp.
GCCTTGGTCTCGGCAAAGGCCCAGTCGATCCACTGCGTCAGCAGCTCGACGTCCTTGGCCTCGACGGTGGCGCCGCACCAGATGCGCAGGCCCGCCGGCGCATCGCGGTAATAGGCGAAGTCGAAGCCGGCGTTTTCCTTCTCGACCAGCGCAACCAGCTTCTTGGAGAAGTCGGCCTGCGCATCCTCCGACAGCGAGGTGATCGCGGGGTCGGTGAACTTCAGGCACACCGAGGTGTTGGAGCGGATCGCGGGATCCTTGGCCAGGAAATCGATCCAGGGCGTCTTCGCCTTCCAATCGGCCAGCACCTTGGTGTTAGCGTCGGCACGCGCGAACAGCGCCTTGAGGCCGCCGATGGATTTGGCCCAGTTCAGCGCATCGAGATAATCCTCGACGCAGAGCATCGACGGCGTGTTGATGGTTTCGCCGACGAAGATGCCTTCGTTGATCTTGCCGCCCTTGGTCATGCGGAAAATCTTCGGCAGCGGCCAGGCCGGCTTGTAGGTCTCAAGACGCTCCACCGCGCGCGGCGAGAGCACCAGCATGCCATGCGCAGCCTCGCCGCCGAGCGCCTTCTGCCAGGAGAAGGTGACGACATCGAGCTTCTTCCAGTCGAGCGGCTGCGCGAACGCGGCCGACGTCGCGTCGCAAATGGTGAGGCCCTGCCGGTCAGCCTTGATCCAGTCGGCGTTCGGCACGCGCACGCCCGAGGTGGTGCCGTTCCAGGTGAAGACGACGTCGCTGGCCGGATCGACCTTGGAGAGATCGGGGATATCGCCATAGCCGGCATGCAGCTTGGTGACGTCCTTCAGCTTCAATTCCTTGACGATGTCGCTGACCCAGCCTTCGCCGAAGGATTCCCAGGCGATCGTGGTGACGGGGCGCGCGCCCAGCATCGACCACAGCGCCATTTCGACCGCGCCGGTGTCGGACGCCGGCACGATGCCGATGCGGTAGTCGGCCGGCACTTCCAGCACTTCGCGCGTCAGGTCGATCGCAAGCTTGAGCTTGGTCTTGCCGATCTTCGCACGGTGCGAACGACCGAGCGCAGCGTCCTTGAGATTTTGGGGATTCCAGCCTGGGCGCTTGGCGCAGGGGCCGGAGGAAAAATGCGGCACATTCGGCCGCGAAGCGGGCTTCGCCACGGTCATGATCTATCCTTCCAGATAGTAAGCCTCCCGTTGGGGGGAGGTGTCCCGCCGCGGTCATTAAGGGAATCGCACCTCATCGTCAAGGAACTTTGCGCCTTTCACAGGCGATTGATCGCCCTCCCGCGCCTCCCCGGCCGGCAAAGCCGATTGCACCGAGAGCAATTCCGAAGCCTCGGCAGCGAATTTCGCCGCCTTTCGACGGCTGGTGAAGGTGAGGATGCTCTGGTCGTCGGCGAGGACGACATATTCGCCGCCCTTCTTTTGAATCGAATAGCGCGACATCTGGATGTCCCCCTGCTGTTCAGGCCTGCTGAACAAGCCGCGCGGGATAAGCGCCAATTGCGGCGAGGTTGCTGCAGCGCAGATGACAAAGTCATCGTTAGTTTATCGGTTGTTAACCGGATCGCGTACCCAGAACCACCGGAGCCAGCGGTCAGGACGGCGGCACAACCTCACGCTCACTTCGCAGGCGGCGGCAGGCCCAACGCCTGCTCGGCCTCGCCGATCCAGCGCCGCACGGCGCCATAATTGGCAAGATCGAAGCCGCCCTCATGCGCCACGCGGGTATAGGCAAGCAGCGATACGTCGGCGAGCGAGATGGCTTCGCCGGCCAGGAAGCGCATCTTCGCCAGATGCTGCTCCATCCGCGTCAGCGCGGCATAGCCGCGCTTGACCTTTTCCGGATCGAGCTCGCTGGCCGGCTTCTTCAGATACACCATCTGGAAGCGGCAGACCGCGATATAGGGCTCGTGGCTGTACTGCTCCCAGAACAGCCACTCGTCCATCTTGGCGGCAGCGTAGGCATCCGAGGGAATGAGATCGCTGCCGCGCGCGAGATAGCGGATGATGGCGTTGGATTGCGCCAGCGTGCGGCCGTCGTCGAGTTCGACCGTCGGCACCTGACCAGCGCTGTTGAGCTTGAGGAATTCCGGCGTCCGGGTCTCGCCCTTCATGGTGTCGATGTCGATCCAGCGATACGGCAATCGCAGGCGATCGCAGACCCACTTCACCTTCAGGCAATTGCCGGAATTGGTGTCGCCGAAAATCTTCATCAAGATGCCCGCCTCCGCAAGATGGAGACGGCATCCGAACAGGCGCATGATTTCATGTCAAGGCGCGGGCCGCGCCCGGGGGACGCTCAGAATTTGTAGCCGATGCCGAAGCGCAGATTGTTGGCCTGCACGACCGTGTTCTTGACGGAGAGGAATTTCGTGTAGTCCCACTCGGCGCGCGCGAACAGACCGCCCCACATGCAGTATTCGAGGCCGAGACCGCCGGACCAGCCGGCCACAAACTGATTGACCTTCTGCTCAATGAGGGTCTGCGACTGCGCGGGAACGGGGAGCGTCGGCCCCGTCGTGACGTTGCCGGTGATGGGATCCGTTACATCGTCACGCCGAGTCACCGTGCTCGTCACGGAACGGGAGACATCCATGCGGCCGATCACCGCCGCACCGAACACGTAGGGAAGCCAGTTGCCGGTCGCCCAGCCGGTGCGTGCGCGGAACTGGATGGCGTCCGTGAGCGTCACGGCCGATTGGCCAGTCAGCGTCACCGTGTAGGTGACGGTCGTATTGGGCGGAAGCACCTGGCCGTTCGGATTGACGATCTGCAGCGAATTGAACCCGGTCGTCGCCGTGTGGAGCGTCCTGAAATAGTTGTAGTTGGCCTCGACGCCGAACACGAGGTCGTCCCACTGCCAGTTGCGGCCGACGAAGCCGCCGAAGCCGGTGCCCTGGGTCGTCGTCTTCGGCAGCAAGCCGAATTCCGATGTCGGCTGCTGCAGCACGCTGTCGCGGAAGATGAAGTTGGTGAGGCCGACGATGCTCTTGCTGAAGTTGGCGTCCATCGCGGAATAGCTCGCCTGGCCGCCGACATACCAGCCGTCCCAGGTGCGCGTCGGCATGTTGATCATGCTCCCGCGAAGAATCGGCAGATCGGGCATGTCGGCAGCCTCGGCGCCGAACGCCATCCCGACCATCGCCGTCGCCAGCACGAACCTACGCATCGCAACGCTCCATGAAACGCTTTAACTTTCGGGCTGATCATCGCCTGTTAACCCTAATAATTCGTTTCGTGAGCGCGCTTTGCTGCGATCTCTTTCGCTGCGACCATGCGCGGCGCGCAAAGCAAAACGGCGCGGGAGAGATCCCGCGCCGCTGGCAGCCGTTAACAGAAGTGAGGAGCGGTTAACCCTTGCGGATCAGCGGCGGCTGATAGACCGGCGGGTTGTTCAGATCCCAGCGCACGCCGATCTTCAGGTCGTGCGAGGTGATGCTCTTGAAGGTGGTCGGATTGACGATGGCGTTGACGCCGTCGAACCTGCGGAGGTCGCCGGTCAGGCCGTCGCCCATGTCGAGATAGCGGTAAGCCAGTTCGACGGTGAAGTTCGGCGAGACCTTGTAGGCGACACCTGCGTGCAGCGCCCAGGCCAAGTTCCACTTGGCGACAGTGTCGCCGTAGGCAACGCCGAGGGTGGGCGTGTTGACGTCGGTGAAGTTGGCGATCTGGACCCGCGCACCGCCGACGCCGGCGCCGATGAACGGCGTCATGCACCACCAGGTGCCGAGATCAACATAGGCGTTGCCGAGAACGACCCATTCCGACTTCGTGGCGTGATAGGTATCGGCGCCGAAGGCCGGGCCGACATAGGTCAGGTTGTCGGTTCCGAAGAACGTCGAGTTGCCGCGATACTCACCGGTGACGTCGGCGCGGAACCAGTTGTTGAAGCGATAACCGGCGCCGAGGCCGAAGATGCCTGCAGTGCTGAAGGTCAGGTTCTGGTGCGAGGCGATGGCCTGGGAGTCCAGCACGTTGTTGAGGCGGCTGACCCGCTGATTCGAGAAGCCGATATCGCCACGCAGATACCAGCCACCGAAGTCTTCAACGACCGGGGGCGCGTAAGCCGGCGGGGGAGCAATCGGCATGTCGGCGGCAAACACCGCGGAGGACATCAGAGTAGCCGCACCGGCGGCAATGAGAAACTTCACGCTACGCATTGTCTTCGTCCTTTTGTCCGGTGAGGCAGACAGGACGCCTCACTTCAAAAACTCACGCTGGGGACGATGCCAGCAAATGCTTAAGCGGCACTTAACCCTAATTATTAAGGTTGATATTTTCTGACGATGTCTTCTGCCGGGGTTTCAACCTGATCGCGAGCGATGCATTGGCACCGCGGCCGAATGCGGCGAAGCCGTCACAGTTGCTAACAATGTATTGACGAAGGCCATGCGCGTTTACGATCGCGCAATCTCTTCAGCGAAACTGCTGCGGCATCCTCGGCAGAAACACGGCAAGCAGGCCGAGCGCCGGCAGGAAGGCGCAGAGATGATAGACGAAGCCGATCGAGGTGTGGTCGGCGAGCTTGCCGAGCACCGCAGCACCCAGCCCTCCGATGCCGAAGGCGACGCCGAAGAACACACCGGAGATCATGCCGAACCGGTGCGGCATCAGCTCCTGCGCGAGCACGATGATCGAAGACGTCGCCGAGGAAAGGATCAGGCCGATGAACACGGTCAGCACGGCGCTGGCCGCAAGCCCGGCATAAGGCAGCGCCAGCGTGAAGGGCAGCGCACCGAGGATCGAGATCCAGATGATGTATTTGCGGCCGAAGCGATCGCCGAGCGGGCCGCCGAAATAGGCGCCGACGGCGTTGGCGGCGAGGAAGATGAAGAGATAAAGCTGGGCGGCCTGCGTCGAGACACCGAACTTGTCGATGAGATAGAAGATGTAATAGCTCGACAGGCTGGAGACGTAGAGCTGCTTCGAGAACAGCAGCGCCACCAGCACCGCAAGCGCAATTCTGACGCGGCGGGGATCCGGATGATCCGGATGCAGTTCGACCTTCACCGCCTTCCTGCCGGCGATCTGCGGCCGGTACCAGACGCCGATCCGCGCCAGGATGACGATCGCGACGAACGCGATGATGGAGAACCAGGCGATCGAGGGCTGGCCGAACGGCACCACGATCAGCGCCGCCAGCACCGGCCCCATCGAAGTGCCGAAGCTGCCGCCGAGCTGGAACACCGATTGTGCAAAGCCGTAGCGCCCGCCGGACGCCAGCCGCGCGATGCGCGCCGACTCCGGATGAAAGACGGCCGATCCGAGTCCCACCAGCGACGCTGCAATCAGGATGGTGACGTATTGGCCGGCGATCGCGAGCAGCAACAGGCCGAAGAAGGTGAAGCCCATGCCGATTGCGAGCGAGAACGGCTGCGCCTTCTTGTCGGTGAAGTAGCCGATCACCGGCTGCAGCAGCGACGCGGTGAACTGGAACGCCAGCGTGATCAGGCCGATCTGCGCGAAGTCGAGCGCGTAATTATCCTTCAGGATCGGATAGACCGAGGCGATCAACGACTGCATGGTGTCGTTGAGGAAGTGCGAGAACGAGATTCCGGCGAGCACGATGTAGGCCGGCCCCGCGACCTTCGCGCGCGACTCCGCTTTCGCCGTCAGCTCCGGCACCAGCACCGGCGTGACCAGCGCTTCCTCGGAGACATCGACGGGCTTGTTCAAGGGCAATTCCTTGGCGGGATTTGAGGGAATAACTCCCCTCTCCTACGCTGGCGGGGCGAACCGGACCACCGCCATTACATTATGGCTGCGATGCGCGTCGCCACGAGTTCAGTTCTTCACCTCTCCCTTGGGAGAGGTCGGATTGTATCGCCAGATGCAATCCGGGTGAGGGATTACGGTCCCCCATTTGAGCGGTGCCCCCTCACCCGATTTGCTGGCGCAAATCGACCTCTCCCCGCCGGGGAGAGGTGAAGGGAACGGCCCGCAATGCGCGTTAAGCGGCGGCCTGGCCGAGCGCGTGCACGATCTCGTCGACGACTTCCTCGACCATGATGCGGTCGTCGCCCTCGGCCATCACGCGGATCACAGGCTCGGTGCCGGAGGGGCGGATCAGCAGCCGGCCGTGGCCGTTGAGGCGCTTTTCGCCGGCATCGATCGCCGACTTGACGTCGGCATCGTCGAGCGGCTTGCCGCTCTTGTAGCGCACGTTCTTGAGGATCTGCGGCAGCGGATCGAAGCGGTGGCAGACTTCCGACACCGGGCGGCGCAGCTTCTGCACCACGGCGAGCACCTGCAGTGCGGCGACGAAGCCGTCGCCGGTCGTGGCGTAGTCGGAGAGAATGATGTGGCCCGACGGCTCGCCGCCGAGATTATAGCCGCCCTTCAACATCTGCTCGAGCACGTAGCGGTCGCCGACCGGCGTGCGCACCATCTCGAGCCCCTGCCCCTGCAGGAAGCGCTCGAGACCGAGATTGCTCATCACGGTCGTGACGATACCCTTGCGCGACAGCCGGCCCTCTTCCTTCCAGCTCTGCGCGATGACCGCCAGCAACTGGTCGCCGTCGACGATGTGGCCGCGCTCGTCGACCAGGATGACGCGGTCGGCATCGCCATCCAGCGCAATGCCGATATCGGCGCGCATCTCGCGCACCTTGCGCGCCAGCGTTTCCGGCGAGGTCGAGCCGCATTCCTTGTTGATGTTGAACCCATCGGGATCGACGCCGATCGACACCACGTCGGCGCCCAATTCCCACAGCGCTTCCGGCACCACCTTGTAAGCGGCGCCATTGGCGCAATCGATCACGACGCGAAGCCCGTCGAGCGAGAGCTCGCGCGGCAGCGTGCGCTTGGCGAATTCGATGTAGCGGTCGTGCACGCCGTCGATACGGCGGGCGCGGCCGAGGCTGGCGCTCTGCGCAAGGCGGCGGTCGATCGGCTCGTCGAGCAGTTGCTCGATCTGCTTCTCGACGTCGTCGGACAGCTTGAAGCCCTGCGGGCCGAACAGCTTGATGCCGTTGTCCTCGAACAGATTGTGCGAGGCCGAGATCATGACGCCGAGATCGGCGCGCATCGACTTGGTCAGCATCGCAACCGCCGGCGTCGGCATCGGGCCGAGCAGCAGCACGTCCATGCCGACGGAGGTGAAGCCCGCGACCATGGCGTATTCGATCATGTAGCCGGACAGCCGCGTGTCCTTGCCGATGACGACGCGATGGCGATGCTCGCCGCGCTGGAACACGAGGCCGGCCGCCTGCCCCACCTTGAGCGCGAGCTCCGGCGTGATCAGTCCGTTGGCGCGGCCCCGAATTCCGTCGGTACCGAAATATTTGCGGCTCATGTAACCCCCACGCGATCCGAGGGCCCCGCCACCCGGCAGGGAGGCCTCGAATGCCCGCTATGATAGCGTGCACAGGGTTATAATCTCTGTGACGCTAAAATGGCTTCAAAAAATATGATGAATCATTACCGGGGAACCAGCCCCGGATGGCGTCCTAATCCCTTGGAAATGCTTTGGATATCGGCGACCCGCAGTCGGTGGCGGCGCCTGTCAGCCCTTCCGTTTGACGTGGTGGTCGCCCTTCGAGGGCGGCGGCTGGGTGACATTGACGGGGTCGGAGGCCGGAAACGTCTCCTCCAGCCCTTCTTCCAGGGCGTCCTCGAGCCGGCGCTTCTCGGCCGCATCGTCCGGCTTTGGTCGGGTCATCGCTCTTCTCCCGTGCCTTGCGGTTCCGCCCGGATTTGGCGGAAGGCTCAACCATGCTAGATGACATCGAAAGCCGACAAGACAAGAAGGGCCGGGAATGTCCATGAAGCATGTCACCTGCATCGAAGACCTGCGCCTGCTGCACAAGCAGCGGGTGCCGAAAGCGTTCTTCGACTATGCCGATCGCGGCTCCTATACCGAGGACACGCTGCGCGCCAACTCGGAGGATTTGCAGGCGATCAAGTTCCGCCAGCGCATCCTGGTCGACGTCTCCAAGCGCGACCTCTCCACCACCATCCTCGGCGAGCCCGCCAAAATGCCGCTGATCCTGGCGCCGGTTGGCCTCCTGGGCATGCAGCATGGCGATGGCGAGATTTACGCCTGCCGCGCCGCGCAGGCCGCCGGCATTCCCTTCACGCAAAGCACGATGTCGATCTGCTCGATCGAGGACATCGCTGCCGCCGTCGACAAGCCGTTCTGGTTCCAGCTCTATGTCATGAAGGACCGCGGCTTCATCAAGGAGCTGATCGAGCGCGCCATTGCGGCCAAGTGCAGCGCACTGGTACTCACCGTCGATCTGCAGGTTATCGGCCAGCGTCACCAGGACATCAAGAACGGCATGAGCGTGCCGCCGGAATGGTCGCTGTCGAAGCTCTTGGATTTCGCCAGCAAGCCGGCCTGGGTCGCAGGCGTGATGCGCGGCAAGCGCCGCAGCTTCGGCAACATCGTCGGCCACGTCAAAGGCACCGAGAATCTCACCAAGCTCGCGGAATGGACCAATGCACAGTTCGACACCTCGCTGAACTGGAAGGACATCGACTGGATCCGCAGCATCTGGCCGGGCAAGCTGATCCTGAAAGGCATCCTCGACGTCGAGGACGCCGAGCTTGCGGCGAAGACCGGCGCGCAGGCGATCGTGGTCTCCAACCATGGCGGCCGCCAGCTCGACGGCGCCCCGTCCTCCATCGAAGTGCTGCCGGAGATCGCCGACAGCGTCGGCTCGCAGATGGAGATCATGTTCGACGGCGGCATCCGCACCGGCATGGACGTGATGCGCGCGCTCGCGCTCGGCGCCAAGTCCTGCATGATCGGCCGCGCCTATGCGTACGGGCTCGGTGCCGCCGGGCAGGAGGGCGTGGCCAAGGCGCTCGACATTCTCGGCAAGGAGCTCACCGTGACGATGGGCCTTTGCGGCGTGAACAAGATTTCCGAGATCGACGATCACGTGCTGGCGACGTAGGCGCCTGTGCGCTCCCTCGCCCCGCTCTTGCGGGGAGAGGTAAGAGTCAGCGTCATTGCGAGCGAAGCGAACCAATCCAGCTTTCTTGCCATGGCGAAGAAAGCTGGATTGCTTCGTCGCTTTCGCTCCTCGCAATGACGGTTGAAACACACGCTCTCGTTCTCACGACGCGATTCTCGCCTGAGCTTTGCAAATTCGTTGGCCCTCCTGAAACAGAGGGCGCAGGGAAGGCCGGGCGCCGACTGCGCCCGTAGATCCCGCGCGCCGGAGCACACGGGCATCCCGCGTGCCGAAGCACACGGGCAAACCACTACAGGTACAGCCGAGACATCCCGACCTTCCCCGCGCAATGGCTTTACGGCTTATACGCGCTCTCCCCGGGGAACGGCCTTTCTTGCCCCCGTTGCCGAGTCCACACAGGCGGACCGGATAGACGCCAGGGTCGCGGCGCCAGAACCACACGATTTCGCCGTACGCTCTCGGCGTTTCGTCGGGCTCGCCGAAGCAAGCCTGACGCCGCGAGCGTCCATCGCAACCCGCGCCACGTTTCGTGACGACCGCGAAGCGCCCCTCATGGCGGCACGGGCTGGCCGCTTCTTACCGCAAATCAGAATTCCGGTAAAGCGAAATATTTTCGACCGCGGGGCTTGACACTGAGTCGGGCGATTTGCCCGTCGTGTTGAATCTGCAACACTCCGTGCCGCCACGGCGGAGGCACGGCGTATAACCACAGTGTATTGTGGCGCAGGCTACGGTACCGTGCCGGCCAGAAGAGCGACCAATCGCCATCCAAGCTACGGGAAGGAAGCGGACGATGATCTCCTGCCAGCCGGTTCGATGGAGCATTCGTTTTCTCGCTGTCGCGACTGCGGCCCTTGCACTGATGGCGACGGCGCCGCCCGCAAGCGCGCAAACCTGGCCGTCGCGATCGATCACGATCCTGGTCGGCTATTCCGCGGGCGGACAGGCCGACGCGCTGGCGCGGAACATCGGCAAGCTGCTCGGCGAGACCTACAAGATATCCGTGGTCATCGAGAACAAGACCGGCGCCAATGGCATGATCGCGGCGCAAGCGGCAGCGCGCGCCGAGCCCGATGGCTACACGATCCTGCTGGTGACGGATGCGATGCTGACCATCGATCCGCATCTGGCCTCCAGCAACCGTTTCGACCTCGCGAAAGCGATGGAGCCGGTCGTCAATGTCGCGTGGTCGCCGATGCTGCTGGCCGCCGCCAACAATGTGCCGGCAAACTCGATCGCCGAGCTCGTCGCGATCGGCAGGCAGAAGCCGCAGGAGTTAAGCTTCGGCAATCCCGGCAGCTCCACGCCGCACCGCCTCGCCGGCGAGATGCTGCAGAAGGCCGGCGGCTTCACCATGCTCAACGTACCCTACAAGGGAACGTCGGCGTCGGTGAACGACCTCCTCGGCGGACAGATCCCGCTGGTGTTCGGCGCGCCGACCTTGCTGGAGCCGCTGGCGACCGCAGGAAAGATCAAGCTGCTCGGCGTCACCTCGGAGCAGCGCTTTCCCTTGCTGCCCAACGTGCCCGCGATCAGCGAAACCTTCCCCGGCTACAAGATCATCAGCTACATCGGCTTCATGCTGCCGAAGCAGACGCCGGCAGCGGTGATCGCGGCCCTCAACAAGGACGTGAACGCGATACTCGCCACCGACACGATGCGATCATGGCTGGACAAGCAGGGCATGATCGCCGTCGGCGGAACGCCTGATGACTTCGTCAGGCAGTACGAGGCCGACTACAAGTCGCGCGGCGAACTCGTGCGCGCGCTTGGCATCACCGGCGAGTAGTTCTGGCCTCACATCGGCGGCGTCAACCCGTCGCGGCCGACATTGACGCGGGCGGCTTCCAGCGTGCCGTCGTCCTTCTTGTTCGCGCTGAAGATGATGGTCTTCGCGCCGGGCTTGATCTCACTCTTGTCCGAGGCGACGAAGGTGACGACCGGCGTGCCCGGCGGCACCACGACCTTCTTCTCGCCGTCCTTGTACTTGACCAGGATGTTCTGGCCGTCGGTGCCCTTGACGGTTTCCGCGACCGTCGCATTGGTCATGGTGCTGTTGGCCCGCGCGTCCCAGGGCCGGAACCCTTCGGCGGCGCCGCGCTGGTTTTCCGGGAAGATGTGCACGGCAATGGCGCGCTGGGTGCCGTCGGGATCGGGCATCGCGGTGACGCCGATATAGGAACCCTGCTTGACCTCCGACAGGTCGGTCTTCACGACGGCGAACACCGCCACATTGTCGGTCATCTTCACCTTCATGTCGGCGCCCTCGCGCGACTTGATCGCAAGCATGGGGCCGTCGACGGCCTCGATGGTTCCGCGGATGCGCACGGTCGGCGTCGGCGGCTGCTGCGCGATCGCCTGCGTCGCAAGCGCGGCAACAAGGGCGAAAGCGGCGGTCAATAAAACTGGTCTCGGCATGGCGTCCTCCCGGGATTCTTGCGCCCGGAGGGAGGAACACCACAATCTCGGCGGTATTCCGGGAGGAAATGGCGGAAATGCGAACCGGGCGGTCCGCCGCGCCGTGCCGCGACAAAGAGGCCGCGCGGGCGATGCTTCCACCCGCGTTAGGTGTCGTATACTAATCGCGAATCTCGGATCATCGAACCAGGCCGGATCAGGCATTCATCCCCGGGGAGTGGCATGGCAAACCGACGGACGACGGCGCAACCCACCGTGGCGATGCGCCGTTGGGGGCCAGCCGCCTTGGCGGCAGCAGCGGCCATCGCAACGCTGACGGCGCTGACCTCCGGGGCCACGGCGCGGCAGGGCAAGCCCGCCGGCCCAACCGAAACGACGGCGCCGCGCGAGGCGGGCGAACCGATCATGGCGATCGTGTCGATCAAGACGCAGCATGTCACGCTCTACGACGCCGACGGCTGGATCTACCGCGCGCCGGTATCGACCGGCACCACGGGGCGCGAGACGCCGGCCGGCGTGTTCGCCGTCGTCGAGAAGGACAAGGACCACCGCTCGACCATGTATGACGACGCCGAGATGCCGAACATGCAGCGCATCACCTGGAACGGCATCGCGCTGCATGGCGGGCCCCTGCCGGGCTATGCCGCCTCGCATGGCTGCGTGCGCATGCCGTTTGGCTTTGCGGAAAAGCTGTTCGACAAGACGCGGATCGGCATGCGGGTGATCATCTCGCCGAACGACGCGGCCCCGGTCGAGATTTCCCATCCCGTCCTGCTGATGCCGAAGGCGGAAGCCGTTGCGGCGGCGCCGGCGCGCGCGGAGACGCTGGTTCGCGAAGCCGCCGAAGCCGTCAAGGCGGCGGACGAAGCCAAGAAGCTCGCCGCGACGACGGCGCGCGAGGCGGCCGCGCTCACGGCATCGCTGCGCAAGCTGGAACTGGCCAAGAAAAACGCCGACGCCGAACTCGCCTTCATCGAGAAAGTGCTCGCCAACGCCAAGACGGACCAGGCGAAGACGCAGGCCGAGGAACGCAAGCAGAAGGCCGCGGCCAAGGCCGAGGAAGCCACCAAGCAGCTCGACACGGCCAAGGCCGACACCAAGGTCGCCGCCGCTGCGGCCGCCAAGGACGCCTTGAAAGCGGCCGACAAGAAGAAGGCCGACCTCGCGCGCGCCGCATTGGACGCCAAGCTCGCGGTCGAGCCGGTCTCGATCTACATCAGCCGCGCGACCAACAAGCTCTACGTGCGGCGCAACACCCACAAGCCGGCGCCGGATGGCGGCGGCGAGGTGTTCGACACCTCCATCGAGGTGCCGGTCACGATCAAGGATCCCGGCCGGAAGATCGGCACGCACATCTTCACGGCGATGGCCAAGAGCGATACGGGCCTGCGCTGGAGCGCGGTCACGATCGACGGCGGCGACGACGCCAGGAACGCACTCGACCGCGTCACCATTCCGCAGGAAGTGCTCGACCGCATCGGGCCAACCGCCCTGCCGCGCTCCTCGATCGTGATCTCCGACGAGCCGCTGAGCAAGGAAACCAACTACCGTACCGAGTTCGTCACCGTGCTGAGCGACCAGCCGCAGGGCGGCTTCATCACGCGCAAGCCCACGCCGACCTACGTCGCGGAAGGCAGCACCTGGGGCGGCGAAGGTTTTGGCTTCTTCTGGAACCCGCAGCCGCAACCGCAGGCCAATCCGCGGCAGCGCGGCGGCGGCCAGCCGTATTACGGCGGCTCCTACTATCAGGGGCAGGGTTACCCGGTGCAGCAGGCGCCCCCGGGCTATCGGCGCTGGTGAGGCGCGGTACGCTTCGCGCGTGCTGTATTTTGTTTTAGCGAGAAGCTTCCACACATTCCGCTGTCGCCCCGGCGAAGGCCGGGGCCCATAACCACGAATGGCCGTGGTTAGAGCGAGCTGGAGCAACAGCCTACTTCAACAATGAGCATTGGTGGTTATGGGTCCCGGCCTTCGCCGGGACGACACCGCATATGTGGCACGAGATTCCGGGTTCGCGCTGCGCGCGCCCCGGAATGACGTTGCGCCTCACATCGGCGGCGTCAGCCCGTCGCGGCCGACGCTGACGCGGAGCGACAACGATATTCCGCCTCACAACGATGCGAGCGCGGAATCCAGAGTTGTCACGCGTGCTTGAGATCGGCTTCCACCAGGGAACGCAATTCCGCCGTCACCTGCGGGCGGCGGCCGAACCACAGCTCGAAGCCGCGCACCGCCTGGTGCAGGAGCATGCCGAGCCCGTCGGCGGTCTTCAGTCCGCGCTTCTGCGCAGCCGCCAGCAGTTCCGTCTGCAAGGGCACATAGACGAGATCGGCCACCACGGCGTTATCAGGCAAGCGGGCGATATCGATCTCGAGCGGCGGCTGGCCGTGCATGCCGAGCGAAGTGGTGTTCACCAGAAGCCCCGCGCGCGGCAGCAGCTCCGAAACCTTGTCCCAGCCCGCAGGCTTGACGCTCGCACCGAATTGGGTGGCCAGCGCCTGCGCGCGTTCGATGGTGCGGTTGGCCAGATGCACGGTCTTGATGCCGCGCTCGATCAGGCCGAACACGACCGCACGGGCGGCGCCGCCGGCGCCAAGCACGAGAGCTTCTTCCGCCTTGTCCCAGCCCGGCGCGCTGGCGTCGAGATTATTGATGAAGCCTTCGACATCGGTGTTGGTCGAGCAGAGCTCGCCGTCCGCGAACCACAGCGTGTTGGCCGCACCGACCGCCTTGGCCCGCGCATCGGGCTTGCTCAGCGCGAGCGCCTGCTCCTTGTGCGGAATGGTGACGTTGGCGCCGACGAAGCCGCGCAGCGACAGCCGCAGCACGAAATCCTTGAACTCGTCCGGCGGCACGGCCTCGAGGACATAGCCGCCTTCGATGCCGAGCGTGCGCAGCCAATAGCGATGGATCAGCGGCGAGCGCGAATGCGCGGCGGGCCATCCGATCAGGCAGGCGGCGGGGGGTCTTGCGGCAGCGGTCATGCGCCCTGCTTCGAACAAGGCGCGCGCCAAGTCAATCCGGACCAAGTCAATCCGGCCGCTTCGCGCCTGCAGCGACCATGGCCGCGAGCGCAAACGCAAAGCATGCCGCAATCCATATCGCGCCGAGATTGAAGCTTTTGTAGCCCAGCGCGCCGAGCACGGCCCCGGCGACCAGGGCCGCACATAGCAGGAGGTTGGGCACCCAGGCCCAGCGCGGACCGCCGGTCATGGCGGCGGCCAGCAGCTGGCCGACCTTGACCAGCGCGCCCGTGACATAGGTCAGGCCGAGGCCGCTCCCGCCATCGATCTGGAACACCGCGTTCTCCAGCCCCATCGTGC
>JAKFVP010000344.1 GCA_021732175.1 Bradyrhizobium sp.
GCTCGGCCGAAAGCGCAAACGACACGTTGGTGACGATCGCCCTGTCCGCGCCGGGCGGCGCGACGGAGAGATTCTGTACGGTGAGTTCGCGGCTCGGCCGCGGCAGGTCCACCGGCGGCGCGGCGGGCGGCGCGGTGACCTTGCAGATTTCGCGCAGCCGCTTCAGGCCCTGGCGTGCCGCGATGAGCTGCTTCCATGTACCGAGCGCCACCTCGACCGGCGCCAGCGCGCGGCCCATCATGATGGAGGAGGCGATCATCACGCCGCCGGAGGCCTTGTCGACCACGACGAGATAGGCGCCGAGCCCGAGCATGCCGGACTGCAGCACGTAGCGCAGCACCTTGGCGCCGGAGCCGAGATTGGCGGAGACGTCCGTGGCGCGGATATTCTCCTGCAGATAGCGCTCATTGGCACGCGACCAGCGCGCCGTGAAACGGTCGAGCATGCCGAGCGCCTTGATCACCTCGGCATTGCGCTGGGTCGCATCGGCCAGCACCTGGCGTTGCGCGCTCAGATCCATTGCCGCCTTGGCCGCGCCGCGCGACAGCCGCTCGGAAAGCAGCGTCATGGCGACGATGGCGATCGTGCCGGCGAGGGCAGTGAAGCCGATCAGCGGATGGAACAGGAACAGCGCGATCAGGAAGATTGGGATCCAGGGCATGTCGAGAAAGGCGGTCGGCCCCATGCCGGACATGAAGGTGCGGATCTGGTCGAGATCGCGCAGCGGCTGCTGCATCAGCATCGGCTTGGCGCCGCGCAGCGGCAGCGTGGCGAGCGCGGTGTGGATCTGCTCCTGCAATCCGGCATCGAACATGGTCGCCACGCGGCACAGCATGCGCGAGCGCAGCGCGTCGAAATAGCCCTGCATCAGGTAGGCGAACAGCACCATCAGCGACAGGCCGAGCAGCGTTGCGATGTTGCGGCTCGGAATCACCCGGTCATAGACCTGCAACATATAAAGGGAGCCGGACAGCATCAGCACGTTGACGACGCCGCTGAACACGGCGATCCCGATCATGCGCCGCGCGCTCTGATGCAGTTGCAGCCCGACCGGATCGTCCGGCGGCGGCGCCGACAGCAGGCTGGAGACAGCCGCCGGTCCGGCCAGCCGAGCGTGATTGTACGCGGCACTCATACTCATACGCCTTCTGCGCTATCTGCGAGCGTCGATGGTTGCTTGCTAGGTACCGAAGCTGACCGTTTTCCGGCGGCAATGCGACGTGCGGCCTGTCCATGCTTGGAGAAAACGCGGCGTAGTCGTGGCGCAATGCGGCTGTCACCGAATGGTCAGCCTATGACCTTGCTTGTGCACGCAATGACCTGCGTGGCGTCCGAAAGACGCCACGAACCGGGACAACCCTGAGGTCAGGGGCGGCTAAACGACACAGGGCGAACGACAGGGGACAAGAAAATGGCTCGCTTCCATCATCAACACCACCATCACCACCCTATTCCCGATCCCGATCAGCCGACGCCACCCGTCGTCACGCCCGATCCGCCGCCGGTCTCTTCAGATCCCGGTACGCCCGCAGATCCGGGCACGCCGACGCCGCCATCCACGTCGGCGCCGGCCTTCGCCGATCTCGGCACCACTTTCAACGATGCGACGCGCGCGCTCGTCGGCGGTCTCTGGCAGAACGTCGTGGAGGAAGGCGGCCAGGGCAATGGCAGCGTGTTCCGCTACGTCAACGATCTCACGGCGGTGAAGACCGGATTGCAGGCCGAGGTCGCGGCCGGGCAATTCACCGGCGACACGCTGGCGCATGTGCAGACGATTCTGGGCGATATCACGACTGCGCTGTCGGCGGCGACAGCGTCGGTAAACGGCGGTGGCACCTTCGGCAGCGTCGCGGCGGCCGAGACTGCGCTGCGCACCAGCCATCTCGACATCCTCAACATCGTCAAGAACGATGCCGTGCTGCAGGGACTTGCCACGCAGAACGGCGCCACCGGGTTCCTGGCTGCTCCAGCGACACTCGCCGACGGTGTCACGGCGGCGACGGCGGCGCACGCCAATCTCGCTGACATCGGCGCCATCTTCAACGATGCGGCGAATCACATCCTTGGCGGCGTCAATGCCGACAACAAGCAGATCATCACCGACGACATGAACGCCATCATCACCGGGTTGCACGATCTGATGCAGGCGCAACCCATGCTGTTCGGCGGCATCACCGGCATTCATGCCGATACCGTGATGCGGCAGGCGCAACTCGAGATCAACTACATCAACCAGGCCGGCATCAGTCCGGACGCCGGCCGCGCCAGCAACGACAATTTCCTCGACATGATCGACATTATTCAGGGCGACACCAACCTGGCCAACATGGCGGTGCAGGGCGGCATTACGGGCTTTTCCGTGTTTGGCGACGCGCTGAAGCCGACGCCGCGCTACCAGGACAATGACGCGCAGACGAGCTTCTGGGCGAACTTCATCGCGGACGGCAATTCTTTGGGCCAGCAGGCGATCCAGCTCGTCGGCTCAGGCGATACGGCCGCGATCGCCGCGCTGATCACCCAGCTCCAGACCTTCGAGAAGAACGCTTCCGATTTCGACCTTTCCCAGGGTGGCATCTTCGAGGCGCGCTTCGACAACGAGCTGACGCCGAGCAGCACGCTCGGGGCGGAAGTCGATGCGATGATCAAGGGCCTCAACACCGGCAATCACGCGCTGGTCGCGGCAGCCGCCCAGGTCATTCATGACAATGCGGCCGACGTCGGCGGCAACAATGTTCCGGTGACCGGCGGCACCTACAATCCGGACGGCCTCACCGTCGCCGACGTGCTGTCGACGGCAACGCCGGCACCTGCAGTAGCCGCAGCTCCCGCCGCAACGCCTGCTCCGGCCGCGGCGCCCGTCGTTGTTGCGGCAGCCACGCCTGCGCCGGCAGCCGCAGATGCTGCACCGGCTCAAGCCGATGCCGCCGCCGACCATCATGCCTTTGAACACGCCGGGGGGCATCACTTCCACCATCTGTGGGGATGATGCGATCCAAGTGCGATGCCGGCTGCATCTGGTTTGGGGAGACCGGCGTCGGCGGCGGTTCGATTCAGTTGGGGTCTCGCTGAGTCGAACCGCCAGCGCTTCAGGCCTTCGTCCTCGACGGTACGACAAGGATCGCTTCGCCGCGTCGGCGAGGCGAGGTGGAACTGGGGGTGAGTGAGTTGCGGTGTGGAATTCAGGTTTGGTGGCGGAGCATGACGCGACCTGAGCGCGGAGTGCGCCCATGAGAGATCGCAAGACCGACTATGGAACGGTAATCCTGCATTGGCTGTTTGTGGCCGCGCTCGGCGTCGCCTTTGTCACGGGCTTGCGGATCGCCACCGAAGCGCCCGGCCGGCAATGGCTGAACGCGTTCGATGCGATCCTGCCGCGCGCCAATGTCTGGGTGCCGCACATGCAGGCCGCGCTCGTGCTGGTCGCGCTGGCCTTCACCTATGCGATCTATCTCGTTCGTTCCGGGCTCACCGCGCGCGTGCGGCTCGATCAGATCCGCCTGCGCGGCCTGCTCGGCAAGGGGCAGGTGAGGCTGCGCTCGGTCAACACGGTTCTCACCTGGGCATTGTTCGCGGACATCGCGGCGCTGCTGGCGAGCGGCGGGCTGCTCTATTTCGGCCTGTTCGCCGGCCATGACATGGCGATGCTGCACTGGTACGCGACCTGGGCGCTGCCGGCGCTCGTTACCCTCCATGTATTGTCGCATGCAAGACTTGGCGGACTGGCACAATTGCTGCGCATCATCAGGCCGTCGCGCCTTGCGCCGCCGCCGCCGCCCCTCGATGCGGGCGAACTGCTGGCGATGCTGGCCGAGCAATCGGCGCGCCTCGAACCGGAAGCTGCGCGCAATGAAATGCATGCGCCCGAAGCGCGCCTGCAGCCGGAGCATCCGGTCGAGCAGGCTCCGCTCGATCGGTCCCCGGCACAGCAGAGCTGGCCGACGCATCCGCTGCGGCGGCCGCCGCGCCGCGCCACGCTGCAGGCCAATCCGCTGGTCGTCGCCGTAGCGGTAGCGCTCACCGGCGTCTCGCTGATCGTTGCCAGCGATCGTTTCGCGGTTGATCGCCTGCAGGTCCATCGCATCGCAAGCGCCGATGCGCCGCTGCTCGACGGCGATACGTCCGATCGCATCTGGCGCAACATTCGTCCGTTCAGCCTTGTCACGCATCACGGCGACAATTTCGACGGCAAGGGCGAAGCGCGCATCGAGATCCGCGCCGTGCACGACGGCACCTGGGCCTATTTCCTGTTCAGCTGGGACGACCCGACGCGCTCGCTGAAGCATTTGCCGCTGATCAAGGAGGCCGACGGCTGGCACATGCTGCACAACGGTCTTGAGAACGGCGACGAGCGCGAGTTCAACGAGGACAAGTTTTCCGTGCTGTTCACCCGCGCCGACGTCACCATCGCCGGCGACCGCACCTTTCATGCCAGCCCCCAGCCGCTCGCCGACAAGCCCGCCACGATGACCGGCCGCGGGCTGCACTATGCGGCCGAAGGCGTCGGCGCGGTCGATGTCTGGCTGTGGAAGGCAACCAGCGGCGGTCCTGCGGGGTGGATCGACGACGGCCATTTCGGCCCGCCATTGCCGCCGACGCCGCAGCAGCAGAGTCATCTCGCGCCCTACAAGGGCGGCTACACGCCCGATCCCGGCAATTCCAATTATTCCGACAATTTCGTCGCGGGCGCCGCCGCGGACGCCACCATCGTGCCGCGCCGCCTGCCGCGCGATCCCAAGGCGATGAAGGAGGCGATGGGCGAGATCCATCTCGATCCCGACCACAGCGAAAGCACGGGCTCGCGCTGGTACATGAGCGAGGTTGAATCGCTGCCCTATTCGGCGGAGCAGGATGCGCGGATGCCGGTGGGCACGGTGATCCCCGGTGTAATCATGGCGGGCGAATTTGCCGGCGACCGCGCCGACATCAGATGTGCGGCGCGCTGGGCCTCCGGCCGCTGGTCGTTGGAGGTGGCGCGCCGCCTCGATACCGGAAGCGCCAACGACGTCGCGATCGAAAGCGGCGTCTTCATGCGTGTTGCCGCATTCGATCACAGCCAGATCCGTCACACGCGCCATGTCCGCCCGATCCGCCTGGAGGTCGAATGACGCGGCGGATCTGTCAGGTCAAGCTCAACAATGAGCGCTATCTCGCCCATGCCGGCGACCTCCTGCTCGACTGGGCGCTGCTCAACGGCGTCGAGCTGCCGCATGATTGCCGCGCCGGGCAGTGCGGCGCCTGCCGCGTGCGCCTGGTGCAGGGCAGGGTGTTCGGCGGCCATGAGCCCGGCGACGACATGATCCATGCCTGCCAGGCGCGCATTGTCTCCGACATCGCCATCGTCACGGAGGACGTGCCTGATCAGGTCACGTTGTCGGGCAATGTTGCCGATATCGTGCGGCTAGCGCCCGACATCGCCGGTGTCACCATCGAGGTGGCAAAGCCGCTTTCATTCCTGCCCGGCCAGTTCTGCAAATTGCAGTTCCGCGGCTATCCCGCGCGCTCCTACAGCCCGACCTATCCGCTCGAAGGCCGCGGCGACGATCACCTGCTGCACTTCCACATCCGCCGTGTCCCGGAAGGCAAGGTCTCCTCGGCGCTCGGGCACGACATCGCGCCCGGGCATCGCGTCAAGATATCGGGCCCGTTCGGCAGCGCGTTCCTGCGCCGCAATCATCATGGGCCCATCGTTCTCGTCGCCAGCGGCACCGGGTTCGCTCCGATGTGGTCGATTGCGGTAGCCGCGATCATGGAACAACCGAAGCGGCAGCTGACATTCATCGTCGCGGCGCGCGAATTGCGCTCGCTGTACAGCCATGCCGCGTTGTGCCGCCTGGCGCTGTTTCCCAATGTCACGATCATCCCCGTGGTCGACGTGCCACAGAGCGACTTCCCGGCGATCCGCACGGGGCGGCCGACCGATCAGCTGCCGGCACTGTCGCCGGATACCGTGGTCTATACGTCGGGCGCGCCGGTCATGACCGAAAACGTCGGCCGCATCGCGCGCGCGGCCGGCGCGCGCTGCTATGCCGATCCCTTTGTGCCGACCACGACACCGTCGGAACAGGCGCGGGTGCGCTGGGCGGCGCGATGACGGTTTACTGACCGCGGCTGCCGCGCCAAATTAGGGATTTGGTAAGGTGTCGGTCAGAACGGCGCTGCAGGCGCCGGCATCCGCGCGTCATTTGTCAGTTTGTTAAGTGCAGCCGCCGCATTTTGGCCGTCTCGGATTTCGATCCCCCGGACCCGGACAGGCCACATGAGCACCCCTTCCAGCGGCATGGAACAGCGCGGCGACGACGCCAATCGCCGGCTCGCGAGATTCTTCAGCATCTGCCTCGGCAGCCTGGTGCTGGTTTATTCGCTGCTTTCGCTGCGGCTGTTCATCGAGAGTGCAACTTTCGATCCCACCGAGTTCGCCCTGACGGTGCTGCGCGTTTCGCTCGGCATCGCCGCCCTTCTCGTCATCTTCTATCCGCCCTGGATCGCCCGTCCGTTGGAGCGCCAGATCACGCTGATGGGCGCGCTGTTCGAGGAAGGCTTTGCGCGGACGGACACCAAAGAGAAGATCCGGCTGATCGTGCTGGTCACCATGGTGAGCCTGCTGCTCGAACTCGTGATGATCCGCTGGCTCGCCTCGGTCTTCCCGGTGTTCGCCTTCTTCAAGAATTTCACGCTGCTTGCCTGCTTCCTCGGCCTCGGCGCCGGCTACGCCGTCTCCAACCGCCAGACCTGCGCGCCGGCGATGGTGCTGCCGATGCTGGCGCTGTTCGTCGGCATCATCACACTCTTGCGCTACGATCTCGGCGGCGCCAGCGAGCTGTTCGCCGGCCTGCCGATGAGCGAGCAGACCGCGATCCATATCTGGATGGACCGGCTCAATCTGTGGGCGCTCTTTGCCCAGAGCGTGCCGCTCTATCTCCTGCTCGGCATGAGCTTCGTGCTCTGCGCCTGCATCTGCTACCCCGTCGGTCAGCTCTGCGGCAAGCTGCTGCTGGCGACCGACTCGCTGAAGGCCTACGGCCTCAACCTCGCCGGCAGCATTTTGGGCGTTCTCGTGCTGTTCGTGATGAGCCTGTGCTGGCTGCCGCCGACCATCTGGTTCACCGCCGTTGGCGGCGTGCTCCTGTTCTTCGTGCTGTCAAAAGACAGTCGCATGGCGTTCGGCGTCGCCAGCTTCTGCCTGCTGCTGACCATCCTGGCATGGCCGGTGCAGACCCAGATCCAGCGCATCTACTCGCCGTACCAGCTCCTGGAGCGGATGACGCGCGGCTCGGGCCTGACCAACATCCTGTCGGGCGGTGCCTATTACCAGAAGGTGTTCGATCTCTCCGAGGCCAATCGCGGCCACGAGTCCGATGAAGACCGCTACGTCCGCGCCTATTACGAGTTTCCGTTCAACTTCAAGAAAAAGCCCGAGCGCGTCGCCATCGTCGGCGCCGGCAGCGGCAACGACGTTGCGGCTGCGCTGCGTATGGGCGCTTCCCATGTCGATGCCATCGAGATCGATCCCGCGATCGCCTATATGGGCAAGTACATCCATCCCGAGCATCCCTATGACGATCCGCGCGTCACGCTGCACATCAACGATGCCCGCAACTTCTTCCGCACCGCGCATCAGAAATACGACCTGATCATCTACGGCGTGCTGGATTCCCACACCGCGATCAGCCACGCCTCCAACCTGCGGGTCGATTCCTACGTCTATACCCGCGAGGGCATCACCGAGGCCTTCAACCTGCTGAAGCCGGATGGCGCGATGTCGATCGCGTTCGCGCTGCCGAACGAGGCGCTTGGCTTCAAGCTGTCGCACATCCTGCAGGGCATCCCCGGCGCCGGCAAACCGCTCGCGGTGCGCGTGCTCTACGACTCGAACCTCACCACGGCCTTCATCACCAGCAAGGGCGGCAACGTGGCGATGCCCGACGCCAAGGCCTATCAGGCCATCGGTTTCACCGACGTATCGGATCATTTCGCGCAAGCCTATCCGGAAGCCAGCATCCCGACCGACGACTGGCCGTTCTTCTACATGATCTCCCGCACCTATCCGATGAGCTACATGATCGCGCTCGGCATGGTGCTGTTGCTCAGCTACATGTTCGTGCGCAAGACCATTGGCTTTGCTGATCCGATCGAGCGCAGCTATCTGCCGTTCTTCTTCCTCGGCGCCGGCTTCATGCTGGTGGAGACCAAGGCGATCACCGAGCTCGGCCTGCATCTCGGCGGCACCTGGTTCGTCATCGCCGTCACCATCGCCATGGTGCTGTTGATGGCATTCCTCGCCAATTTGATGGTCCAGCGCAGGCTGGCACCGCGCATGGGCCTTGCTTATCTCGGCCTGTTCGCGAGCCTGCTGGTCGGGTATTTCTACGCCAGGAACCACGCGCTGTTCGCCTTCGGATCGCCCATGGTGAGCCTTGCGGTGAGCTGCGTGTTGCTGACGTTGCCGCTGTTCTTCTCGGGCTTCGTGTTCTCGACCCTGATCGGCAAGGCCGAGGTCAACATCTCGACCGCGCTCGCCTACAATCTGATGGGCGCGCTCTTCGGCGGCCTGATGGAATACAACTCGATGTATTTCGGCTTCGCCTTCCTTTATCTGCTGGCGATCGCCTTCTACTTCCTGGCCTGGGCCTTCTCCTGGCAGACCGTGCCGCATTGGCTGCGCTGGTCGCGCGCGCTGCGTCAGGACAGCGCTGCCTGAGCACGGGTTCCAAATGCCAACAAAAAAGCCCCGGCCGAAAGGACCGGGGCTTTTCTTGTGAATCGCGCCGCGCGCGATTACTTCGTCTTGCCGTCCTTGTCGAAGCCGGCGATGTAAGCCCACAGCGCGTTCGCCTCATCCTCTTTCTTGATGCCGGCGAACGCCATCTTGGTGCCGGGAATCTTGGCCTTCGGGTCCTTGATGTATTCGAGGAACGTCTCCTTGTTCCAGGTGATGCCGGAATTCTTGTTGGCGTCTGAATAATTGTAGCCTTCGACCGTGCCGGACTTGCGGCCGTCGAGGCCGTTGAGCACGGGGCCGACCTTGTTCTTGGCGTTTTCGCCGATCGCATGGCAGGCAAGGCATTTGTTGAACGAGGTCTTGCCGGCATCGGCGTCCTGCGCCAGCGCGCCGGAGGCGGCGGTCGCAATGGCCATAACGAACAACGTGCCAAAAATCTGTTTTTGCATGGGGTGCTCTTACTCTCTTTCCGGTTAAAGGCTGCCGCTTTTGCCACGGCCGGCCCGCCATCAACAAGCCCGCCGATGCCGGCCGGTTTCATGGCGGCTGCAGCGTTTTTCCAGCAAATTTGCGGCATGTCCATCCGTCCTTCGACGCCTACCCAAACCGCGCCAGACGTGCTTGATTTGCCATCACAAATCGGAGCGGAGGAACCAGATGGCGATCATGATGCCGGCAGCGGACGAGGCGGTGCTGGCCCGGCGCGAGGCCATCGTGACGGCGTTGCGCGCCATCGTGCCCGGCGAGGGCGTTATCGATACGCCTGCCGAGATGATCCCTTACGAGTCCGACGGGCTCACCGCCTATCGCCAGCCGCCGATGGTCGTGGTGCTGCCCGACACCACCGAGCAGGTCTCAAAAGTCCTGAAATATTGCGGGGAGCAGGGCATCAAGGTGGTTCCGCGCGGCTCGGGCACCTCGCTCTCGGGCGGCGCGCTGCCGCTGAAGGACGCCGTGCTGCTCGGGCTCGGCAAGTTCAAGCGCATCCGCGAGATCGATTTCGACAACCGCGTCGTCGTCACCGAGCCCGGCGTCACCAATCTCGCCATCAGCCAGGCAGTGGCGCATGCCGGCTTCTATTATGCGCCGGATCCCTCGTCGCAGATCGCCTGCTCGATCGGCGGCAATGTCGCGGAGAATTCCGGCGGCGTGCACTGCCTGAAATACGGCATGACCACCAACAACGTGCTCGGCTGCGAGATCGTGCTGATGTCGGGTGAAGTGCTGCGCATCGGCGGCAAGGGGTGCGAGAATTCCGGCTACGATCTGATGGGCATCATCACCGGCTCCGAGGGCCTGCTCGGGGTTATCACGGAAATTACCGTGCGCATCCTGCAGAAGCCGGAGACGGCGCGCGCGCTGATGGTCGGCTTTGCGCAGGTGGAGGCGGCCGGCGAATGCGTCGCCCGCATCATCGGCGCCGGCATCATCCCCGGCGGCATGGAAATGATGGACAGGCCGGCGATCCACGCCGCCGAAGCCTTCGTCCATGCCGGGTATCCCCTCGATGTCGAGGCGCTCCTGATCATCGAGCTCGACGGTCCCGCGATCGAGGTCGACGAGCTGATCACGCGGGTCGAGACCATCGCCAAGGGTTGCGGCTCCGTCACCTTGCAGATTTCGACCAACGAGGCCGAGCGCAATCTGTTCTGGGCCGGCCGCAAGGCCGCTTTCCCTGCGGTCGGACGCATCTCGCCGGATTATCTATGCATGGACGGCACCATCCCGCGCGGCGCGCTGCCGAAGGCGCTGACCCGCATCCGCGAACTCTCGGAGAAATACGGCCTCGGCGTCGCCAACGTCTTCCACGCCGGCGACGGCAATCTGCACCCGCTGATCCTCTACGACGCCAACAAGCCCGGCGAGATGGAGCGCGCCGAAGCTTTCGGCGCCGATATCCTGCGCTGCTGCGTCGAGCTCGGCGGCGTCCTCACCGGCGAGCACGGCGTCGGCATCGAGAAGCGCGATTTGATGCCGGAAATGTTCTCGGAAATCGATCTCAACCAGCAGCAGCGCCTGAAATGCGCCTTCGACGCGCAAGGGTTGCTCAATCCCGGAAAGGTGTTTCCGACCCTGCACCGCTGCGCCGAGCTCGGCCGCATGCATGTGCACGCCGGCAAGCTGGCATTTCCGGACATTCCGCGGTTCTGAGAACCTATTCCGACCGGAAATAGGTGCGCCACTCCGTGCCCATGTTGTCGTCCGTGACCGGATTCCGGTCTGCCGTATCCTGCAGCAATGTCTTGCAATCCTCGATCATCGGCCCGCCCGGCCCATATTCGTGGAGCAGGGAATCGAGCTGCGCGCGATCCTCCGCCTTGGTCAGGTCGAACTCGGTCTTGCCGTCGATGGCGTAGCTGCCGAGCACATCGCGCCAGCGCGCAAAGTCCCACGCGATCGGCGTGTCGGAAACCACCATGTGGTTGGTGAAGCGGGCACCATACGGGAAGGCGAGGCAGGCCGTGCGCTGCACGCGCCGCGAATTGGTGGTGTTGTAGAAGAAGACGCCGCCGGGATTGAGATGCTGCCGCACCAGCCCGAGGAATTCGGTGGAAAGCAAGTTGGTGACGTTGGCGCGGAAGTGCCAGGTGGTGTTCGAGACGACGGCATCGAAGCGCCGGTCGGGATGGCGGTTGAGCCAGCGGCGGCCATCGTCGGTGACGACGGTGACCTTCGGGTTGCGCAGCACCGCCTGCACCTCGGGCTGCTCCGCGATCAGCTCGAGATAGCCGCGGTTGATCTCGACGACGGTCAGCGATCTCACGGCCGGATTGTTGGCGATCACCTGGGCCCAGGAGCCGCTGGACAGGCCGATCATCAGTACGTCGCGCGGCGCTGGATGGAACAGGCTCAGCGCATAGGGGCGGATGATGGCGTTGCGATCGTGCTTCAGATCGGTGTTGAAGCGTCCATCGTACATGCCATTGCCGTAGACGGTGCCGTCGGCATCGACCGTGATGACGCCGCTCTTGTTCTCGACCACATGCGCGAAGGCGCTGGTCGATACGTGCTTTTCCTGCAGGTTCTCGTAGAGGCGGTTCGAAAGCAGCGGCAGCGCTGCGGCACCGCCGATGAGAATGAGGATCACGACACCGGTGCGGCGCAGGCGCGCGCCACCGGCCACGTCGAGCCTTGCGATCAGGAGCAGCGTGCAGGCGCTGCCGGCGGCCAGCAGCACGATCGAAATCTGCCGCAAGCCAAGATAGTCGGTCAGGACGAAGCCTGTGAGGATCGCGCCGGCCGCACAGCCGACGATGTTGGAGAAATAGAGCAGCGCCGCGCGCATGCCGGCCTGGTCGTCGGCGGCCACGCCGAACTGCGAAAGATACGGCAGCAGCACGCCCCATTGGCGCGCGATCAGGTACACCATGGCGATGGCTACCCCAAGGACGCCGTTGCCGAGAAAGGCCGTTTGCGTGAGCAAAGGCAGGAACGCCGCGCCGAGCAGGTTGGCCCAGATCAGCTCGGAAACGGCCTTGCGCAATGCTTCGGCCGGAGGAAGTTTCTCGCAAGTTTTTCCGGCCTTTTGCGATCCGCCGGCAATGCCGGCGAGGAATGCCGAAAGCGTCAACGCAAAGGCAATCGAGCTGGAGCCCGACGCAAAGGAAACGGTCCGGAACAGGAAAATCTCGTACGACAGCGAGACGAACCCGCCCAGTGCGGCGAGCGCTGCTACAAATCGTAGCCCGAAGATCGGCTGCTTGCCGGCCTGTGCCGGAACGGGCGCTTCCGTCTCCTCGCTGTAGAGACTCCCGCCGCGCGCCAGCAACGCGCCGACGCCGACGACAACGTTGATGGCCGCGGCGATCCATACCGCCGCATGCATGCCCGTGAAGGGGAAGATGACGGCAACACAGAGCAGGCAGGCAACGCTCGCGCCGATCGTGTTGACGTAATAGAGCGAACCGACCGCACTTCCGATCTCGCCGGATATCCGGGCGACATGCGAGATCAGGATCGGGAGTGTCGCACCCATCAGCAGCGTCGGAACGATGACGAGCAGCAGATTGACGGCTGCCGCCGCGGGCAACGACCAGTGCAGCGCGAGCTGCCCGACCCGTTCGAACAGCGCCAGCGAACCGACGCCGAAAGCGGCGGTTGCAAGCTCGATCACGCCGAGCAGCAGCAGTGCATCGATCTTGCGTGCTTTTGTGATCCAGCCGCCGGCGAGGCTGCCGAGGCCAAGGCCGAGCATGAACGCGGTGACGACGATAGTCACGGATTCCGTGTTGACGCCGAAGATGCGAAACAGGCTGCGCTGCCAGGTGAGCTGATAGATCAGCGCCGGGAATCCGGAGAAGAAGAACAGCGCGTAGATCAGACGCGTCCGCGCCGCTGCGGCGGACGACCGCAACGAGGTCGCGGCAAGGTCGATTGTGGTCACGTGCGTCTCCGGATCGGCCTGCATGACGGGCCGCGGAAACCTATCGAAATTCCGTCAATCAAACCTTGCTCGGGAGCGCAAGCGGCCGCGGCCAAATGGCCGATTCGTTGCGAGAGCGTTAACGCCGTTGCTGCAAAACGCCGACGAAAACAGGGCCCGCCGCGCGGGCCCTGTCTTCGCCGTGGTGGCCTAGATCAACGCGTATTGCATGCGTTCGCGCTTGGCCAGCAGCGGCAGCGCTTGGCCTGCGATATAGGTCTTGAAGTGCGCGCTTTCCTGATGCGCCTTGAAGGCGGCTTCGTCGCGGAACAGTTCATAGAACAGGAACTGCGACGGATTGTCCTTTGCGCGCGAGATCAGGAACAGTTGCGCGCCTTCCTCGCGCTGCGCCTCGGGGAGGAAGCGGGCGAGGATATCGGCGACCCGGTCGGCTTCGCCTTCCCTGGCTTCCCATTGTGCGACGACCAGAAGGCTGCCGCGGGCGACGGCATCGCCGACATTCCTGTCCATTGCATATTGCGCCATGATTGATCTCCGTTCGACGGGTTCGAGGAGAGCGCTGTCTACGCCCGATCGGTGCTGCGACAGTTCGATAGAGGACGAATAATGCCAGTTTAGGCTTCGACCAGGATCGAACTATCGTTGCCAGGCGATGCCCTTGTCTCCGCCGCCCATCCCTTTAGAAGGAAAGGGAATATCGCAGGGGCCGGCGCAGACTGGCTGCCCCGCGCGCGAAAAGGGACGGGACGGACGCGTTGTGGACACCCTAAGAGTACGTGACGCAGGGGACGTCGAGCAGGTGGTGCGCGCGGCGATCGCCAACGATCAGCCGCTGGAGATCATCGGACACGGCTCGAAACGTGGGATCGGCCAGCCAATGGCGACCAATGCGGTGCTCGACCTCTCCGCGCTTAACGCCGTCTCCGCTTATGAGCCGAACGAGCTGATCATCACGGTTCAGGCCGGCGCGCCGCTCGCCGATGTCAAATCGCTGATCGATGCCAAGAACCAGCAATTCGCCTTCGATCCCATGGACACCGCGCCGCTGCTCGGCACCGCGAAGGGCGGCACGATCGGCGGCATGATCGGGGCGGGGCTGGCCGGGCCGCGCCGCGTCAAGGCCGGCGGCGCCCGCGATCATCTGCTCGGCGCGCATGCGGTGTCGGGCTTTGGCGACAGCTTCAAGACCGGCGGCAAGGTGGTGAAGAACGTCACCGGTTACGACCTCTGCAAGCTCTTGGCCGGCTCCTGGGGCACGCTCGCGGTCATGACCGAGGTGACGCTGAAGGTGATGCCGCGGCCGGAAAGCGAGCGCACCCTGGTGCTGCGCTCCCTCGACGACGTCACCGCCAATCGCGCCATGACGGCGGCGCTCGGCTCGCCCTTCGATGTCGCAAGCGCCGCGCACTTGCCCAATTCGGTGTTCCGTCCCGCGGGCGGCGCGCTCGCCGCGCTGGCTTCGCAGGGGCAGGGGGTGACGCTGCTGCGGCTGGAGGGCATCGAGGCTTCGGCAGTGAGCCGGGCCGCCTCGCTGA
>JAKFVP010000149.1 GCA_021732175.1 Bradyrhizobium sp.
TAACGAACGACACTACCTCCTCATGGTGCCTGGAGAGGCCCGGCACCCCGGTCGCCGCATCTTGCCACCACTGCTGCGTCAACAGGAAACCCTGGTGCAGGAGGTTGAAAGGCCAGCGTCGCCACGCCGGGTCGCCGAAACGGTTATCCTTGGGCTGGGGCTCGATGCAGGTCGGACAATCCTGGTCGGTGATGGCGCGGCTACCATATGACAAGAATCGTTGCCACTTCTCCCCCCATCTTTGGAGCAGTTCGACCTGCTTGTCCGGGGAGAGCAGCAAATGCTGTACCCAGTCCCCATAGGCTTGGCTTAGGGCCAACGGCGAAAGACCGCCTGACATGCGAGCAATGGCCTGATGAAACGGTTGATCGAGGCCGGTAAGCCAGATCGGCTGTTCGGGGGCGGTTCCTGCCGGCTCAAGCCGCTGCAGCGGTGGTGCGATGCTCGCTACGGTGGGTTTGGGCAAGACAGGCCAGCTCGATCCGATCGACGGCTGCTCCTCCCCCAACCCCTTAATGACGTCCTCACGGGCGGCCGCTCGATCCACCGTAGCTTCTCCAACCAGAACCTGCCGTACTTTTCTTAAGTCAATCGAAGTAGTGCCAGCAACCTGTTTCCTAGTACCCAGCCCTCCGGTTCCATTGCGTCGAGCGGATGACCTGTTTATCCTAGGAGGGAGTCTCGTGATTGATGTGCATCAATCTTCCGGTCGGTGGGCCGCCTAAGAGCGCGACAACAGCTTTTCGCGCCCCTGTGGTTGGTTCTGTGGCCTCCTGCGACAAGTTGGCCGCCCCCTGCAACAAGCGCAACCGACGTCGTCGATGTCCTGCCGATGCAGGATCAATAAATTGCGCAACAAGCTTCCGCGCAACGTAATCTTACGATTGCTGATGATGATTTCGCTGATCAAACACCTGCCCGCGCCGCGAGCCAAGGTCTCTCCAAGTTGTTGCGTCCAGCGACATGGACGCAATTCATCCTTTACCCGAAATCCAGTCCGCAACCCGGGCAATGCATTCGTCGTCGGTATAGTAGGCGTTGTGGACCAGCGATCGGTCGGCTTCGACTATGCGCAACAGCGAGTTTATCTGGGCTGCTGTGACCATCATTTTCGAAAATGCCTGGGATTCGTCGCCAAAATGTCGGCTGATCCAAGCGTTTCGCATGGCTAGCGCACGTTGCTCAGCGCCCTTCGCCATGTCCTCGTATTTGATGAAATTCTTGGGGACGTAGCTCGGCCGCTGCTCGATCATTGGAAGCTGATAACGGTAGTCTTCATGTCCCGTTGCAATCCGCTGCAATATTGACCACCCCTTGCGGCGCACCATGAAAGTCCCGATTTCAGCAGGCGCCCAACTGAGGGAACCCACTAGTCGGGTGCACGAGCGATAAGCTGATGATAAAGCTGAGTGGAAAGTCTCCCAGATGGGTTTTGTGAAGTACAGGGCCCACAACAATACCGAAAGCACCATGAAGGGGTACGCGTAATGCAACATGAAAGCGTACGCAAAGTATGACAATCCGGGATTTTCCTTGTCAGGAAGAGTGTGAATGAATGAGGGGTCAAGCGTGGTCACGACAGCAAACAGGATAACCGCGAAGCTATCGAAATGCAGAAATCCAACAAACAATTTGCCGACAAACCCGAGATCGCTGAACGATTTGGCGCCTTTCATGCGAGCCACCTCAGCGTTTCGTGAGATGTGCAATCGCAATGCTGAAAATAAATAGCTAATCAAACTCGACTTGACAGCCAGAGGGTTATCGAGGCTCTGCATATGGTGCAAAATCTGCCAAGATTCATCCATCCGACTGCTAATGGCGAGCACTGATGGCTGCGCTTGAGCCTCCGCGTTGGCGAGCACCGAGAAATCTGGCCGCCCTGTATGCGCATTCCTACGGCGGACGAACAATCCGACGACCGATACAAAAAGAAAAATCATCGCAACGTAGGACGCCCAATCCAGAATGTATCCTGGAATCCATCCTTGATACGCTCCGCCTTGATCGTGATGTGTTAAAAAATGATTCCTGAAAACGCTGAGAAAGCCCAGCGTCACAAATACAAATCCTGTCCAGGAGACGACACTCAGAATCATGGTTTCCCGCCTGGCCGTTTTTAGTATCGGCGACATTGTATCCATGAACGGGGTGCCTAACGTCACTATCTTGCCCAGCAGCTCGTTGGAACCAGGCGCCATCATTATTTGCGGCAATCCCTCGAGCACAACATTGCCCCCATGGCTGTGCGCGACGATATGGCAGCGCCAGCCCTTTCTCTGAAGACCAACGACATAGTCCCCCAATGCTGACGCGGCGCACGTGCGCGCGATCCAACTGTTCTCGCCGGACCATTGGAAAATCTGATTTTCCTGGACGCCGTGCGCCCAACACCGGGCTGGAGAGCCGCGTTCCTGTAATGCTGCGTCGAGCTTCGCAATGAAACTCTCGCACGTCGGGGCCTCGCCGGATGGCTGATACCATCGTCTTGTTCCCGACTCGGGCGCCGCCCAAGTGCCGTGTACAATGATTACGGTTTCCTTCCCCCACTCTGCCATATGGTGTCACTGCTCCCCAGCACGCCAAAAATCTTTGTTGTTCCGGTTGTCGATTGTTTCCCGCTCACTCAATTTATTGCAGCAAACGAAGCTGAACTCAGGGCGTCGGTTAGGGCAAAGGAAGCAGTTCCTGTGTTCAAGGGCGTGTGCCGCTCCGCCGATCTATGGTCAGCCAGCCACATCAGCGCACAATTAAATCATGGCGCAGTTCTGTAAGAGCTTTCGTGCATCCGGCTTCGCGATTGTTTGCATCCGCAGCGCAAGCGCCGAGTTGTGAAGCTGCACTTAAACCGAGTAACATATATCCGAAGGGGAAGAATCTTGTTTGAGCTATATCAAACCGGTCCCGGCAAGACTGCGCTTGAGCTAGATAGAGGCTGGCGTGCGCCAGATGACGCCGACCGACCTCGCTCGCACCGGCGGGTTTTGCCGGTCTAGTCGCAGGTTGCTTGGACACTGGCTTGGCCTACCGTAGAACGCCGGAAATTGCATGGATCCTGCGTCGCCAAGCCGTGATGAGAATTGCCGGAAAATTCCCCGTAACCTGTAACCAGCCGGCGGCCTGCTCCGAACTAGTGAATAAGAGCGCGTCTCATGCGCTTTCGATCACACGCCGGAGGAAAATCATGATCACCAAGTACATCCTCGCAGTCGCGCTCGTCGTACCATTCCTGACAGCGCCCGCCATGGCCCAGGACGCGCCCCGCCTTGACCAGCATGTGTACCAAGGTGGGCCAAAATCCAGCGTTCCCCATGCGACCAGACAAATTACAAGCCCGAGCGGCGCCTTCGCGATGGTACCGAAGGCCGCGACTTCGCACCGCTATAGAGGAGGCCCGCAAACAGTCGTGCCGCATTCCAATTGAGGCAGTGTGCTCTTCTCTGGTGAAGTTAGAGGCGTGAATTGTTGGCGTCCACTTCTTCCATCGACGCGCGTCCGTACGCGCGGTAACTGAAAACTTGCGTGGACTGCGCATCCCAAACCGGATCGGAGACGGCAACATGAGTGAACCAAGATTGGAAGTCCCAGCCGAGTTACGATACATGGCCGAAAAAGCGATTGAACAGGCCGAAAGGGCGTTCAGCATGTTTTTCGATGCTGCAAACAAGTCGCTGGCATCGATTCCGCATCCGGCAACGGAGGCTTCCAAACAGGCCCTGTCATTCGCAGAGCAGAATATGAAGGCTTCGTTCGATCATGCCCGAAAATTGGTTCACGCTGCCGATCTTCAGGAAACAATGCAACTCCAGTCGGAATTTTTGAAGAGCCAGTTCACGAATGCCGGGGAGCACATGAAAAAAGTCACCGGCGAGATGGTTTCCGCTGCGAGAGACGCGTCGAAGGGCAAGTTATAAACTGCGCTGCACCGAAGGCATCCCGAGCTTGATCAAGGTCAACATCGTGGTGGGACGACCTGCGTAGGGTGCATTTGCAAGGCATTTGCTTGAAGCGGCGCCTTAGAAGCACATCGGATGTGCCATGGATATTGTTGTGCCAAAGGGAACGATCGTATCTGTTCGAGGTGCCGTCGTCGACGTGGGTTTCGACGGCGGAAAGCTGCCGCCGATCAATACCGCCCTGATCGTTGAATGGGATCGGCCCGAACCGCTGATCCTCGAAGTCCATAGCCATGTCGATCCCGTGACCGTTCGCAGCATTGCGCTGCAGGCAACCGCTGGCCTCGCCCGCAACACCACAGTGCGCCAAACCGGCGCAGCCGTTTCGGTCCCGGTTGGAGATGCGGTTCTGGGACGTCTGCTCGACGTTGTCGGGACGGTTCGGGATCGCGGTTCTGCCCTGCCATCCGATACCCCACGCCGCGGCATCCATAACCCTCCGCCGGCGCTCGACGAAGAGACCTCGACCAGCGCGGTGTTTGAGACAGGCATCAAGGTGATCGACCTTCTCGCGCCGCTTGCTCAAGGCGGCAAGGCCGCGATGTTCGGCGGGGCCGGCGTCGGCAAGACCGTGCTGGTTATGGAGTTGATTCATGCCATGGTCGAGAAATACAAGGGAATTTCGGTCTTTGCTGGTGTAGGAGAGCGTTCCCGCGAAGGTCACGAGCTTCTGACCGATATGCAAGGCTCTGGAGTTCTCGCCCGCACGGTGCTCGTCTACGGGCAGATGAACGAGCCGCCTGGCGCACGCTGGAGGGTACCGCTAACCGCATTGACGATCGCGGAGCATTTTCGCGACCAGAAGCATCAGAACGTGCTGCTCCTGATGGACAACGTCTTCCGTTTCGTCCAGGCCGGGAGCGAGCTGTCCAGCCTGCTGGGACGTCTGCCCTCGCGCGTCGGCTATCAGCCGACGCTGGCCACCGAGGTGGCATCGCTGCAAGAACGGATCGCGTCAGTTGCCGGTGCAGCTGTCACTGCGATCCAGGCCGTTTATGTTCCGGCCGACGACTTCACTGATCCCGCGGTGACTGCAATCTCCAGCCATACGGACAGCATCATCATGTTGTCACGCTCGCTGGCGGCCCAAGGCTTTTATCCGGCCATCGACCCGCTCGCCTCGTCCTCGGTGCTGCTTGATCCTCTGGTGGTTGGCGACGAACACTATCGTCTGGCCGAACGATGCCGCGAGACGCTCGCCCGTTTTAAGGATCTGCAGGACATCATCGCGCTCCTCGGCGTTGAGGAGCTTGGCGCGAGCGACCGGCTGATCGTCAAACGGGCACGTCGCCTGCAACGGTTCCTCAGCCAACCTTTCACAGTGACCGAGGCCTTCACCGGCACGCCTGGCCGCAGCGTGCCTCGCACCGACACGCTCGCCGGCTGTAGCGCTATTCTCGACGGCGAGACCGACGACTGGGCCGAGAGTTCGCTTTACATGGTTGGGACCATCGACGAGGCACGCGAGAAGGAGGCCGCGGGCGCCAGAAAGGAGGGCGCGCGATGAGGCTGCGCATTGTCACGCCCCTCTCGGTCGTCGTCGAAGAAGACGGCGTACTCGTCGTGCGAGCCGAAGACGCCACCGGTTGCTTCGGGATACTGCCGCATCACGCGGACTTCCTCACGAACCTCGCGATTTCCGTGGTGAGTTGGGCGAATCCCGACGGGATACGGCACTACTGCGCGGTGCGCCGTGGCGTCCTCTCGGTCAACGGCGGACACAACGTAGCTGTTGCGACGCGTGAGGCGGTGGTTGGAGACAATCTCGCCAGCTTGGACAAAACGGTCCTCGCGCGCTTCCGCGCGGATGTTGAGGCCGAACGTACGGAACATGTAGAGACCACACGCCTGCAGCTCCACGCGATCCGGCAGATCATGAGCCATCTTCGTCCCGATCGACGCGCCGGTGGCGGGATATTCTCGTGACTGAGCCGGACAAAACGCCACGACCCGAACCGGAGGAAGAGCCAGACGAACAGGATTCGCTGGTTAAAGGGGTTCGGCTGCGCGGCGAGCGGCACCAGCGTTGGCTGCGCGAGGGCGACTCATCGGTCGCGCGAATGCTCGGCCAGATCGGTGTACTCGGCTGGATCATCGTCTTGCCCCTGCTGATCGGTGTGTTCGGCGGCCATTGGCTCGATCAAAAATTCAACTCCGGAATCTTCTGCACGGCCCCACTGCTGATGGTGGGGCTGGCGCTCGGATGCTGGTCCGCCTGGAAGTGGATAAAAAAGGTATGACCTTCCTTTCGTTCGATGCTCTACCGGCCTGGGCCGAGGTTGTCAGGCTTGTCATCCATCTGGGTGCCGGGTTCGTTCTCGGTATCCTGTATTTTCGCGGCCTTTGGTGGAGCGTCCGGCGATTTTTCGATGGCGGCAGCCTGGTCGCGACGATTGCCCTGATGATCGGCCGCTTCGTCCTGCTCGGTGGCCTGATGACATTGGCAGGCCTGGAAGGTGCGCCGCCGCTGCTGATGCTGGCACTTGGCGTCTTGGCCGCACGGGCCGTCGTCATGCGCAGGGTTCGAGGGGTGACACCATGACGTCGCCGCTCAGCAGCATCGCGCTTTTCAATCTGGGCCCGATACCGATTACCGCCGGCGTGGTGGTAACCTGGGCGATCATGGCGGTACTGGTCCTCGGGAGCATTCTGCTCACACGTCGCCTCTCGTCTTTCCCGACGGCAATTCAGGCGGCTCTCGAACTGATCGTCGATACCGTGGACAACCAGATCCGCGATACGATGCGAATCGAGCCTGCTCCTTATCGCGCCTTCATCGGTACCCTGTTCGTCTTTATTTTCGTGGCCAACTGGTCCTCGCTGGTACCCGGCATCGAACCTCCGACGGCTCACCTCGAAACCGACGCCGCGCTCGCTCTTCTTGTCTTTTTGGCGGTGATCTGGTTCGGCATTCGAGCCGGCGGCGTGCGGGGCTATCTGTCGACATTCGCATCGCCGAATCCGATCATGATCCCGCTCAATTTCATCGAAAGCCTGACGCGTACATTCTCGCTGCTCGTGCGCCTGTTCGGCAATGTGATGAGCGGCGTCTTCGTGATCGGGATCGTACTGTCGCTCGCGGGCCTGCTCGTGCCGATCCCGTTGATGGCGCTCGATCTGCTGACCGGCGCGGTGCAGGCCTACATTTTCTCGGTCCTTGCCATGGTGTTCATCGCCGGCGCAGTGAACGAGGGACAACCGGAAACCAACTCCAGCCAAAGGATACCTCCATGAACTGGTTAGCTTTCATCAGCATCGTTTCGGCAGCCATGGCGGTGTCGTTCGGGGCGATCGGCCCTGCTCTTGGCGAGGGGCGCGCAGTAGCGGCCGCAATGGACGCCATTGCCCGTCAGCCGGAGGCCGCCAACACCATCTCACGCACACTCTTTGTCGGTCTCGCCATGATTGAGACGATGGCCATCTATTGCCTTGTCATCGCCCTACTTCTGTTGTTCGCCAATCCACTATTGAAGTGAAGCCATGACCATCGACTGGTGGACACTTGGCATTCAGGCCGTCAACGTCATCATCCTGGTCTGGCTCCTCGCCCGGTTCTTCTGGCGCCCGGTTGCAGCGATGATCGAGCAGCGCCGTGCGACGGCGCAGCAGATCATGACCGAGGCCGACACGAAGCTCAGACAAGCTGCCGACGCGCTCGCCGAGATCGCGCAGACGCGCGCTGGTTTCGAAAAAGAACGTGAGACGATCATCGCTGCGGCTCATGAAGCTGCGAAACAAGGGCGCATGGCGCTCCTTGCCTCCGCCGAGAAAGAGGCGGCAGCGCTGCTGGTATCGGCTCGGACGACGATTGAGAAGGAGCAAAGCGCTGCGGAGCGAGCATGGGCCGAGCGGGCGAACCGGCTTGCGGTCGAAATTGCCGGACACCTGGTCGCACGCCTCGATGGCGCAGCGGTAAGTACCGCCTTCCTCGACTTGCTGCTACGGGAGATCCAGAATCTGCCAGACCCGGCGCGCAACGCCGTCGCGGCCAATGGTGTCATACTCGAAGCGATCAGCGCCCACCCTATCGAACCGGTCGACCAGGAGCGTTATCGCACATTGATCGGCAACGCGTTCGGAATTCGCCCGCAAATCAGCTTCAGGGTCGATCCGGCTCTGATCGCCGGGCTGGAACTGCACGGCCCTCACCTCGTCATCAACAACAGTTGGCGTGCCGACCTCGCCAAGATCCTTACGGACCTCGCGCATGAAAACAGATCCTGATATACTAGCAGACGCTTGGCTCAGACGCGCCGGCGCCAGGGTCCGCGCCACTGCGCTCGGACCGCACACCGAGCAGATCGGCCTGGTGGAAGAGGTCGGGGACGGGATCGCGCTCGTCTCCGGTCTGCCCAACGTCCGGCTCGATGAGCTGCTGCGATTCGACAAGGGACAATTCGGCTTCGCCCAGGTGCTTGAGCGGAGCCGTGTCGGCTGTGTCCTGTTTGACGATGTGAACGCGATCGAGGCCGGCGACACGGTTCGCGGCACGGGCGATGTCGTGCGCGTGCCGGTGGGTCCGGCCCTGCTCGGCCGTATCGTCGATCCGCTCGGCCGCCCACTCGACGGGAGGGAGCCGCTTACCGCGGACATGATGGAACCGATCGAGCGCCCGGCACCCGCCATCATCGATCGCGATCCGGTGACCCAACCCGTTCAGACCGGCCTCGTGGTCGTCGATACCCTGTTCGCTCTTGGCCGGGGCCAGCGCGAACTCATTATCGGCGACCGGGCGATCGGAAAGACCACGATTGCGATCGACACGATCGTCAATCAGAAGACCAGCGACATAATCTGCGTATATGTCGCAATCGGCCAGAAGACCGCCAGCGTCCGACGTGCCATCGACGCGATCACGGCCTTCGGTGCGCCCGAGCGCTGCATCATTGTCGTGGCAGGGTCGTCGAGTTCACCCGGACTGCAGTGGATCGCACCTTTCGCGGCGTTCACCATGGCCGAATATTTTCGCGATCGCGGCCAACATGCCCTGATAGTGGTCGACGACCTTAGCAAGCACGCGGCAAGCCACCGCGAGATTTCGCTGCTGACGCGTCAGTCGCCCGGCCGCGAGGCCTACCCGGGCGATATCTTCTATGTTCATGCGCGGCTTCTTGAACGGGCTGCCAAGCTATCCAAGGAAAAGGGTGGCGGCTCCCTGACGGCGCTGCCGATCGCCGAAACCGACGCGGGCAACCTAAGCGCCTACATTCCCACTAATCTCATATCGATCACCGACGGTCAGATCGTATTGGATGCCAGGCTCTTCCATGAAGGGCAGAAGCCCGCGGTCGACGTCGGCACGAGCGTCAGCCGGGTCGGCGGCAAAACCCAGGCCCGGGCGCTGCGCGAGGCGGCGGAGTCGTTGCGTCTCGACTATGCTCAGTTCCTTGAATTGGAGACATTCACCCGGTTTGGTGGAATGCCGGACGCGCGGGTTCGCGATCAGCTGACCCGGGGTGCACGAATTCGTGCGATCCTCGCCCAACCGCAGCACTTGCCGCTTCGGCTCGCCGACGAGGTCGCCCTGACCTTGGCGGTGCAATCCGGTCTTTTGGATGCTTTACCCTTGCCGGCAGTACCCATGTTCCGGCAAGGCCTGCGCGAGACGCTTGACCGCTTCGTCCCGGACGTCGTCCGTCAAATCCACGATACCGGCGCGCTCGACGATGCTGGAAAGCAAGCACTCCGGGAAGCCCAGCGAAAATATGTCCAGACGCTGGTCTCGGCCGGAGATGCGCCGAAAGCGACGAGGCAAGCATGAGCGAACGCCTTTCAGATATCAGCGCGCGCATCGATGGAATCCGCCAGCTCGGCGCGGTCGTCAATGCAATGCGGGGAATCGCCGCGGCACGTGCCCAGCAAGCTCACGGCCAGCTTGCAGCCGTCGATAGCTATACCGCAACGATCGCGCTTGCCATCGGGCGAACGCTTGCGCTGCTTCCCGCCGCCGGTCCTGGCACCGGGGGGCGATCAGTCCGATCGGCCGTGGTGGTATTTTGTGCCGAACAAGGATTTGCCGGCGCTTTCAGCGAACGCGTGCTGGACGCGGTCCGCGGGGATCTATCCGACTCCGAACTGTTCCTGGTCGGCACGCGAGGTCGTGCGCTCGCTGCGGAAAGAGGGATCGTCGCGGCCTGGAATAGCCCGATGCCGTCACACTCGCTTGGTGTTCCGAAACTTGCCGATCGGATCTCCGAAGCACTCTACAGCCATGTCGCCACGGGTGAGATCGGTCGTCTCGATACTGTGTTCAGCCAGTGGCGTCCCGGCCACGGCATTCATGTCGAGCGCCGCTGCTTGTTCCCTCTCGACATGTCGGGTTTTCCCCATGCGGCGAATGTCGATGCGCCGCTCCTGAACCTGTCCCGGGAAACGCTCATGATCGAGCTCACGGCTGACTACGTGCATGCGCAACTCTGCAACACGGCGCTCCACGCCTTCGCGGCGGAGAATGAGGCGCGCATGGAAGCAATGGCCTCGGCACATAGCCAGATCGAGCGGCAGCTTTCCGAGTTGCAGGCCACCCGCCGGATCGTGCGGCAGGAGGAAATCACATCGGAAATCATCGAACTTGCGGCAGGCGAGACGGCGAGCCGATCGGACTACGCCCTAAAGGACAGCGCAAAGAACGGGTGACATCTTGTCTCGCGCATGCCGACGCCCCGTCAACGAATCCAGCCGTGCGGTAGATGCGTCGCTCCCAGAAAACGATTGATCGTCGGCATCGCCAACGATGGCGCGGCTGGCCGAACCTCTCCCATGACACCGAGAGGTAGCCTGCTCGGCGTGCCGTTTTACAGCTCGGAGGTCGCGGACGACTGCCCTCGGGTGTTCTGTCCATACATCGACGCCGGCTATAACATCGTCGGCTGAGCATCAGCCCGACAGGAGGAGATTAATGAAACAGATCGAAAATCGGACATTTGACGAGATTCAGCTGGGAGAAACGGCAAGCTTGGTGCGGACGCTGACCTACAAGGACATCGAGGTCTTTGCGATCATGTCGGGAGACATCAACCCGACGCATGTCGACAACGCCTACGCGAAAAGCGACATGTTCCACGGGATCGTCGCGCATGGCATGTGGGGTGGCGCACTAATCTCCTCCGTCCTCGGAACGCAATTGCCCGGTCCGGGAACGATTTATGTCGATCAAACGCTGCATTTCCACCGGCCAGTTGGTCTCGGCGATACCATCACCGTGACGGTGAGAGTGACGAGGAAGATTGAAGAAACGCATAGTGTCGTTCTGGATTGCCGCGCCTCCAATCAACGGGACGAGAACGTAATCACCGGCACTGCTGAGGTGACCGCGCCGACCGAAAAAATATCGCGCCCGCGCGTCCTTCTTCCCGAAATCGAGTTACGACAGAAAGGGAGGGGTTACGCGCGCCTGATCGAGATGACCCGGGATCTCGATCCAATCCGGACAGCGGTTGTCCATCCGGTCGACACGCCGTCCCTGCTCGGCGCCGTCGAAGCAGCCCGCAGCCATCTCATCCTGCCGATACTGATTGGACCCGCGCCTAAAATCCGCGCCGCCGCCGTGCAGGCGGGGCTTGATCTTTCTCCTTATGAGATCGTTGCAACTGAGCACAGCAACGCAGCTGCTGCGTGCGCCGTCGCAATGGCCCGCGCCGGAAAAGTCGAGGCGCTGATGAAAGGCGCGCTTCATACGGACGAACTCATGCATGCCGTGGTCAATCACGATCTCGGTTTGCGCACCGACAAACGCGTCAGCCATGTCTTCGCCATCGATGCGCCCGGCTACCCAAGACCGCTCTTCGTCACCGACGCCGCGATAAATATCTATCCGACGCTTAGCGACAAGCGCGATATCATTCAGAACGCCATCGATCTGGCGCATTCCTTGGGTATTTCGAAACCTCGGGTTGCCATCCTCTCGGCGATCGAGACGGTTACCGAAGGCATTCGATCCACCCTCGATGCGGCTGCACTGTGCAAGATGGCGGATCGGGGCCAGATCACTGGCGGCATCCTCGACGGCCCGCTCGCGTTTGATAATGCGGTCTCGGCGGAGGCGGCCAAGACCAAGGGGGTCACCTCCCCGGTCGCCGGACGCGCCGACATCTTTGTGGTTCCCGATCTCGAAGCCGGCAACATGCTGGCGAAGCAGCTCGAGTATCTCGCAGAAGCCGACGTTGCGGGCATCGTCCTCGGTGCACGCGTGCCGATCATTCTGACAAGCCGGTCCGACGCAACGCTCGCAAGGCTTGGCTCTTGTGCGATCGCGTTGTTGCTTGCGCGCCACAAGACAGGGGCAAAACTGTGAGCGATGCCATCATCGTCCTGAACGCCGGCTCATCCAGTCTCAAGTTCTCGCTCTTCGAAGGCAATACGCGACCGAGCCGCCAAAGCCTCATCTGCAACGGTGAATTCGACGGCATAGGACACCGGATACATTTCGTTGCAACTGACAACGCAGGAACGTCCCTGGCGGATGAATATTTGGCAGGAGGCGCCACCCATGACGATGCACTCACCGCGCTCCTGAACTGGGTAGAATGCCAATTTCAGAACCACCGCCTGGTCGGCGCTGGACATCGCGTGGTGCATGGTGGATCACTCTACACTGCCCCTGTCCCTATCGACGCAACGGTGATTGACGAGTTGCGCCGCCTCGTTCCGCTGGCGCCCCTCCATCAGCCCCATAACCTCGCCGCGATCGCTTCTCTCTCGAAGCTCCACCCCAACTTGCCGCAGATCGCATGCTTCGACACCGCCTTTCACCATACGCAACCCGCGATAGCCACGGCTTTCGCGCTGCCGCGCTCGATCACAGCCCAAGGTGTCCGGCGATATGGATTTCACGGGCTGTCCTATGAATACATCGCCAGCGTCCTTCCGGATGTACTCGGTCCGTTCGCCGCCGATGGTCGCATCGTGGTCGCCCATCTCGGTAGCGGCGCCAGTATGTGCGCGATGAATCGGCGCAAGAGCTTGGCAACGACCATGGGCTTTACCGCGCTCGATGGCCTTCCGATGGGCAGCCGCAGCGGCAACCTGGATCCTGGCGTCGTTCTCCACCTGATCCAGCAAAACGGGATGACCGCGCAGGCGGTCAGCGATTTGCTCTACCACTCCTCAGGGTTGCGAGGCGTTTCGGGCGTCAGCGATGACATGCGGACGTTGTTGGCCAGCGACGACCCGCATGCTGCCGAGGCCGTCGCTCTGTTCGCTTACCGGATTTGTCGCGAGTTGGGGTCGCTCGCTGCCGCCCTCGGCGGGCTGGATGCGCTGGTATTCACCGCGGGAATCGGCGAGCATTCCCCCGAAATTCGGCGTCGCGTGTGCAAACAAGCGGCGTGGCTCGGTGTCGAATTGGACGATACGGCGAACGCCACGGGCGCAGCCAGAATTGCGACGACTGGAAGCAAAATATCAGCTTGGGTCATTCCGACAGACGAAGATCTGATGATCGCACGTCATTCTTGGCGTCTGATTGCACTTGGCGACACGGCAATTTCTCGATAATTTGAACGAAGGGAGGAAATTGGCGACACTGGGCCACGCCAAGTTTGCCGATCCGTCCCTGATCAATCTGCCAGCGTTCCAGCCGATAGCGACGGAAAGAGCTTCAATCGGATTGATGCACGTCAAACGCCAGTGGGCTGACCGGTGTAGTTTGCTTTTTTGGAACTTCATGAACCGGAGGCAGCATCAATGGCGCAAAATCCATCGGGTCTCACGAGACGAGGGATCTTGGGGGCAATGCTAATGCTATTGGCCACCACAACCCGTCCCGGTTGGGCTCAGGCCTCTCGAATTGTCGTTTACAAGGATCCGAATTGTGGTTGCTGCTCAGGCTGGGTTCGCCACCTTGAAAAAGCGGGCTTCATGGTGAAGGTAACAGAAACAGCAGATCTTGGCGCAGTAAGGAAGGGGCTCGGGGTGCCGGCCGATCTCTCATCGTGCCATACCGCCGAGATCGACGGATATGTTCTGGAGGGACATATTCCGGCCGCCGCCGTGCGGCGGCTGTTGGAAGAGCGTCCAAATAGCATTGGGTTGGCTGTTCCAGGCATGCCCGCCGGCTCACCCGGTATGGGTGGTGACGTACCGCAGAAGTATGAAGTCATTCTGTTTGGGGCAACAGGTCGGCAAACCTTTATGCGCTTTATTGGAACAGATCTGGCCGGCTAACCCGATGCTCCCATGATTCTGGGCGTCGGGCCGATCATCGGTTTTTTTGATCGCGGCCATCAAGGCTCACGAATCAATATGTTTTCATGTGTTCCGAGCGAAGGCCTCCAGTGAGGGCCTAGATGCCGAAGTTAACGGTCGGTACGACATCGCACCAGTTTGACCGAGATCAAGCCTGAGAGTTGGCCGGAAGGCTATTTTTTTTGCACTTTACACTTGGAGAAGGAGCCATGAGGGTTTCTGGCAAGCTAATCGGCGTCACATGGACGCTCGTCTTTCTAGCCTTGATGCAAGCTGGAGTTGCGGCGGGTGATCTGGTGGGTGCGCATTCCAGGGATGGTGATCAGGTGTTCCAGGCGATGGTGATCACGGATTCCAGTGATCGTGATCAGGTTCGGAGGCGAACACGACTGACGGGTTTAAGTGTGCTGGAAATGGCCTCCTCGTCA
>JAKFVP010000342.1 GCA_021732175.1 Bradyrhizobium sp.
GCCGAGATCGAGGCGTACGCGGTGGGCCACGGCTCGCTCTCGAACTCCCCGGCATCAACGCCTCGACGCTGAAGGCAAAAGGCTTCACCGACGACGCGATTGCCAAGGTGGAAAAGGCACTGCCGACCGCCTTCGACATCAAGTTCGCCTTCAACAAGTGGACCTTTGGCGAAGATTTCATCCGCGATGCGCTCGGCATCGGCCCGGAGGCAATCGCCGCCCCCGGCTTTGACCTGCTCTCCGCGCTCGGCTTCACCAAGCGCGAGATCGAGGCGGCCAACGTGCACATCTGCGGCGCGATGACCGTGGAAGGCGCTCCGCATCTGAAGGCCGAGCATTATCCCGTGTTCGACTGCGCCAACCCCTGCGGCAAGATCGGCAAGCGCTATCTGTCGGTCGAAAGCCACATCCGCATGATGGCGGCCAGCCAGCCCTTCATTTCGGGTGCGATCTCCAAGACCATCAACATGCCCCAGGATGCCACCGTCGAGGACTGCAAGTCCGCGTACCTGCTGTCCTGGAAGCTGGCGCTGAAGGCCAACGCGCTCTACCGCGACGGCTCGAAGCTGAGCCAGCCGCTGAACTCGCAGCTCATCAGCGACGATGAGGACGAGGATGATGCGGTCGAGCAGCTCTACGAGAAGCCGATGGCGGCGCGCACCGCGGCAATCTCGGAGAAGGTGGTCGAGAAGCTGGTCGAGCGCATTGTCGTGATGCGCGAGCGCGAGAAGATGCCGGATCGCCGCAAGGGCTATACGCAAAAGGCGGTCGTCGGCGGCCACAAGGTGTATCTGCGCACCGGCGAATATGACGACGGCCGTCTCGGCGAGATCTTCATCGACATGCACAAGGAAGGCGCCGCACTGCGCTCCTTCATCAACAACTTCGCCATCGCGGTTTCGCTGGGCCTGCAATACGGCGTGCCGCTGGAGGAATATGTCGACGCCTTCACCTTCACCCGCTTCGAGCCGGCGGGCACCGTGCAGGGCAACGACAGCATCAAGTTTGCGACCTCGATCCTCGACTACGTCTTCCGCGAGCTCGCGGTGAGCTACATGAGCCGGTTCGACCTCGCCCATGTCGATCCCACCGAGAGCAATTTCGACGCGCTCGGCAAGGGCGTCGAGGAAGGCAAGGAGCCGGAAGCGCAGGGCGCGTCAAAATACCTGTCCAAGGGCCTGACCCGCTCCCGCACCGACAACCTCGTCGTCATGCGCGGCGGCTCGATGCCATCGAGCGATGGCGACACCGGCGGACGCGTCACCGCGCTCGCCTCCCACGGCGCCACCTCCCGCGCCAGCGATGCGGTGGAAGGCGCAGTCGCCCTGAAGCAGGAAGTGAGCCACGACCTCTCGCCCACCGAGAAGCTGGAAGCCCTGCAATGGAGCAAGGCCGGCAGCGCCGCCGGCCTGGCCGCGCCATCCAAGGCCGAACGCCGCGCCGAAGCGAAAGCCAAAGGCTACGAAGGCGAGATGTGCTCGGAGTGCGGGAATTTCACGCTGGTGCGGAACGGCACCTGCATGAAGTGCGATACCTGCGGCAGCACGACGGGGTGTTCGTGATCGACGACTAGCCCCTTAAACATCAACAGGGTCAAGGGCGGCGCATTCTGCGCCGCCCTTGACATGTTGGGGCAAAGAGTGAGTATCGTCCAATAAAACCAAAAGTTGCTAATTCGAGATTAGTGGAATTCCCGCATGGCACTAACAAATGCCTACGTCTTAGCGACCAGTCGAATTCCAGACCTGTTCCGAAGAATACAAGACGGGCAGGTCCCTGAGCGCTTTACCATTCAGTTGCTCAAGGATTGGGGCTTCAAATCCACCAACGACCGGGCATTTATACCCCTACTAAAGGCGCTCGGCTTTCTGACGGCCGATGGGTATCCGACCGCGCGCTACTCGGAGTATCGAGATCACTCTCAATCAAAGGGAATTCTCGGCCAGGCCGTTCGAGAGGCTTACGGCGACATTTTCCTTATCAAGGAACATCCGACGGCATCAGATAAGAGCGCTGTCGAAGGAAAATTCAAGAGCTTCCACAACGCAAGCGATAACGTAGCAGGTCTGATGGCAAAAACATTCTTCAGCCTGCTTCCATTGGCTGATCTTGCCGCCACTCCGCGTGGCAGGCCAAAAGGCGAGCCGCCGCAACAAGATCAGAATATGGAAGCGACCCAAGAAGCGGCGAACGCAAAGAGTCAGATCGGCGCCTTGGGCGGAAGTCTCCATTACAACATTCAAATACATCTACCGGCCACGAAAGACGTTGAGGTCTACAACTCGATATTTAAGTCTCTAAAGGAACACCTAATTGACTAGCAATGATGTCCGCAACTTTCTGTTCCGCGGCCTGATGTTCGAGGCCGAGGCTGACATTTTTAGGCGCGCTGGAATTCAGATCGGCGCTAACGCGAGCGACGCGGAAGAGAACCTTATGCGCGAAGCGCTAGCTCCTTTTGGCGTTGCTCGAAGAAACGAAGCCCTTGAGATGGCGCGATTGTATGCAGTCCTCTTCTGCTTTGAGAACGAAATTCGAGATTTTATTGGGGAAGCTCTTGAAGAAAAGGAGGGCCTTGACTGGCAAGACAAACTCCCACCAAAAATCAAAGAGTATGCGGAAGGTCGGCGAGAAACCGCACTGAAGGATTCTTGGCTTGAGGGTGAGAAGGCAAACTTGCTTGGATTTGTCGACTTTGGCCAGCTCGCTCAGATTATTATCGCGAAGTGGGATCATTTTAAGGATGTCGTCCCTACCCAGCATTGGCTGAAGCAGCGGATGGATGAAATGGAGAAGGCAAGAAATTTCATCGCTCACAATCGGATGCTTCTACCGAGCGAGTTTCAGCGGCTTTATATGTACATCGCTGATTGGAACCGAGCGATCGGACTCTGATCCTCGCCGGCGAAAACAATAGCGCCTGGGGCGGATTAGCGACAGCGTAAGCCGCCGCCCATATAGCCGGCACAGTACGCTTCGCTATTGCGCCCTACTACCTGATCGAAGTGGCAGCAAGGCAGACAATGAGGTTAGCGATTTGGAACTGCAACATGGCATTTCACGCCAAGCATTGCAGCCTCGTTGATCTGAAGCCTGACATCGCAATCATATGCGAATGCGCAAATACCGCGATATTAGAAAAGCGCGCACCAGCATTTCAGCCGACATCCGCCGTGTGGATAGGCGATAATGCCAACAAAGGATTGAGCGTCTTCACATTTGGCGCTTTCACCGCCGTCAAATCTGAATGCTTCGTTGATGATCGATGCCCTTACATTCTGCCGGTGCAGATAGACGGTCCAGCACGAATTAATCTACTTGCCGTCTGGGCTTGCCACAGCAAACCCGCGTCTTATCGCGAAGGACTAGGCCCGCTTCGACGGTCGCTAGATCTGTATCGCGGTTTCCTCGAAGAGCACCCAACGATCATCGCGGGTGACTTCAACGACAATGTGCGGTGGGACAAGCCCAAACGGTTAAACAACCATGGCTCAAACGTGAAAGAGCTGAGCAAGTTGGGATTTGTGAGTAGCTATCACCACTGCCGCCAAGAAGAACACGGCGCCGAACGTGAGCCGACGATCTATTGGCGAGATAGAAAGGTCGATGGTCCGAGCTACCATATTGACTACTGCTTCATACCAGAATCCTGGACAGGCTTACTTTCACCTGTGGTCTTGGGGAAATTCGAGGATTGGGTTGCAAATGGCAGAAGCGATCATGTCCCGATGATCGTCGATCTTGCGATCTGAGCACGGCCGTAAGGCGAATTAGCCAAAGGCGTAATCCGCCATTTGTCCGCGACAAAAGCGACGGGTTACGCTCCGCTAACCCGCCCTACGCGCTACAAATCTCGATGGCGTTAGCTCTGGCGTTTCCGGGTTAAGTCTCACGCGGAATCGCGCGCTAAAGATTTCAGATTTCTTCGGCCATGAGACCCATGTGAAACCTTCAGCTGTTACAGGTCCGGGATAGCAACCGAACGGAGTTAACATGGCATTCCACCGACACACCGAATTCGTTCCCTTCGTCCTCGATCTACTCGACTTCATCGAAGAGAAAATACGAGAAGCGATTGCGGACGACGCCTCGCGCACCGGAGCCGTCAGCGAGGCCGCCGGCGCACTGCCTCTGCTGCGCGATCGGCTGCGCGAGAACGAGACCGCGCAGGCGCAGTTCATGCTGGTTTTCGACGAGTATCTTTACGGACCACCCGCGACGCGGTGGTGGACCGAGTTCGCCCGCATGGATCGGCCAGCGTTTGAGAAAGAAGCCGACACCATGGTGGGCCTGCTTGCCGTGCTGCGTCAGGTCGCCGCCGTAGGCTAGCGTCCCGAAGCTTGCCGGCGCGGTTTCGGCGCAATACGCTTTCCGCCTTCTCGTTGAGCCACGGCACATAGGCCGCCATCGCCCCCACACCCGAAAGGATCACCATGAACGGAAATCGCTACTACGGGGTTCGGGTCGAGGGCGCGAAATACGGCGTGGGGTTTGGCTCGGCGCTCGCGATTGCGATCTCCTACACCAACAACCACTCGATCCTCTGGGCGATCATCCATGGCATCCTGGGCTGGCTCTACGTGATCTATGTCGCGCTGTTCGGCTGATTCCGCCTTCCGCCTTCGCTCTCCGACCTTCGGCGGACAGGTCGCTCGCCGAGCTACGGCTGATGTGGCCGGCTGCCCGCCCTGCGCGCGCGTGATGACAGGCGCCGCATGCGCGTGATCTCCATCCAGTCGCAGGTCGCCTTCGGCCATGTAGGCAACAGCGCCGCCGTCTTTCCCATGCAGATGCACGGCATCGACGTCATTGCGGTGCCGACCACGCTCTTGAGCAACCGGCCGGGCTATCCGAGCCTCCGCGGCCGCGTGCTGGACGCCGAGCTCGTCGGCGATCTCCTTGATGGCATCGAGGAGCGCGGCGCGGTCGATAGCTGCGACATGATCCTGTCAGGCTATCTCGGCTCGCCCGGGATCGGCGCCGTGGTCGCGGACTTCGTCGCGCGCGCCAAAGCCCGCAAGCCCTCCCTTGCCTATTGCTGCGACCCCGTCATCGGCGATCGCGACCGCGGCCTGTTCGTCCCGGCCGGCCTCCCCCCGCTGGTGCGCGACCGCCTGTGCCCGCTGGCCGACATCATCACGCCCAATCATTTCGAGTTCGAGTGGCTCACCGGGGCAAGGGCCACGACATCGGCTCAGGTGATCGACGCGACGAAGGCGCTGATGGCGCGGGGTCCGTCTGTCGTCATCGTCACCAGCGCTGAACTCGCTGACACGCCTTCCGGCGAGATCGCGACCGTGGCGATCGAGAAGTCCACTGAGGGCATCCGGGCCTGGCGCGCGGGCACACAGAGGCTCCCGATCAGCCCGAACGGCACCGGCGACCTCTTTGCCGCGCTGTTCGCCGCCGCGCGCGTGCGCGGATCGAACACGCCGGATGCGCTGGCCCATGCCGTGTCCGCCGTCTTCGCCGTGCTGGAGCGCACGGCGATGGCCGGCACCGAGGAAATGCGCATCGTCGAAAGCGGCGAGTTGCTCGTCCGCCCGGTGCGCCGGTTCGAGGCTGTTGCGATCAGCGCGTACTGAGGATTAGCGAGAGCATTTTAGCGCGAGAGGCATAGAACACCTTGCATTCCGCTCCCCGGTTGGTGCAATCTATGGTTTTATTGATTGGAGGGGCGGGCAATGATTGATCGTGATGTGATCGACAATTCAGTCAAAATCATTGACGCGATCTCAAGGTTCTTCGCCGGGATCGGATGGCCGCTAGTCTGCATCATTGCCGTTATATTCCTCGCGCCAGCCCTTCGAGAATTGATCAGCCGGATTGACAAGATCACCGGAAAGGTCGCCGGCCAGGAATTCGCTCTAACCACTCTGCAAAGAAACTCCGCCAATCAACTTGCAGCGGCAATTGTTCAGCAACAACAAGCAAAATCTCCATCAGACCAACCCAGAAGTGATGTGAACCGTCAATTCACTAGGTCGCTCGATGCCGCATTGGAAACGACCAGCAAGATTAGAGTCGAACGAACTATCGGAAGAACATTGCTTTGGGTTGATGACAATCCAAACAATAACGTATTCGAAAAGCAGGCATTGGCCGCCCTCGGCATCATAATCAGCGATGCAAGAAGCACAGACGAGGCCGTGACACTCTTAAGAAATCAGCACTTCGATGTGATCGTCTCTGACATGAAGCGCGGGGATAACACTACGGCGGGATACGACTTACTTAGCCAAGTTATAGCCTCCAGACCTTCCCCACCTCTTATCTTCTACACCAGCAGCGCCAACGCTGCCCTTGAGGAAGCGGCGAAGCAGAAGGGCGCATTCGGTGAAACCAACAACCCCGAGCGTCTTATTCTGCTTGTGGCCCGCGCGCTCGGCGCCATCGACTAAGCGTGGACTTGTTGCCCAGGCGGGGGACTATGCCTCCGCCTTCGTAGGCGGATTTAGTCGTCCAATCCCGCGCTGCAAGCCAACGAATCAGGAACCGCATTTCCCCGGATATCGAATCGCGCCACCCTGGCACGATATTCGCTTCGCAGCGTTAGCGTATTCCCAGGAGACCGGAGCCGCCGATGGGCGAAGTCGTACGATTTGTTCCCAAAGCCGAGCTGGAACGCGCCCGCCTGATCCGCGAGGCCCGCGACATCTACGAGCACGTGTTCCCGCCGGCCGATCAGGCCGACAAGCGTCCGGACCCGGACGACAAGTGAGCGGGCCGTAGCGCCTGCCCCCGCTTCGCCAATCCCGGCGACTTCAGCGCGGTCCGTTGTCGATTTGGTCTGGTTTGGTTCGCAGACTGCAACCAGCGCGCGCTCCGGAGAACTACGGCCGGAGAACTACGGCATTTGACCAGGTCGCCGTACGCCTTCCTGCGCTTTCCTGACTCCGCGGCTGTCATCGCTTGACTTCAGATCCAGGAAGCAAGTGAAAACGGCCGGCACGTCCCTATGGAACGAAAGTTCACTTTTGAACTTATCGTCCACGCCGGTGGCAATGAAGCCGGCGCCCAGGCAGGGACAGAACTGAGATGACCGAGCTTCCCGTCATCCTCGTCATCGAAGACGAGGCGCTGATCCAGTCTGTTGTCGCGGAAGCCCTGACCGATGGCGGTTTCTCGACCGATATCGTCGCCTCGGGCGAAGAGGCGCTGGCTCTCTTCACCGGTGGCGGCAGGAACTACAAGGCGCTGGTCACCGATATCGGCCTGAAGGGCGCGTTGACCGGCTGGGAGGTCGCCGCGAAGGTCAGGGAAGCCGATCCCGCACTGCCTGTGGTCTACATGAGCGGCGTACACGCCGACGAATGGACATCGAAGGGCGTTCCGAACAGCATCATGCTCGCCAAGCCGTTCGCGCCCGCGCAGCTCGTGACCGCCGTCGCGCAGCTCCTCAACAGCGCGCCGCCTGCGCAGGCGGCCGGTTGATGCAACCTCAGGCATCAGGCCGCAACGCGCTTCATCCTCCACGCTAAAATCGCGGTTGCCCTCGCTCGCAAGACCGTTACCGCTTTTCCCAAAACCCTGTGAACTGCTTCACGTCTGGCCGGCGCAGCCTTGCCTAGTCTCGCCGCTAAGGAGGGACATTTCCATGACGATCAAAAGTACTGCCTTCTACGCCCTCAGCTTCGGAATGCTGATTTTGCTTGCGATGCTGATCTGGACATCCGCCCCTGATATCGCGCTCGCCTTTTTTGCAGCGCTTTAGCCCATAGGGCGGATTAGCGCAGCGTAATCCGCCGTTGCGATATGGCGGATTACGCCTTCGGCTAATCCGCCCTACGCGCTGCCAGCTATTGCCCTACTTCGCCAGCCCCAGCGACTTCAGCGCCGCGCCGTTGTCCGCGTCATCGGCCTTCATGAACTCGCCGTAGCCGGCCGAGTCCATCCAGACTATGTCGAAGCCGCGCCTTCATTAGTCACCACTCGACGACTGCAACTTTAAGCTGATAGACTATGGGAAATTCGCCGACGGCCGTCGGGGAGGACGGAGCTCGATGCAGGGCCTGGAGAAGCTCTCGGGAATTGCCGGTGGCGTGGCGGCCCTTCTGGCCATTGGCGCTGCATTCGACACTTTCACGAACTTCGGCCTTGTCGCAAAGCTGTCGGTCGCGGGTGTGGCGGCGTTGCTGCTGTCTCTCTCCATTGCCGGCCAGTTGGCCAGCTGGAGCAGGCCGGCCGCCGGCCTGCCCGGCTTCGGCGGGGAGCGCGGCCGAGCGTCCAAGGGCCGCATCGTTGCTTCCGTCGCGGCGCTCCTGCTGATCGCCGCCCTGGCCGTTGGTCTGGCGCATTTCATCATTGCCCAGTTTGCCACGCGTCTCGACGAGACCATGACGTCCGACAAATCCAGCGCGACGCTGACGGCGACCCTGTCGAAATTTGACAGGCTGACGATCCAGCTGCCCGATCGCAAACAGTCGTCCTGCCGTTGGTCGGATGAAAGCGCCGGCCCCGAACGGCTCGATTTGCAGATCATCGATTTCGATTCACCCATACCAAAATTGCAAGTCGACAATTTTCATTACCCGCAACGGATGACGATCGAGTGCCGGCCGGCCTATCGGCTTCGCCGGATATTCGTCGAACCGGCATCGGCGGTGCTTTACTGGACGGAGGAGATAACCTCGCTACGAAAGTGGATTTTCACCATCGGAGGATTGATATGGCTCGTGGCATGCGGACTCTACGCCTCACGCTTGCGGCAGCAGTGAGCTTCGCGCCCCTTTATGGCGCGATGGGGCAATCGAAATCGTTCACTCGTCCAGGCAGGACAGTGGAATTTGACACAGGCCGGCCCTTGTCCGTTTCCGTCAAGGCCTGGCCAAATTCGAAGAGTTCCGGAAAAGATGGCAGCAACTGTCCCCTCTATGGCGACGCCCCGCTTGATTCAACAGTCTCCGAACCTGCCGGGGGACAATTCAAGCTGGCGGTTGCAAGGGACAAGAAGACGTACACTGTCGTTTATTGTCACAGCCAGTATGTGCCTCGCGTCGATCGCGACGTGCCGAACACCAGCAGGGACGGCGCGGCGGTCATTCCGACGCCGGCCTTCATGTTCCCCGCAACGACCAAGACAGTTGAACTTGCTCCACAGCTCGACGAGGCCATCCAGCGGCGCGTCGTCGCCGCTTTCAACGACCTTTCTTATCTTCGCGGCATCGACCCCGAGATATTCGATCGCGCCATGGCGAATCTGACCAGGGATATCTCGACCAGTTCCGAACGGCGAGCCGCCATCGTCAGCAATTTTGCGAAGACAGTTCAAGCTTGGCAGGAATAGGCAGAAACGCTCCGCCTACTTCGCGAGCCCCAGCGACTTCAGCGCGGCGCCATTGTCCGCATCGTCCGCCTTCATGAACTCGCCGTAGCCAGCCGAGTCCATCCAGACCATGTCGAAGCCGCGCCGCGTCATGAACTCCTTGAACTCGTCGCTGTCCCACGCCTTCTTGATCGCGGCCTCGTACTGCGCGGCGATCTCCTTCGGCAGGCCCTTTGGCGCTGCAAAGCCGCGCCACACGCCCTTGTGCCATTTCTGCCCGAGCGCCTCGTCGGTGGTCGGCACATCGGGAAAATTCGCCGCGCGCTTCGGCGAGAAGAACACGAGGCTGCGCACGCGCCCCGCCTTGATCAGCGCCTCGGCCTCCGGCATCGAACACGCCACGAAGTCGATGCCGCCGGCCGCGAGATCCGTCAGCGCCGTCGCAGCGCCCGTCGACGGCACCCAGCGGATCGAGCCGGGCGAAACGCCCTCGGCCTGCATCAGGCCTGCGAGCGCGACGTGCCAGCTGCCGCCCTGCCCGGTGCCGGACGCGGTCATCTTGTTCGGGTTCGCCTTGATCTGCGCGAACAGCTCCTTGACGTTCTTGTACGGCGAGTCCGACTTGACGTGGATCGCGGCAAAATCCTGGTTGACCAGGGCGAGCGGCGTGAACTTCTCGTAGGTGAGATCGGTCAGCCCCACCCAGTGCATCAGGGTAATCTCGAGCGTGATCAGGCCGAACGTGTAACCGTCGGGCGTAGCAGTGGCGATCGCCTGGTGGCCGACCACGCCCGAGCCGCCGGTGCGGTTGACGACGTTCACCGGCTGCTTGAATTCCTTCTCCAGCATCAGCGCCATCTGCCGCGCCACCGCGTCGGTGCCGCCGCCCGCCGCCCACGGCACGATCAGCGTGATCGGGCGGTCCGGGAAGGCGGCGTGGGCGTTGGTGGTGATGAGCAGGCCGATGGCGGCGAGCGCGAAAAGCGCGAGATGTGTGAGACGGCGAAACATGGGCGAGACCTCCCGATATGTTCTTGTTGCGCCGCGTAACCGCGGGCCGCGCTTTTTGCGCTGGCCGCATTCCGGCGGCGGAGCGGGGTCATGTCAAGGGGGCGCAGCCGGTGCGGCAATTCGTCATTGCGAGCGAAGCGAAGCAATCCAGCTTCTTGTTTCAACAAGGAAAGCTGGATTGCTTCGTCGCTCGCGCTCCTCGCAATGACGGTGGAGACGGCCCCGCCTGCAACTGCTCGTTGGCGACAAGCCGTAGGGGGATCAACTAATCCGGCCACCAAACCTTACTGTGCATGGGGTTGTTTTCGATGTTTGGGGTTGGCCGACCCCCCTACCCCTTCTTCGGCTGCCACCGGTACGCCTTCGCGCACGCCCCGCCCATCAGCATCGCCCGCTCGGGCTCGCTGAGGCGGCTGGTGGTGCGGAACGGCTCGACGCCCTGCTCGTAGCTGACGACGGCAGCGGCGCGCGTCCAGTCGGTGCCCCACAGGCAGCGGTCGATGCCCCAGGCATCGAAGATGCGCGAGAGCGGGTCCCAGATGTCGTCAAAGGGATACGGCTCTTTCGACAGCGTGCAGGCGCCGCTGATCTTGATCACCGCGTTCTTGCGCTTCGCCAGCTCCAGCACCTTCGGCAGGGCCGCCCACGGTTCGGCCGGCGCCGGCGGCACGCGCGGCTGCAGGATGCCCATGTGGTCGATGATGAAGCGCACATCGGGATGGCGATCGATCACTTTCGTTGCCGCATCCAGATTGTCCCAGCAGTGGATGTTGACCGGCAAATCATGGCGCACCGCCGCGCGCGCGATGCGGTCGAGGCCGGGATCGTCAGGCGCGCGGCCGACATCCCCAGTCATCCACATGCGGATGCCGACCGCGCCCGGCGTTTTCTTCCACTCCGCGACGACCTCCTCGACGGCGGCATCGTCGGCATCGACGGGCTTGACGATCGCCATCCGGTCCGCGTGCTTGCGCGCCACCTCGACCGCGTAGCTCGCATCGTACCGGTACAGCGAGAACGCCGAGATGAAGATCGCCCCATCGACGCCGACCTTGTCCATCGCCGCCACCATCTCATCGCCCGTGACGTGCGGCGGCCAGTTCGGCACGCTGTGCCACGGCCGTTTCGGCGTGTTCGCCTCGTAGGCATGGACCTGGGAATCGATGATCATTCGGGGAGGCTCCTTGCCAAATCACTGCTGTCGTCCTTGCGAACGCAGGGACGACAGCCGATCCGCCCTGCGCGCGGGCATCAACACCAGACGACACCTGAATCGAGGGTGTATGAAGGCTGCAGCGGGGGCGCCGCCTCCGTGAAAAACTTCGTCCCGTCGAAAAACCGGTTGGGCCGGTTGAAGACCGCGAGGAACGTCGCGCCATCGGGCGCATGCGCGACGTGGACATTGCCGCCCGGACGCCAGACGAAGTCGCCGGGGCCGCAGGCGCATTCGGCGTCTTCCAGCGATCCCTCGAGCATGTAGGTCTGCTCCAGCGCGGTGTGCTCGTGCAGCGGCACCACGGCGCCCGGCGCCATCTTGAACAGGATCGTGGAGCGGCCCTCATCGTCGCTGTAGAGCAGCTTCATCTCGATCCCCGCAAATTGCGTCGGCTGCCAGGCCATCTTCGAGGCCTCGACGAGATGCGAGCGTAAGCCTGGCGGATTGACGGGCACGGGCTGGTTCATCGGCTCTTCTCCCCGAATGTGCGGTTCTTTTCGCCGCCGATGCTGCGACCCTAGCATATTCCACCGGTGGCAAAAGCGCCGCCCGCGGCGCAAACGCATCGCCACCCATGATCGCAACCTGCCGGCCTGCCGGAGGTGAGAAAGCCCCGCCCTCCGCGCCGACCGGCACAAGCGAACTTCTTCTTGCTTTAAGCGGACACGACCCTACGGTGCGCCCGCCTGGACCGGCTTGGGGACCACAATGGACGACGCCATGAACTGCCCGAAATGCAATTCCGAGCACGCCTATGAGGATCGCGGGCTCTGGGTGTGCCCGGAATGCGGCCACGAATGGAGCGCCACGGCCGGCGCCGCGGAGACCGCGCCGGAGTCCGGCGTGCGCGATGCCCATGGCAATCCGCTTGCCGATGGCGATGCGGTCATCGTGATCAAGGACCTCAAGGTGAAGGGCTCGTCATCGGTCGTCAAAGGCGGCACCAAGGTGCGAAACATCCGCCTCACCGACGGCGCCGACGGTCACAACATCGCCTGCAAGATCGACGGCATCGGTGCGATGAACCTGAAATCGGAATTCGTGAAGAAGGCCTAGCCTGCAAATCGCGCGCGTCTTTTTCGCCACACGCCTGCCACATCCGTGAATTGGGAACCGTCTCAACACGGGACAGCGCAAATGTGGGTTAGCCGCACTGTCTCTTAAAACACGCCATAATTTGCATTGCATAAACAACTATTGTTTAGGCGATGATTCACAGCGCGGGACAAATTGGCGGCGGCCTTTGTCTGGAGTGGAGCGGCCCCATGCGTGTCGCGATATTTTTGACGGCGAGCGCTTTTGCGCTGGCGTCGTCGCCCTCGATTGCATCGCCCTCCTGCATGACGCAGGCGGAAGCCAGAGCGAAATTCCCCACGCAGCATCTGTGGTGGCACGGTCCCAATCGTTGCTGGGACGCGACGCCGAGCCGTCGGCAGCTCGGCAAGCGGATCGAGTCGAAGAAGCAGGCTGAAGCCGAGCCTGAGACGAAAACCGTACGTGAAGCAGCCGTTCGCGAAACCTCGGAAGAAAGGAAGCCTGCGGTATCCTCCGATCGCCGCTGGCGCGATGCGATGTCGCGGATGCGGCCGGAGGATTTCGCGGGCTCGGTCGGCCCCGCACGCGCGCAGGCCAGCGCCGATCCAACCGCTGCGCCCGCCATTGCACCGCGCCCGAATTTCTTCGAGCGCTGGGTCGATATCGTCCAACGCGTCCCACCGTTGCCGGACAAGGCTTCGCCCGCCGACATCACCGCGAATGCTCAGGGCGCCGAGCCCCTCGTCACGCCCGCGCGCGTGATGCTGGGACTGCTCGTGCTTATCCTGACGCTCGGCTGTTACGAGCTGCTGCGAAGGCCGAACGGCCGCAGGGCGGATTAGCGACGCGCGCAATCCGCCGCAGCGGCTCACGCCGTCTTGCGCTTCTCGATCACCTCTTTGAAGTCATTTGCGAGATTGCGGAAGTAGCGCTCCAGAACCTGGTAGAAGTCCTGGCGGGTGGGGTCGGTCGCCTCGCGAGCCTGCTCCTCGCATTTGGCGGCGCGCGCCATGTACTTTTCCATCTTGCCTTCGAAGTCTTCCATCGGCCGCACTCCACGCAACAAACACAACCACTAATCGTGCGTGGCGAAACGTCCAAAAGATGGCGGTGCCGGGGAGATTTCACAGCGGCGCGTGGGAAAGAACGGGTCTAACGCCCTGGGCACTAGCGGCCCGGGACCGGCGCCGGCGGCCGCAGCGGCGAATGCGAAGTCCAGGTCGACGAGGCGCGCGCCGGTGTCGTCGCTGCCGCCGCGCGGGTGGGGCTGCGTTTTCCGGCGTCGACCGACTCCAGATACGACGTCAACGCCCAGGCCGAGCTGGCGTTGCTCGCGTAATGCTTCTGCAAATACAGATAGAGCGTGAAGCTGAAGCGCCCCTTGGCCAGCCCCTTCGCGCTGCGATGACAGGCGGAGCAGCTCTCCGCAAACAGTTTTGGTGCAGATTTTCCCGCATCGAGATTTTCCTGCGCCCCCGCCGCGCTGCAGCTCAGCATGACAATGGCGGCGAGCGCGAGCACGCGGCCCGAACGGTGTAACGGCATCGAAATTCTTTCGGGGCAAGGGCGGGCATGTCCCGCCGAGGCCCGGGCGGACCTCTCCTGCTGGTCTCACTTGAACGAAGCCGCATGGCGGAATCTGGGCTGCAGCTTGTGCCAACCGTGGCGCGTTGGCCCCCGGTCCTCAGCCCTGTCCGGGTCCGCGCATGATCTTCATGGCGGCCTCGATGTGACGCCACTCCTTGGCCTCGTCGTCCTCGCCCTTGCTTTCGCAGGCGACGGCCTGCCGCGCGGCCCTGGCGATGGCGGCCTGCCCGTGGCGCTCCAGCATCTGGCGGGCGACGGTATGGATCTGGTTCTCGGACATCATGGCGACTGCTCCCTTGGCCAGGGTGTGCCTTTCCAAAACCGTCAAAGCGGCGAGGCGTTCCACCGATCCGTTGAACCTTAGCGTGAGCCGGCTCGTCCTATGGCAAGTTCCTGCAGATCCCGAGCC
>JAKFVP010000160.1 GCA_021732175.1 Bradyrhizobium sp.
CCCGTTGCCCCCGATCATGATCGCTGGAAATAGCGATCACGATCGGCTGGAAATGCTGATCACGATGCTCTGGAATGGGTGATCACGATGGCCTGGAATCGGTGATCACGATCGCCTGGAACGCGCAATGGTGGGAGTTAGAGAACGTCTGCTTGCAATGGATGATGAAATGAAGCCTGCGCAACGCGAGGCGATGGAGCCCGGCGGGAGCAATACGGGACAGCAGCACGACCACGGCGAAATGTTCATAAGGACGGAAAAGATGATGCGGGGCCAGACCGGCGGCAAAGGCCCGGCGCATGCTATCGAACTCGCCGAGGAACGCATCGCCTTCCTCAAGGCAGAACTCCAGATCACGGAAAAGCAAATAGCGGAGTGGAATGTGCTGGCTTTGGCGCTCCGGTCCGGACGTCAGCACCTTGCCGAATCGCGCAAGCTTGCTGTTCTGGACGATAAAACACCCTCCGCCGAGCGCCTCGAACACTATGAGCGACATCTGACGGAGCGTCTTGAGGCCGTAAAATCAGCGCGCGCGGCCTTCATGCGACTGTATCCGACTCTCAATGACGTGCAAAAGCAAACTGCTGACGCGATTCTTCTGCCCCTTATCGCGACGTTCTGACAGGGGATAACGGAAGGGATACGAAGCGTCATTACGGGGGCACTCGGTCCGACAGCTTTAATCTGCATGGTCCTTGCCGAGGGCCGGCTAACAGAAGTTGCTTTTGGGTAGAAGCCACTCAAGCTTGCTCACACCCTCTTTGCTGACTATCTCTTTTCGGGCACCTTGTAACCATTGGTGTTGAACGCGGCACCGCACGGCTCAAGCGCACCGTCATCCGAACCATCCTTTCGAGTATTTCGGCTTCTGCTCCGCCCGTGGAATCAGGCTACCGCATCTCACTTGGTCGGGTGCACCGACCTGCCAGTCCTTTCTATTCGGCCGCTTCCCGGACCAAACAGAAGGCGAGTTGACCTAAATCAACACTTTTCCGCAGCGCCATGGCCCACTCAGTCCTTGCGAGAAAGACTGCGGGACGGGGTGCCGTTCTGAGGAACAGCGCTTCATGTACGTGATCGAAACCGATATCGCTGTTGTGGGAGCTGGTGGCGCCGGCCTGCGCGCCGCCATCGCCGCGACCGAAGCCGACCCCTCTCTCACCCTTTCTCTGATCTCCAAGGTTTATCCGATGCGCAGCCACACCGTGGCGGCTGAGGGTGGCGCCGCAGGCGTGATCAAGGACAACGACAGTATGGACAGCATTTCCGCGACACCGTCTCCGGCGGAGACTGGCTCTGCGATCAGGATGCGGTCGAGCTGTTCGTCAACGCAGCCCCCCTCGAGTTGCTGCAGCTGGAGCACTGGGGCTGTCCATGGAGCCGCGAAGCGAACGGCACAGTCGCCGTGCGGCCGTTCGGTGGCATGAAGATCGAGCGGACCTGGTAGGCTGCTGACAAAACCGGCTTCCACATTCTCCACACGTTGTTCCAGATCTCGTTAAAATACCCGTCGATCGGGCGCTTCGACGAATACTACTCGACCGATCTGATCGTCGAGGACGGCCATTGCGCGGGCGTCGTGGCCATTGAGATGCGGTCGGGCCGCGTGGTCGCATTCCGCGCCAAGGCAGTAGTTATCGCCACCGGCGGCGCCGGGCGCATCTTTCCCTTCACCACCAACGGCGCCATCAAGACAGGTGACGGCATGGCGATGGCCTATCGGGCCGGTGTAGCCCTTAAAGACATGGAATTCATGCAGTATCACCCGACCGGGCTACCCGGCACCGGCATCCTGATCACCGAGGGCACCCGCGGCGAGGGCGGAATTCTGGTCAACAAGGACGGCTATCGCTACCTGCAGGATTACAATCTTGGCCCGCCTGACCCCTGGCCGTGCAAGAAGGCGATGGAGCTTGGCCCGCGCGACCGTCTTAGCCAAGCCTTCTGGCACGAGCAGCAGAAGAGCCGCACCATCAAGACCCCGCAGGGCGACGTGGTACATCTCGACATCCGCCACCTCGGTGAAAAGACAATCAATGAACGGCTGCCGATGGTGCGCGAACGAGCTATCGCCGAATCTTGGTGACGGCCGGGCCGGTCAGGCGGCGGCGGTTGTGGGCTGACGGTCAGTCGGCTTTGCGGTGACCTCGATCCCGTCGGCGAATGTCACACCGAGAACGAGTTTTGGCAACTGGTTATGACCGTCGAGACGGCGCCAGCTTTTCTGTGCGCCCTCGACCAGTTTGAAGACCATCGCGAGCGCGGTCCCGTTCGACAGACAGCCCTTCGATCGGATCGTGCGGTGGCGCACGGTGGCGAAGGTGCTTTCGATGGGGTTGGTCGTCCGCAAGTGTTTCCAGTGCTCGGCCGGGAAGTCGTAGAAAGCGAGCAACGTGTCTCGATCCTTGCTCAGGCAGTCGGCCGCCTTGTTGTATTTCAGCGCGTGGCTCTCGATGAAGGCGTCGAACGCCAGTTCGGCGGCGACCTTTGTTTCGGCCATCCATATCTCCTGCAACGCGCGTTTGGCTTTCGACTGCTGGCTCTTCGGCAATTTGGCGAGCACGTTCGCGGTCTTGTGCACCCAGCAGCGCTGCTCGCGCGTTTTCGGCCAGACCTCGCCAGCCGCCTTCCAGAACCCGAGCGCACCATCGGCGATGACGAGCCGCAGCGGCGCGTTGAGCCCGCGCCGCTTCAGGTCGAGCAGCAGATCGCGCCAGTCGTGCGCGCTTTCGCGGGTGCCATCGGTGAAGCCGACCAGTTCCTTGCGGCCTTCCGGCGTCGCGCCGATCAGCACCAGGATGCACTGCTTTTCGTCTTCGAGGCGGGCCTCGAGATGGATGCCGTCAGCCCAGATGTAGACGTAGCGCTTCGCCGACAGATCGCGCTTCTGCCACGCGTCGTGCTCGTCGAACCAGCCGTCCTTCAGGCGGCCGATGGATGATGCCGACAACCCGGCAGCATCCTTGCCGAGCAGCGCCGCCAGCGCCTCGGAGAAGTCGCCGGTCGAGATACCCTTCAGATAAAGGATCGGCAGCAACGTCTCGATCGACTTCGACCGGCGCATGTAGGGCGGCAGGATCGAAGGCGAGAACCGGATACGGCCGGGATCGCCGGCGGCAGCCTCGCGGTCGCGAACACGCGGCTGGCGGACGGTGACCGGACCAATACCGGTCATCACCGCTCGTTCCGGCAGGTGACCGTGGCGGACGACACGCTGCTGGCCGTCCTCAGTCTTCAAATCCGCATGCTTGCCGAGAAAGTCCGCGACCTCGGCCTCGACCGCCTTGGTGAGCAGGGCACGCGCTCCGTTGCGTAGATTTCGGTGAGTTGATCGTCGAAGAATCCTGGCTGAATCAGCTTGATGACGTTATCCTTGGGCACGGCATATCGCTCCTTCGGTGGAGAAGTGGAGGCGTCAAGCACCCCCATGATATGCCGCCTTTCCGATTCCTGCCGTCACCAACTTTCAGCGATAACTCTGCGCGAACTGGCGAGAGCCTATGTCGGCATCGACCCGCTGCACGCGCTGATTCCGGTTCGACCTGTGGTGCACTATACCATGGGCGCATTCACACCGACATCGACACTGCTACCGCGCTGCCCGGCCTGTTCGCCGCCGGCGAATGTGCTTGCGTCTCGATCAATGGCGCCAACCGCCTCGGCTCCAATTCGCTCGCCGAAATCGTTGTATTCGGTGCCCGCGCTGGACGCGGGGCGGCAGCCTTTGCCAAGGCCAACCCGACGCCTGGATCTGTCGGCAAGGCGGGCGAGATGGCACAGGAGCGCCTGCGCGAACTGTTCGGGCGCGAGGGTGGCAACGATAGCGTCTCCGGCCTGCGCAAGGCGATGAACGACACCATGGAAAACGGTGCCGGCATCTACCGTACCGAGGACACGCTGCGGGAGACCTGCGGCATCCTCGAGGATCTGCGTGCGCGCTATCGCAAGCTGGCCTTGCAGGACCGCAGCAATGTCTTCAACACCGATCTGATCCAGGCCCTGGAGCTCGGCTGCATGCTCGATGTCGCCTCGGCGACGGCGCATTCGGCGCTGCAGCGCAAGGAGTCGCGCGGCTCACACCAGCGCCTCGAATATCCCGCGCGCGACGACGCCAACTATCTCAAGCACAGCCTTGCGGGCTATCGCGGGACCGAGCCGCCATCGATCAGCTACCTCGATGTCGTCATCACCAAGTCGCAGCCGGCCGAACGTGTTTACGGGGGAGCCACGACATGAGCGAGACCATCACGCTTGAAGTCCTGCGCTATCACCCCGAGACCGACAGCGAGCCGCATTTCCGGAGCTACACCGTTCCCTACAAGGACGAGTGGGTGGTGCTCGATGCACTCAATCACATCAAGGACAATCTCGACGCGACGTTGTCGTACCGCTGGTCGTGCCATATGGCGGTGTGCGGCAGTTGCGGCATGATGATCAATAACGAGCCGAAACTATCATGCCACGCCTTCCTGCGCGACTACCGTGGCGGCGTGATCCGGGTCGAGCCGCTCGACCACTTCCCGATCGAGCGGGACCTGGTGATTGTGATGGACAGCTTCATGGACAAGCTGTCTGGCGTGAAGCCGTATTTGATCCCAAAGGAAGACAGGCCCCTGGCCGAGGGCGAATATTTGCAATCGCCGGCCGAGCTCAATACCTTCCACCGCTACACCCAGTGCATCAATTGCGTCCTGTGCTACGCCGCCTGCCCGCAGATTGGGCTAAACGAGGATTTCGTCGGGCCGGCGGCGCTGGCACTGGCGCACCGATACAATCTCGATTCCCGCGACGGCGGAAGGGACGCGCGGGCAGAGGTGGTGGCCAGCAACGAGGGCGTCTGGGAATGCACCTTCGTCGGCGCATGCTCCCAGGTTTGTCCCAAGCAGGTCGACCCGGCTGCGGCGATCCAGCAGATCAAGATTTCCGCCTCGGTCGACTGGCTCAAAAATCTGCTCACGCCGGGAGGGTATCGATGAGCCGCCGTCCCTATGTGCGCAAGGTCGAACGGAGCTGGTGGCTTCGCAGGCCCCGCTACGTCCTCTATATGATCCGCGAGCTGACCAGCCTGTTCGTCGGTCTCTATTGCGCGCTGCTGGTAGTCGGGCTTGTCCGGCTGGCGCAGGGCCCTGCGCCATGGGACGGATTCGTTGCGGCATTTTCCAGCCCCCTCGGCGTGGCCGTTCAATTGCTTTGTCTTGTCTTCGCCATTTATCACAGCGTGACCTGGTTCGCGCTGACGCCGAAGGCGATGCCGCTGATGATGAAAGGCGAACCGGTACCCGGCGCGGTGATCGTCGGCGCTCATTACGTCGCTTGGGCAGCGGTGTCGGCGATCGTGCTAATTGGAGCGGGAGTCTAAGCCATGGCGAGGTCCAACAAGCCCATCCTGTGGCTGCCCTTTGCCGGCGGTGGATTGGTAGCGGCGCTCATCATGCCGGTGCTGATCCTGATCACCGGAGTGTTGGTGCCGCTGGGCGTTCTCCATTTGCATTATGAGACGATTGCGGCAGTCGCGCACAATCCGGTCGGCAAGCTGGTCCTGTTAGGCGCCTTGGCTCTCCCGGCCTGGCATGCCGCGCATCGTTTGCGCATGACGGCTCACGACCTCGGGCTCGGGGGCGGCATCTTCGTCAAGGCCGGGTGCTATGGCACGGCCGGACTGCTAACTTTCACCGCCGCCTTGGCGCTGATTCTCATCTGACCCCCGGAAAATATGACCGGCATCGCCTCGGCCGCCGGCCCCGCGATTGCCTCAGCGTCTGATCACGACTTTCTGATAAAGCCCGCCGAAATAAGACTGCTTGCGCCATTCGGCCCGTAGCGCAGCAGGCAGCCAAGAAACGATCTCATCACGCCATAAATCCAGCGAAAAAGGCTCCAGCGCGGCGAGCACGGGCCGCCACAAATAACGAAGCGGATGCCACCAGCGCGGCAGCGCATAATCGACAATGACAATCTCGCCTCCCGGCCGAACCACACGGAAGACTTCGCTCAGGGTTCGCTCGCGATAATCTCTGGGCTGTTCGTGCAGCAGAAAGAACAGCAGTGCCCGGTCATAGCTGGCGTCCGCTAGCCTAAGTTCGGCGGAATCCATGGCCAGCAATCGCGCCGGCGCACCGGATGGCAGCTTGGCACGCAGGTTTTCCAGCTGCACCGGCAGAACGTCGACGATGTCCAGTCTGCCGCCGCCGGCCGCAACCCGCTGGAGCAACCTAGCGGTAAGGTCGCCGTAGGCGCATGCGACCTGCAACGTCGTGCCGGGAAGCACATCCCCCAATTCAGCCATCGCTGCATTGTGCAGCCGCGTATAATTGCCCCATAGAATGAGATTGATCAGCCATTGCCGCTCGAAGAACCACACGGCCCGGGGGTGCACATAGGCCCACCAGTAATGCGCCGTAAGATAATGCGGTGGCTTGACGTCGGGTCCGGGCTGCGATTCGGCAATTGAGCGATTGGCAACCGGCATGGGCCTTGCGATGACACTCGGAAGCATCTCCCGCAATGAGATTTCCTCACTGTGGCGGCTCGAGTTTGCGTACATCAATTGGCCTCCAACTAGCTGGGAAAGCGATCCCTTCCCCAAGAGACATTTTGACGGATAGTCGCTAAATCCATCTGATCCTTATCAATAAACGGCCGGGATATTGGCTTGTACCTACACTCGGAGTCGCCTGAAAAAAAGCGAGAGCCCCGTCAGGGGCGAAACGGGGCTCTCATGAGGGTCGGGACTGTATTGGTATCACTCTAACGCATCGTTAATGTCGGTCATTCAGAGACTTGCACATTGATGCAAGTCAAATTGTCGTCGGGAGTATGACCTCCACGGCCTCAACATCGGAGATACGCGCCCATGCGGCTCTTGAAGCTCGTCTTTGAGGTCTGAGAACCGTTCCTCTGGAAAGCGGCCTCCACGTGACGCGGGAGCAACGGCTGGACTTTAGAAAGCGAGAAAGCGACGAACACCCCAGCATTGCCTTTCGCGTTGTTTGGCCCCGCTACGCGCAGCAAACTCACCGTGGTGCTGAGCCGGCCGAGCTGTAATGTCCCCAATTTTTACAGAGGCCGTACCAGTTGGGAAAGGAGTTCATGGGATACGCAGGGAGCGCGCCCTCGAATAACCCAAACCCTACATTCGAATCGGGACCAGACCCCCGACCAAAGCCGCGACTACGACAAGGATTGTAAAATTCGCTGCAGGCCTACACCCCTTCGACCGGAGGCGACGGCACGGCCCGAATAGCAGCCGCTTTGAGCTCGGCAGTGTCGCTCGTTCCGCGGCCGATGCCTGGATCAGAAGGGAAAGCGTCGGCGCCACGATCGTGGTCCGGATCCATGCGCAACTCCAAGTGTTTTCAGCTACCACTTGAGTTCGGCCGCTGGCGGGATCTTGCCCGAGGCCGTGCGTGCCCTCGCCGCCGGCTCCTGCCGTGCGGGGGATCAGATGATCAGGGGCTGTTTGCGAACGACAGTCGCCCGAACTAACGCGCGGCGCCAGATGCGCTGTAGTGCCCCCAAGTGCGACACGCGCCATACCAGTTTGGGAATGAGTTCGAGGGATACATCGGCAGCGCTCCTTCCAACGTGCCGAAGCCGAGCCCGACGCCGTGTGTAAAATCCCAAGGGATGCGGCGGCTCCGACGGGGTTCGTAGAACGTGCTGCAATCTTCCACGCGCTCGACGAATCTAGTCTGCCGTGCAAGTGCGATGGCGGTGTCTGCCGCTTCTGTCCCTGTCACAACAGCAAAGTATGCGATTGCGACGACTCCGCCTCCCAGGATAGCTTTCTCAATCATCAGTCACCTTTCTTGTCCGAATTTTCCCCTACCATTTGAATGCAACCGACATGGCCAAGATATGAGCCGAATAGTTCGGGTTGTTCCAGGCCAGGAAGAGCGCCTTGCCGCCTCCGTCCAACCCGCCCGCATCTGGAGTGGGCATGTAGGGCGTCAAGTTGTCGATGGCCCAGTTCGAGACGCTGTTGCTGACGAAAGTGTAGCGTCCCTTGATGGTGACGTCGCCCACCCAACCCATCTGCCGGACGAAGTCGGGGTCCACATGGTATCGGCCGATGACACTGTACCGCTGGTACGTGTTTGATTGGGTCGGGAACTGGCCAAAGTTTTCCTGCGCAGGATCCACTCCTCCGGTTAGGCCGTTGCAACCAATTCCTGCTGAACAAGGCGTGAGTTGACTTCCTTCCGTTGCAATCGTGAAGAGGCCCTCCAGCCGCAGATCGAACTTGTCCGGAATCACCTTCAGATCTGCGGCGGCCATAAACGTATGATAACGCTGCTTGATGTCGCTGAGCCAAGTGCACTCGACGGGGTTGAAGGCATTGCGGAGATCGCCCCCTTCCGGACAACCCGCCGCACCTCCATTGCCGCTCGCGATCTTAAGCCGGGCTTCCTCATAATTGTACGCAGCCGTCAATCTAACTCGCGGGCTGACCAAGGCGCCAACTTCGACGCCGGCGTTCCAGCTGTGATTCTTCCGCAAGCCCAGCGGGTTGACGACCGGATCGGGGTAGTCGTCCAGACGCAGCCCAAAATTGGGAGAGATGGTGACGAAGTCGGTGGCCGCAAAATCGATCTGGGCGTCGGCTTTGTGCCGGTTACGGTTGGCAAGGTCGAAGCGACGCAGGTTCGACGCAAACGAATCCGTTAACAGTCCCGGGGTTAGAACGAACAGCCCGGGATCGTAGGTGTCGTAGCGCCTTTGACCGTATTGATAGCTTGCGCGCGCTTGAACCCCATCCAACGGTTTCAGGTCGGCAAAAATCTTGCCGGTATTCTCATTAGTGACGTTCGCATCCCGGAAGACCCTATTCCACCGCTCCCAAGACCATGCGCCGCCAACCGACGCCCAACGCACGGGGCTCCAGCGCGCGTCTGCACTGGCATTGTCCTTCGTGTACGATATGGGAAGGGAGTTGCGCGGCAAGGAGCTGCAGGTCCCACCAGGATTGGGCGTCCCGGAAGCGCACTGCGTATCCATCGATATCCAATCAGCGATATTCAACGACGGCGTGTTGTTGTTGTTTGCATAGTGACGACCGCGGAAGGTGAATTTGAGATCATCGGTGGGCCGCATGGTCAACACGTTATTCCACAGCAGCGTGTCGATCTGTCCGTTCAGGCTGCCCACCGGAACTCCATTCAGCGTAACAGGGGGCGCTATCAGGCCATTGATCGACGTGTCGATAAACGGACTATTCTGCCGCATGTCGTTATACTGAAACGTGCTGACGTAGCGCATCTTCCACAATGGCAAATCGAACGCTGTACTCCAGGTAATGGCATTGGCCTGATTGCTTGGATCGAGACTCAGTCGCAGCATATTCGGGGCATAGAACGGTCCGTTCAGCACATCGCAAGAGCCTTGCGCGCAGAATGGATTCTGCGCATCCAATTGCGTGAGATTATTGTGATAGAATGATCCATTATAAGCGACGTTCGTACTCCATCGCATGCCGAATAACGCGGTCCCGGAATACTCGCCCTTTGCCTCGACGTTCTGTGTCGTATCGTCGACCGGCTTTGGAAGCCCGATCGCATAATGCGGCATGGCCGGTGTGACCGTATCCCAAAGGTATGGCAGTGATGCCGGCATGACACCGGTGCGATGCTCGTGGCTGTACGCCACTCCAAAATCCCATTCTGGCGTAGGCGTCCATCGATAGGCGCCGTCTGCTCTATCGCGACGGGTACGAAGAACGAGCGGCATCTCCGCGTTATTGATGAAAGCCTGCATATTGTCGCGGGCGGCATCACCGGCCGGGCCGGGATCTCCGGCGGCGGGCATGAAGGGTTGCAGGTTCGCTTGAAGAGCGGGATTTACAGTCAGAAAGGTAGAGCCTGCTCCATTGAATACCGTCTTGGCACTTGTGCTGATGAGGTGCGGTGTCTGATCCCATCCGAGCGAGATGTACTGCCAACCTGGGTTCGACACGTCCAGAGTATAGCTCTGGTTATTCAGTCCGACACTGCGGCCCCAGAAATCGAACGCGTAACGCCCATCCTTTGTCCCTGTCTGCAGGTTGATCCAATCGAGAAACGCTCCATTTGCCACGTTGCCGTATTCTTCGAATTTGGCTCGACTTTGTGTCTGCGCGGCCGTCAAAAAGCACGTCGTTACCACTGAGTTGCCACCGACGACGCAGTCCCCTCCTGACGACGCAGACGTCGTACCGAAACCGCTCGGCGGGCGATCGAAAACAAAGCGCCCCCCAGTCTCAAGTGCCCCGTAATAATACCAATCAGGCAGCGAAGCTCCTGCCTTCTGAGCCATATCCGAATCCGCTGCGAACGCCACGGGGAACGACGCACCGGCCAGCATAGACACGCTTGCAAGCAAGATTGCGCCCAGCACTCTTGGCATATCCAGACCCAGTATCATCTCGTCGTCCCCGCTAATACACTCCGCTCGATATTCCCTTGTCGCGACGGTGTTCGATGTTTCTCGGCCCAGCATCTCCTTTATATTCCGCCTTGCGCTCCTCGCAGTTACCTCGCCTTCAGCGGAAGAGCTGAGAACCGGCCGGGCTATTCGAACCGTGAACTTTCACATGGCAGTTCAAGCACGCGCCCGCGATCGCGTGTGTCGCCCTCGGATTCAATGGATTGCCGGGATGATCACCTGAGGTATGACATTGCTGGCACAGGCGTGGCCGCGACACCTTCAGCATGGCATCCTGCATCGAGCCATGCGGATCGTGGCAGTTCAGACAGTTCTCGCGCACCGGAGCATGTTCCCACAGGAATGGTCCACGCTTCTCTGCGTGACATTTATAGCAAACGTCGTTAACGGTGGCTGTTTTCAGCAGCGCCTCTCCATAAGTGCCGTGCGGATTGTGGCACGAGCTGCACGTCATCTTGCCTTCGCGAACTGGCATATGGGAAGAGCGCCACATCTCTGCGCGCTTATTCTTGTGACACTGGAAACAAGTGTCCATCTCGGTCAGCTTGGCGAGCTGGTGCTTTGGCGTTACGTTGCGCATCACAGTGTGACAACTCACGCACGCGACGCCGCGGGTTTCATGCGCACTGCCGCGCCACAAGGTCCGCTCTCCCTTTTCATGGCAGCCGAGACACACGCCGTTGAACTCGTCCACAGTATGCGTGGGATCGTTCATCCTGAACGAAAGTATCTCCAAGCTACGTCCATCGATGGGCGAAGCGGTGCCTACTCTGGCAGGAACCGATCTGGCAGGCGCGCGTTTTGCGGTGGGCTGCGCAGGAACGAGGCTGGCATAGTAGCTCGCGACATTATTGATCCTGCGTTCGTCAAGATCGGCGACGATCCTATTGGCAACCACGACAGGTTCGCTTGTGACCGGCGCGCTTTGCATGGCTTCGGTCAGGGTGGGCTTCGCAGGTTGCAGGGTTGCATAGTAGCTTGCGATGTTGTCGATCGTGCGATCGTCCAGGGCCGCAGTGAGGGCCTTCATCGTTGCATCGTCACGTGATCCGCTCTTGTAGGCCCTGAGCTCGTTGGCGAGGTACCGAGAATCCTGACCTGCGAGACTCGGCCATATGGGATTCGAACTGATGCCTTGCTCCCCGTGGCATCCCGCGCATGCGGCGCTGGCGGCCTTCCCAGCCGACGGATCCCCAATAAGCGGCGTCTGCGCTCGAGCGGGGGTTTGCCGCGCGTAGAAAACGGCAATGTTCCTAAGCTCTTCCTCTGCCAGACCCGACAGCGCTTTCATGACGTCGTGATTGCGCTTTCCGCTGGCATAGGCCTTCATCTCCGCAATGAGTTGGGCTGGATCCCGGCCAGCAAGGCTCGGCGTCCCGGGCCGCTTGCTCACTCCGCCCGCACCATGACATGCCGCGCACGCGATCACTTTGCTGCGTGATCCCTGCTTGTATTCCTTGAGAGCGTCGGCCAGGTACTGCGCGTCCTGGCCTGCAAGGTTCGGAAATGCGGGAGCGGTGCCGACACCCTGCTCGCCGTGGCAGCCGGCGCACAGGCCGGTGGCGGACCTTCCGGCTGACGGATCGCCAACGAGCGGCGTCTGGGCTCGGGCGGGCGGCTGGGAGGCGTAGTAAGCTGCAATGTTGTTGAGCTCTGCCTCGCCGACACCCGAGAGAACGGCTTTCATCAAGGCGTGGTGACGCCGTCCGCCAACATAAGCCTTCATCGCCGGGACGAGATATTCCGGGTTCTCTCCGGCGAGGCTCGGTATACCGGGCTTCGTGGTGATCCCGCCCTCGCCATGACATGAAGCACAGCCGACGGCCCTCAGATGCAGCGACCCTGGCCCGTGACAGCTTTCGCAGCCCTCCTTCTCCCGCGCGTTTCGCGGGTTTCGGAAAATCTTCCCCATCAGGGTTTGGTTGAAGGCAGCTGCCTGAACCAGATGGCAGGTCTGACAAACCTGCGCCCCGATGTACGTTGCCTCGCCCGACACGACCTTGACCGGCTTTGGGGCCTGGCCCACGGCCTTGGCCTTCGCCTTCCCGGCTTCGGCCAACCTCAATTTGGGCTCGCCCGACCCGATTTGCCGCGCGTAATCCACGAGAGCCGAGACCGGATCATCATGGCTACCGGCCTTGGCCTGCCCGGTTTCAGCCGATCTCGATGTGGGCCCATCCGGTGCGATTTTCTTTGCAAAATCGATCAGCGCAGAGATTGCGTCGTCGTGTGTACCCGCATGGGTCCCCGACGCCTCCGCCATCTTTTCTTCCGGCCGTTCCGCCTCTGCCACCCGCATGTTCTTCGGATGTGCCGCAAGGAAATCGGCGCTGTGACCCGTAACTTGATGGCCCGCTGTAGTTGGGCTGACCTCCCCAGGTTTGCGAGACCCCTGCATCTCGGCATACTCAGCGAGCTTTGCGAAGGCGCCGTTCGTAGCCCCCTGTTCGCTCGGCCAGGCCGACCGGACCTCGGCCAAGTAGATACGAGCAGCGTCCCCGCTTGCATCGTTCGCACAAGCCGGCTCGCTTTGGGCAAGCACTAGCGCTGAGACGAAAGTCAAAAAGACTGACGCAATCGACTTCCTGCGCCGCACAATCGCCTCCGTCCACCCGCACGCTGCGAGGAAATCAATTGGGAATTCCTCGCCGATCCAGGCTTTCATGCCCCAGCCCGCCTAGAAGAGTAACCAAGTGCCGATTCAACTCTCAGTCTAAAGTTTGAAATCGGCAGCCCACAATGAAAATCTTGCACCCTTGTTCTGTAGGGCATCGACTGCGCTAAATCGGCAACGGAAAGATATTTCAGGCCCTCGCCGCGTTCGGACTCGGCTTGAAAAACGTCCTTGGGGAAGCGAAAGTCCAACGTCAACGACGAAGGCCAAGGATGCGCGATCTGCTCTGTGCTCTCTTGCTGTTGTGCATTGCGACAGGGACGGCGGCAGCGCAGGCCCGAACGGCCGCGGATTCCACTTCAATTGGGCGCTACCCCGGATTTGACCGCTTTCTGGCGTGGGCGACTGTTTGGGGCAACCTTAAGGGACAGGGGGTGTACACCTGCGAGGAGTGGAAACGGTACGCCGAAGGCCTCTTCAAGAATGCCGACCGAAATCATGACGGCTATGTCGATGCTCAGGAATTCGAGTCGATTCAGCAAGCGGATTCGATGTTGAAAGGAGCCGATCTCGCCTATTTTGATGACAACCGCGATGGTCGCCTGAGCCGCAGCGAATTCTTAGACAAGCCAAACCCATTCTTCGTTCGCTATGACAGGAAGCATACCTGCCAGGTGACACTCGACGACATCAGCGACGCCGATGACCCGGCAAAGAAAAAGCCCGGCCCCGGCCGGTCACACTGACGGACCGGTGTACCGCGGCGAGAGGTGTGCCAATCCGATGGCCTGGATCTGCCTGTCCGGAGAAGGGCTTCATCCATCGTCTCAGCTGCCTCGGTACGCCGGGCTGACGGATCGTGCCGCCCGGCTGCAGCTTTTGGCGAAAGCATTGAACTGCCCGGAATCGAACGACCACGTCAATTTCAGAGTGGCTTGAGGTGGCCGAGAATGTACCTTGGATCAAAGCACTCCATGTGGTTGCCATCATCTCCTGGATGGCCGGCCTGCTATATCTGCCGCGCCTGTTCGTCTACCACTGCAAATCGGAGAAGGGCTCGAAACAATCCGAGACCTTCAAAGTCATGGAGCGGAGATTGCTGGGCATAATCATGAATCCAGCCATGATCTTAGCCTGGATCACCGGCTTCACGCTGACTGCAATCGGACAGCTTTTTACCGCGAGTTGGATGCCCGCGAAGGTGGCGCTCGCACTGGCGTTGACGGGTATCCAGGCGTTTCTTTTCCTCTGCGTGAAAGACTTTGGTAAGCGATGTTCGCGTCCCATTCGCAAAGGTTTGGCGTAGGGATTGCAGTCTGTTGATCAACGTGTTTGCAAATCGTTGGTGGCGGGTATGGAGGCGGCAACGACGGAGAATTACAAGGTGCGGCC
>JAKFVP010000339.1:0-7896 GCA_021732175.1 Bradyrhizobium sp.
GTGCCCCTCGCCTATATCGAGGGTAGCTGCGGTCCGGCAACGAATGCCACAACGGCGGCGCCGGCTTCGGCAGCATTGCCGGCCATCGATGAGAAGGGCTATCGCCGCAAGCTCGACAACACCTTCTTCACCTTCCCGGAGTGGTACATCGTCTACTCCTTCGAGGATTTCGGCCGCTTCCTCGACCGCTCCAGCGAAAGCCATTTCAACTATCTCGGCCACATCCTCGGCTTCTGGCGCAGCTTCTGCACCATCAACCGCGCGGTACCCGCCACGGAGTCGCGCACCGAAGTCAAGACGATGATCTACATCATCGGCGTCAGCTACTCGATCGAGTACGCCATCAAGGGACTCTACGAGAACACGATCGGCCGCGTCTTCGAATGGATCAGGGGCGACAAGCCGACGCCGCAGGACGACTACGCCCGCGCCGTGCTGCAGGACTATGCCGCCTTCCTCTTCACCGTCCCCTGGTACAAATATCCGTTTCGCGAAAAGCTCGACGGGCTGTTTGCGATCTCCGCACCGACGCCGAGCAAGCTGCGCAGCTGGGAGCGCGATTTCGCGCTGGGCTCGGAGTATTTCGTCAAGATCGGCTACGCATGGCTGATCCAGAAGGGGCTGGATGCCGGCGGCGACGACGAGCCGCGCGAGATCATGTTCGTGACCGGAACCTTGCCGCCGGAGGCGCTGGCGGCCGAGCCGCGCATCAAGCCGATCCGCACGCTCTCGCCGCAATGGCAGCTCGTGCAGACGCCGCGCTACAAGGATTTCACCGAGATCGTTCAGGGCCTGCTCGATCGCGGCATTCCGCTCGCCGAGATCGCGGGGAATCGCGAGATCATGATCACGGTGATCGCGCCGAAGGCGTCTTCCCTCGATGTGAAGGACGCGACGGAACTGTTCTCGCTCGATCTCGACGCCAAATCCGGCTTCCGCCGGGCCGGACTGAAGGCTAGGATCGACCACCTCGTCGACATTAATCGCGAGCTGAAAGCCCGGGGTGCCGGCATTGAGCACTTCTATGACTACTAGGAAAGGCTTGCGGATCGCCGGTAGCGTCGCGCTGGTCGTCTGCGGCTGGCTAACGCTGGTGGCCGGTCTTTCCTTCGCCGCCGGGCCCGACAAATCGATTGCCATCATCGGCCCGCAGGCCCAGGCAATTGCCGCCGTCGTGAAGGCGAAAGGCCATATTCTCGTGGCTTATGATTACGTCACCATCGCCCGCTCCGAAGAAGCCGGCTTTGTCGGCCGCCTCTACGCGGCCGGCGCGCTGCTCGTGCTCGATGCCGATCAGGCCGGCGGTTGCAGCGGCCTGCCGCCGAAGCGGAGAGTGGCGGGGCTGTAAGCCTTGCTCGCACGACGTCATTGCGAGCGAAGCGAAGCAATCCAGCTTTGCCGCAACAAGGAAGCTGGATTGCTTCGTCGCTTCGCTCCTCGCAATGACGATGGCGGGACCTACGCCCCGTACTTCTGATAGAACGTGTTGGTGAACAGCCCGTTCGGATCGAATTTGCGCTTCGCCGCAAAGAACGCGTCGATCTGCGGATAGGACTGCTTCAGCTGGTCGCGCGAATAATAGAGCTGGTACGGCAGGAAGAAGCGGCCCTTGTGCGCGATGGTGAGGTCGATCAACTGTTCCGTCGTCTTCTTCATCTGCCGGTTGCCCTCCTCATCCGTAGTCTGGTTGATGTAGAGCACCAGTGAAAACGCCGGCTCCGGCGAATAGGTCAGGAAATTGCCTTCCTGATGCACCACGCGCACGGATGCGTTGAGCAGGTTGGTCTTGTTGTCGAGCATGATCTTGCGCATGCCGTCGACAAACGACACGAATTGGCTGCGCGGAATGAAATATTCGTGCAGGATGTCGGTGTCGTCGGGCAGCGAATTGCGCAAATAAGGCACGGAATCGTGCATGGGATCGTTGCGGTTGACGAGGCACGCTTCCGCCGAGCCGATTGCCTGCGCGCGCGTCACCGTGCAGTTCTCCATGCGGTGCTCGATGTGCTTTTCCGAAAACCACTTCATCTCCTGGAACAGCGAGCCTTGCTTGGAGAGGTTGACCGTGAGCCGGCGCAGCTTGACGCCTGAGACCTCGCCGAGCGGCTGGCGCTTGAAGTCAGTGCCATCGACCTTGGTGTAGGTATAGAGCAGCATTTCCTTCAGGAAACTGCTCGGTGCGGTCGACAGATGGCCGTACATCAGGCCGATATTCCTGTCCTTCTCGATCTCGCCGGCAAACAGCGCCGGGAATTCCATGTAATCGAGCATGCGCCGCCCGGTCTGGTAGACGAGGTTGTCGGCGATATCGAGCTCGGCCTCGACGATCACGCCGAACAGGCCGTAGCCGCCGACCACGAGATCGAACAGTTCCTTGTTCTCGGTCGGCGACACGGTCTTCACCGTGCCGTCCGCCAGCATCACCTTCATCGACTTGATCGATTTCGCGAGCGCGCCGGCCTGATGGTCCATGCCGTGGGCGTTGACCGAGATCGAACCGCCGACCGAGAAGATATCGGTCGACTGCATGGCGCGCACCGCAAAGCGCGGATGCAGCGTGTTCTGGATGTCGTGCCAGGTCGCGCCCGGCTGCACCGTGACGGAGCGCGAGCTTTCATTCAGCACGATCCTGTTGAAGGTCCGCATGTCAAGCACAATGCCGCCCTTGCGGAACGCCTGCCCGCCCATGCTGTGGCGCACGCCGGCCGTCGTCACCGACAGTCTGTTGTCGCGCGCAAAGGCCAGCGTCCTGGCGATATCGTCGACGCTGCGCACTTCCACGACGCCATAGATCTCGGTCTTGTTGAGACAACTCGCATCGTTGATGGCGCCGCCAAGCTGCGACCACTTCACGCCCTGCAGCGGCGCGATCGCCTTGATCTTCTCGAGATCGGCCTTGCCCTGGTCCTCGCTGTTGGCGGTCCGGCAATTCTTCTCGCCATCGGGATCGGCGGCCAGCACCTGCAGCTTGCGAAAGCCGTAGACGCCGAACAGCACGGCGAGAACCGCGACCGCCGAAACGCCCGCTTTGAATTTCGATGAAAATTTCTGCATAAAGTGATTCCAGGTGAGAGCCGGATCATCCGGGCGCGCAGATCATTAGTCAAACCCGCGCGTATCAGGTTCGAAACGAGCGTAAACGCGGAGTTTCCAGGATGCTGCAAGCCTGTCTCAATGGCGGCCGTCGCCGGGATTATCACCCCACGTTGCCGCTGTCGGCGGACGAGCTTGCAGCGGATGCCAGGGCCGTCGTCGCCGCCGGCGCCGAGCAGATCCATCTTCATGTCCGCGGCGCCGCCAGCAAGGAGAGCCTGCATCCGGACGATGTCACCAGCACATTGGCGGCGGTGCGGCAGGCGGTGCCAGGCGTACCGATCGGGCTTTCGACCGGCTGGTGGATTCCGCCGAAAGGCCGCGCGCGGCAGGAGCACATCCGCGCCTGGCAGGCCCTGCCCGACTATGTCTCGATCAACCTGATCGAGGAGGATTCCGCTGAAGTCATCGACCTCGCGCTGTCGAAGGGCATTGGCGTCGAGGCCGGCATCTGGTCGGCGGCCGACGCGGAAAGGTTCATCGCCCATCCCGGCGCGAGCCGCTGCCTGCGCGTGCTCATCGAGATCAACGAACAGGATCTGCCGGTTGCGATGGCGTCCTATCGCGCCGTCGTCGACGTCCTCAACCGCGCCGGCAACCACCTGCCGCGCCTGCTGCACGGGTCCAATGCCACCATGTGGCATTTCTATCGCGAGGCCCTTGCCCGCGGCCTCGATGCGCGGATCGGGCTCGAGGATGACAAGCACCTGCCCTCCGGACAAGTTGCCGAGGGCAATGCAGCATTGATACGCGCGGCGCGTGCGCTCGCCGCATAACCTGCTATGGTCAGGGCCCAAGCGCGCAATTCAACGAAGCGCTGCGAAGAACCTATCAGGGAGTGAAACCATGCTGACGCGACGCCACGTGCTGCTCGCCTCCATCGCCGCCGGGGCCCTCATGCATAACCGAGACGTTTTCGCCAAGGCGGCCCAGCCGTCGACGCCGGTCAATTTCGACATCCCCGCGGGCGCCTGCGATTGCCACACCCATATTCATGGCGATGTCGAGAAATTCCCCTTCTTTGCCGGCCGCGTCTATACGCCCGAGCCCGCCTCGCCCGAGGAGATGAGCGCGCTGCACAAGGCGCTGCACATGGAGCGCGTCGTGGTGGTGACGCCGAGCGTGTACGGCACCGACAATTCTTCCAGCCAGTTCGGCATGATGGCGCGCGGCGCCTCGGCCCGAGGCGTCGCCGTGATCGACGACAAGACCTCGGAGAGCGACCTCGATGCCCTGCACAAGGCCGGCTTCCGCGGCATCCGCCTTAATCTCGCGACCGGCGGCGTCAACGATCCCAATGTCGGCCGCTCCCGCTTCACCGCCGCTGTCGAGCGCATGAAGGCGCGCGGCTGGCACGTCCAGCTCTACACCAACCTCGCGATGATCACGGCGATCAAGGATCTGGTGCTGAACGCGCCGGTGCCCGTCGTGTTCGACCATTTTGGCGGCGCGCAGGCCGCGCTCGGCGTGGAGCAACCCGGCTTCGCCGATCTCGTCGACATCGTGAAATCCGGCAAGGCCTATTGCAAGATTTCCGGCGCCTATCGCGCGTCGAAGCTTGCGCCTGATTATCAGGACTGCGTGCCTCTCGCGCAGACGCTGATCCAGGCCAATGCCGACCGCATCGTCTGGGGTACCGACTGGCCGCATCCGGATTCGGTGACACCGAAAGACAAGAAGGTGACCGATGTGACGCCGCTGTTCCAGATCGACGACGGGCGGCTGCTCAACCAGCTGCCGGTGTGGGCGCCCGATGCCGCCGTCCGCAAGAAGATCCTCGTCGACAACCCGGCGCGGCTCTACGGGTTCTGAGCGGCATCGAGCGGCGCCGTCCGCGGCGCTGCCTGCAGCCCCTGTTCGAACTCGCGCAGCCACTCGCCGGCCTTGCGCAGGCCGCCGAGCGGGAAGATGTGGAAGCCCGCAATCGGCGCGGTCGAAGCTGACGGCGCGGCCAACAGACCGCGCAAGACATCGTCAGGGCCGTTGTCTGTCAGCAGCCGTCCGAACCGACCGATCTGTCCGCGCAGCGCGCGCATCGAATTGCCGATGCCGCAGCGGAGGCCAAACTTGCTCAGCGTTGCCAGCGTCGCCGGGCCCGCAAGGCCGACGGTGACGGGAATATCGATGCCGCGGGACTGCAGTTCGCCGAGCCAGTTCAGGATCGGCCCGCTCTCGAAGCAGAACTGCGTCACGGCGTCGACATTCACGCCGCTGCGCCCTCCCCAGTCGCGCCACGCCGCCAGCGCGTCGATGGCATGACTACCCTCGAGCCAGGGATGACCCTCGGGATAGCCAGCCACACTCACCGAGGTGATCCCGTGCGCCTCGATCAGCCCGGTTTCGGCGACATCCCGGCTCGATTTGAACGGCCCCTTGGCGGCGGCGACGTCGCCGGCGATCAGGACGACGCGCCGGACATCGGCCTCGCGCCGCGCCCGCACCAGGAAATCATTCAGCACATCGCGCGAGGGCAACTCCCGCGCGGCGATGTGCGGCACGGGGTTGAAGCCGGCGCGGCGCAGCGCTGCCGCGGTCTCGACATTGTGCCGGTAATTGTCGCCGGGCAGGAAGGTGATGGACACGCTGGTGCCGGCGGCGAAATGATCGGCCAGTTCCGCAAGCTGGTTCCCGCTTGACGACACTTCGACCGAAGCCGTGCCAAGCAATTCGCAGAGGCGAGCGCTCATGGCCAGCTCCCGCTTCAGGCCGGCGCGCGGCGGCGCGAGATCACATAGGTCTCATCGTTGAACCAGAGACCGCCATGCTTGCGCACGACGCGGTCGGTGGCTTCGAGATAGCGGCCGTCGCGCACCACTTCCGAGAGGCGGTCGTCCTCGATCTGCGCCACATAGATCGCGGCATTCCATGCGGCGAACAGCGTCGAGGTTCCGATCGGGCCGCTGACCTCGTCCGGCAGCGTGTGCATGTGGTAGCGGAAGATCGACCGCGCGTCGGAGGAAGCGTTGAAATTGTAGTGCCTCGCCATGCCGCCGAGTTCGTACTTGACTTGGCGCAGGATGGCGTAGCGGTCGGTCTTGAAGGGATCGTCGTTCGGCCAGACCTGATCGATGATCTCGATGCCGGGATCCTTGCCGTGGGAATGGATGCCGATCAGCCGCCCGCCCGGCCGCAGCGATCGCACCAGCGGCGTGATCACCTTGGAGGCCTTGAACTCGACGCTGACCCGCGCCCGATAAGGCTGCGAGGCAATGACGAGGTCGTAATCGGCCATCACCCTGCCGGGCCGCGGCATGATGGGATCGAGCAGGAAGGAATGATCCTCGCGCCGGATCGTCAGCACGATCGGCCGTGTGTAGACCGGATTGCCCGAGGTCGGGCTGATCCCGGCCCGCCAGTTCTCGGCGAGGAAACCTTCGAGCTCGCCGATCTGCTCGGCGAAGCCATGCGCGGTGTTGCCTGAGAGCGTGACGTCTTTCCAGATCAGCCCCTGCGCTGCCGTTGCGGAGCGCGGCGTCAGCCACGGCGCCTCGCCGTAGTAGAGGTTCGTCACGACGAGCACGGTCGCGGGATGCTCGAACAGCCGGTCGGCCATCTTCTCCAGCATCAGGCGGACGTCTTCGTAGGAGATTTCCTTGGCGACGACATAAAGCGGCATGGTGGGGAAGCGCGCATGCACCGCCCGCATCACCCGCGCCAGCACCGTACCGTCGCCGACGCCGGCATCGAAAATGCGCAAGGCGGGCGGCGCCGGCTGCAGATTGGTCAGTTCCAGCGAGACGCGGTTGGCGATCTCGGTCTTCTCGCTGCAGGTCGAGACGAACAGCAGGTATTTCTGCCGGTTGTCGAAGAAGCGGAAGCCCGGCGGAGCTACGGTCGCCACCTGGGCCGCGCCGTTGCCGGCATGGGCGTGCCGTGAGCCATTGGTTACAGGCGCGTCGGGCCGGTGCGAAGTCAGATAGGCGCGTACCTTGTCCAGCGTGCCGGTCGTGATCTTGGCCCCGTCCCGCAGGCGCGACACCAGCTTGCCGTCGTTGACGACGAGACGGCCGAAAGTGGATTCGGCGGTGTGGGTGGCGCGGCAGAAGTCGCGGATCTCGCCGAGAATCTGCTCGGCGGTGGCGGTCGGCTGGCGTTCCTCGGTCCGCATGGTGTCTCCCCCGCGGTATTCCCTGCGTAATCAAGGAACGCCCGCGACGGGCAGTCAACCACAAACGGAGTGGGCAGGATTTGTGGGCGCAGGCCCACAGCCATTATCGCGGTGCGGACCGCCGCGAGAAGTAGGAAATCAGGACCGGCAAGGTCACCAGGATCACCAGCGGCGCCAGCATCATGCCGGTGACGACGACCACCGCGAGCGGCTTTTGCACCTGCGAGCCGATGCCTTCCGACAGCGCGGCCGGGAGCAGGCCAACACCGGCGACGACGCAGGTCATCAGCACGGGCCGGAGCTGCAATTCACCGGTGCGGATCACCGCCAGCGTCCGCTCGACGCCCTCTTCGATCAACTGGTTGTACTGCGACAGGATAATGATGCCGTCCATGACGGCGATGCCGAACAGCGCGATGAAACCGATCGCCGCCGATACGCTGAACGGCGTGCCTGTGATGAGCAAGCCGAGCACGCCGCCAAAGATCGCCATCGGGATCACGCTCATGGCGAGCAGCGTGTCGACTACCGAATTGAAATTGAACCAGAGCAGCACCGCGATCAGCGCCAGGCTGATCGGCACCACGATCGACAGCCGCTTGATGGCATCCTGCAGATTGCCGAACTCGCCGACCCACTCGACCCGCGATCCCGGCGGCAATTCCACTTGCGTTGCGACCTTGTCCTGCGCCTCC
>JAKFVP010000339.1:7906-14406 GCA_021732175.1 Bradyrhizobium sp.
CTCCTGGATGGCGCTGCCGAGATCGCGCTCGCGCACCGAGAACTTGATCGGCAGGTAGCGCTCCTGCTGCTCGCGATAGATATAGGCCGCACCCGACACCAGATTGATGGAGGCGACTTCGCTGAGCGGAATCTGCGTGACCGTGCCGCCCTGCCCTGCAACGCCAATGCGCAGGTTCTGGATCGCCTCGGCGCTCTTGCGATATTCCGGCGCGAGGCGAACGATGATCGGAAAATGCCGGTCGCTGCCGGGCTCGTAGAGATCGCCCGCGCTATCGCCGCCGATCGCGACCTTGATGGTGGCGTTGATGTCGCCGGGCGTCAGCCCGTAGCGCGCCGCGCGCGCCCGGTTGATGTCGATCTGGATGGTCGGCTGGCCGAGCGAGGTGAACACCGCAAGGTCGGTGACGCCCTGCACGGTCGAAAGCACCTGCTTGATCTTGTTGGCGGTGTCGGTCAGCGATTTCAAATCGTTGCCGTAGAGCTTGATCGAGTTCTCGCCCTTCACGCCGGACACCGCCTCGGAGACGTTGTCCTGCAGATATTGCGAGAAGTTGAATTCGACGCCGGGGAATTTCTCCTGCAGCTGCGCCAGCAATTGCCCGGTCAGCTCTTCCTTGTCGCGGGTGCCCGGCCACTGGCTGGACGGTTTCAGCGGCGCGAAGAACTCGGCATTGAACAGGCCGGCGGCGTCGGTGCCGTCGTCGGGGCGGCCATGCTGCGACACCACCGATTCCACCTCGGGCCGCGCGCGGATAACCTTGCGGATCTCGTTGACGTAGGTGTTGCCTTCCTGCAGCGAGATGGTCGGCGGCAGGGTGGCGCGGATCCAGAGATTGCCCTCCTCCAGCTTGGGCAGGAATTCCAGGCCGAGCAGCCGCGCAAAGGCAATAGTGAGCAGCACGAGGCCGGCCGCGCCCGCCATCACCAGCTTGCGGTTATTGATCGCCCATTTCAGCACCGGCACGTAGATGCGGTCGAGCTTCTTCACGATCCACGTCTCGGTCTCGCGGATGTGCACGGGCAGGATGATCGCGCTCAGCGCCGGCGTCACCGTGAAGGTGGCGAGCAAGCCGCCGGCAAGCGCGTAGGCATAGGTGCGCGCCATCGGCCCGAAGATGTTGCCTTCGACGCCGCTCAAGGTGAACAGCGGCAGGAAGGCTGCGATGATGATGGCGGCGGCAAAGAAGATGGAGCGCGAGACGTCCGAGGCGGCCGACAGGATGGCGTGGTTCTTCATGCCCATCGCCGTTTCCGGCGAGATGTGGCTCGCCTCAGCCGGCGACAATTCGGTGGTCTGCGACAGTCGGCGGAAGATCGCCTCCACCATGATCACGGTGGCATCGACGATCAGGCCGAAATCGATGGCGCCGACCGACAGCAGGTTGGCGGACTCGCCGCGCATCACCAGGATGATGACGGCAAAGAACAGCGCGAACGGAATCGTGGCGCCGACGATCAGTGCGCTGCGGAGGTCGCCGAGGAACACCCACTGCAGCAGCACGATCAGGAAGATGCCGACCACCATGTTGTGCAGCACGGTGTGGGTGGTCAGATCGATCAGGTCCTTGCGGTCGTAGATGCGCTCGATCTTCACGCCCGGCGGCAGTATCGAGGAATTGTTGATCTGGTTGACCAGCTTTTCGACCCGCGCAATCGTGGGCGAGGACTGCTCGCCGCGCCGCATCAGGACGATGCCCTGGACGATGTCGTCGTCCTCGTCCTTGCCGGCGATGCCGAGCCGCGGCTTCTCGCCGACGGTCACAGTGGCGATATCCTTCACCAGCACCGGATTGCCGCCGCTCTGCGACACCATGGTGTTGGAGAGGTCCTCGATCGAGCGGATCAGGCCGACGCCGCGCACCACGGCGGATTGCGGGCCGATATTGACGGTGTTGCCGCCGACATTGATGTTGGAATTGCTGACGGCGGCCAGCACCTGCGGCAGGGTCAGGCCGTTGGCGACCAGCTTGTTGAAATCGACCTGCAGTTCGTAGGTCTTGGTCTTGCCGCCCCAGCCGACGACGTCGATCACCCCCGGCACGGCGCGGAAGCGGCGCTGCAGCACCCAGTCCTGCAGGGTCTTGAGGTCGAGCACGCTGTAGTTCGGCGGCCCCTTGAGGCGATAGCGGAAGATTTCGCCGATCGGGCTCAGCGGCGAAATGGTCGGCTGCACATTGCCCGGCATCGGCGGCAATTGCGCGAGGCGGTTGAGCACCTGCTGCAGCGCCTCTTCATAGGTGTAGTCGAAGGAGAACTGCAGCTTGACGTCGGAGAGGCCATACAGCGAGATGGTGCGGATGGTGCGCAGGTTCTTGATGCCGGAGACGCCGGCCTCGATCGGGATCGTGATGTAGCGTTCGATCTCTTCCGCCGACAGACCCGGGCTTTGCGTCACGATGTCGACCATCGGCGGGGTCGGATCGGGATAGGCCTCGATGTTGAGCTGCCTGAACGCGAGCAGGCCGCCGATGAACACGGCGACGAACATGCCGACCATCAGGTAGCGGCGGTGGACTGCGAGGGCGACGAGGCGATCCATTCAGACCGGAGCTTTCAAATTCTTTGTGCTAGCGCAGCCCTTGGGGTCGGGATCATGTTCTGGGATCAGCTGCCGGAAGCAGCGCGGTCGATGAACAGACTGCCCTTGGTGACGATCTTCTCGCCCGGCTTGAGATTGCCGAGGATCTCGACGAGATCGCCGTTGGTGAGGCCCGGCTTGACCTGGCGCAGCTCGATGGTCTTGTCGTCATGCGCGACCCAGACGCGGACCTGGTCGGCTTCGTAGATCAGCGCCGTCTTGGGCACGCCGACCGCGGCATGATCGCTCGGCGAATAGATGGTGACGTTGGCGAACATTTCGGGCTTGAGCAGCCCGTCCTTGTTCTCGATGGTGGCGCGCACCATGAGGCGGCGCGTCGCCGGATCGATGGAAGCCGCGACGTAGTTGATGCGGGCAAACAGCGGCCGGCCCGGCAGCGCCAGCACGGTGAAGCCGATTTCCTGGCCGATGGCGACCGCAGCAGCATCGGTCTCGCGCACGAAGGCGGTGAGCCAGACGGTGGAGAGATCGCCGATGACATAAACGGGGTCGCTCGAGCCCGTGCCGACATACTGGCCGGGGCCGATCTTGCGCTGGACCACGGTGCCCGAGATCGGCGCGAAGATGGTGACCTCGGGATTGATGCCGCCCTTCTGGCGGAAAGCGTCGATGTCTTCCTCGTTGAAGCCGAGTATCTTCAGCTTGTTTCTGGAGGCATCGAGCGCAGTCTGCGACGAGCGCAAGTCGTTTTGCGCCTGGATCAAATTGGCCGCGGCCTGCTGCACATCCTTCAGCGGGATCGCCTTGCCCTCGAACAGGTCGGTGGCGCGCTTGTTCTGGATCTCGGCAAGGCCAAGCGCGGACCGCGCCTTGTTCATGGAGGTCATCGCCGCGATGTAATCGTTCTGCGCCTGCACGGTGTCGGCGGCTTCGATAATGAACAGCGGCTGGCCCTTGGTGACGGCATCGCCCGGGCGCACCATGAGCTTGGTGACGCGGCCGGCATAGGGCGAGAACACCGGCGTCGAGCGGTCCTCGTCGATCGCGATCTTGCCTTCGGTGACGTGCTCGGCGCGGAGCGGCTTTTCGATCACGGGCTGGATGGTCATCGCCGCCCATTCCGCCGGCAGCGGCGTGTAGCGGGTGCCGCCCTTGCGCGACTGGCTGGAGACGTCGGAATGCCCGCGCGATGGGCCGGTCAGATGCAGATAGCCGTACAGGCCAACCGCGCCGGCCAGCACCAAGGCCGCGCCGGCCGCCTGTTGCAGCCTGCTAAGTCCCTGTATTTTCTTGGTAATTTCTTCGCGCATGCAATCCGGTCATTTCCTCGATGATTCCGGCTGCTGGCCTGCCTCATCAGCGCGCTAATAGTGCCCATTTGGTGTTTCAGACAAACTAAAAATGCGCGGGGCCTTCGTGTTTGAAGTTAAAATTTGCTCACGCTGCGGCGCGTCGTTCATGTCAGGTTAAGGCCGTTCCGGCCAGCGCGCCTCGTGACTGCCAAGCGGCATCGACGGGCGCGCCCAGAAGGCCGGCGTCTTCGAAAGGATCGCAGACGGCTTGACCGCGTGCAGTGCACCGAAGCCGGATTCTAGATCGTGCATGAAAGGCTCGGCCTCAACCCCGGGAATATCCGGGGCTTGCAAGCCATCGGCCAGCCGGCCGAGATTCCACAGCCACCGCCCGGTCTGCGCCAGCGATATCCGGACATGCCAGCTGCCGCCGTCGCGGGCCTGACGCAGCTTCGCCATCATGGCGCCTGCTGCCATGAAGTAGCCGGTGGCGTGATCGAGCATCTGCGCCGGCAATTCCTTCGGCCCGTCGACGCCGGCAGCGGCGCCTTCCGCATGGTTGAAGCCGGTGGCGGTCTGCACCAGCGAGTCGAAGCCGCGGCGCTCCGACCAGGACCGGCATGGCCGTAGGCCGACAGCGTCACATAGACGATGCCGGGATTGATGCGTGCGGCATCATCGGGCGCAAAGCCGAGCGCGGCGAGCGCACGCGGCCGGTAGCCTTGCGAGAAGATATCCGCTTCTCGCAGCAGCTCATGCATGGCGGCGCGGCCCGCCTCGCTCTTCAGTTCAAGGAAGCTCGACAGCTTGCCACGGCCGTTATCGATGGTGAGCCACGGGATCGCCGGCAGGTCGGGACCGGAGATCAGCATCACATCAGCGCCATGCGCAGCCAGCGTGCGGCCGGCCACGGGACCGGCGATGACGCGCGACAGATCGAGCACGCGGATGCCGGCGAGCGGACGATCGCCGTTTGGCCACGGCTTTGGCGCGGCCTCGCCGATTTTCTCGATGGATATCAACGGCAGCTTCGCCAATGCTTGCGCATGCGGCGCCGCCGACCATTCATCATGGGAGCGCATCATCGCGACCACGCCGCCTTCGGCATAAACCGCGGTCTCGAAGGCTTCGGCCTGCCACTTCATCAGCGCGGCCTGCACGTCGTCGCGCTCGGCCTTGCAGCCGAGCACGGTGCAGACGGCGGCGCGGTGATGCGGAAAATTGGTGTGCAATCGCACGAAGCGGCCATCGCCGGTCTTGTAGACACCGGCGATGGCGTCCCAGGCCGGTGGCGGCGGCTTGCCGTCGACGCGCAGGTAACGCTCCGAGCGGCACTCGACCACGGCGTGGCGCATGCCGACGCTGACTTGCTGAGCCTGTCCGCTGCGCGTTCTCCAGATTTCGGCGGCGGCAAGGCCGAATGCCGCGATGCTGACTTGCGCCGCGGCGGCAACGCGGAACGACGACGGCAATTGCGGCTCGCTGCCCGACAGCGTCACCGCATCGAGCGCGGCGGCATCGCCGCCGGCGGACTTCCAGACGTCGGCAAGGATTTCGCGGGGAGTCTGCATGGCCATCACTCGTTCTTGTGCATGATTGCCGGGAAGAAAGGTGATCGTTGCTGGCGGTCATGCTCTAATTTTGGCGAACGATGTCCCGGAAATGAAGGAGTTGCAATGGCTGCGATCGATCCCCTCACCGCAGGCGGCGTGCTGCTCGCCACGGCGCTTACCGACGCGGTCTATGTCATGTTCACCTCGGCCGTGGTGGCGCGCAAGCGCGTGCCGGCCGCGACCTGGAGCAGCGTCTGGTACGTGCTGTCGTCTTATGCGGTGATCAGCTACACCGAGAACTGGATCTATATCGCCTTCGCTGCGCTGGGATCGTGGATCGGAGCGTATCTCACCATCACCTACCTGCACCGCCCGCCCGGCGGCCCGCCGGTGGGGGCGGCGGTGGAGTGAGGGGGCAGTGCCTTCTCCCCGTCATTGCGAGGAGCGGCAGCGACGAAGCAATCCAGCTTTCTTATAGCGGCAAAGCTGGATTGCTTCGCTGCGCTCGCAATGACGGAGACCTAATGAAAATCCCGCGAGGCCGGCAGGATGCGGACGTTGCGCGGGTGGCGGATTTTCTGCCCGGGGTTGTCCGGATGCTGGCGGCGGTCATCGTGCAAAGGCTCGACCAGCGCGGGACCGGCGGGCACTGCGGGCCTCAGTTGGTCGTTCGCGAGCCCGATCAGATCGTACGAGCGGTCGGTGAGGCGCTGCGCCACCAGATGGGTCACCCCTTCGGGGCTGCTCTGGATGTAACCCTCGACCAGGATCAGGCGCGAGCCCATTACCTCTTTGCGGTACTTCTCCATCACCTTCGGCCACACCACGATGTTGGCGATCCCGGTCTCGTCCTCCAGCGTCATGAACACGACGCCCTTGGCGCTGCCCGGGCGCTGGCGCACCAGCACGACGCCGGCGCAGCGCAACCGGCGCTTGTCGTTGCGTGGATCGACGTCCCTGCAGGGAACGACGCGCTCGCGGGTAAACTTCTCCCGCAAAAATTCCATCGGATGGCCCTTCAGCGACAGGCGGATGGTCTGGTAGTCGGCGACGACCTGCTCCGGCAGCGGCATCGCCGGCAGCGGCCTTGCGTTTTCGTCGGGCTGTTCGCGCG
>JAKFVP010000065.1 GCA_021732175.1 Bradyrhizobium sp.
CAACAGACCGGTGAGCGGACGGGGTCAAGGCCGCCAGCCGCCGAAGGCGGGGGCGCGCTTGCGCCAGCCTTGAGCACGACCGATCAGCGGTCTACTTCAAGACAGTTGCTCCCCGGTGAGCGGCGTTGTTTGCCACCGTCATCGGCGCTGCTTCACGCCGACTTAAGCGCCACGGTCGCGGCGCCAGAACCACACGATTTCGCCGTACGCTCCCGGCGTTTCGTCGGGCTCGCCGAAGCAAACCTGACGCCGCAAGCGTCCATCGCAACCCGCGCCACGTTTCGTGACGACCGCGAAGCGCCCCTCATGGCGGCACGGGCTGAGTCGGAAGATAGTTCCGATTTACGGAATAGTCAAGAGCGGATTCGGAAAATTCGTAGGGCGGATCGAGCGCAAGCGAAACCCACCACCGCCCGGGTGGAACCATGATGGGTTTCGCTGCGCTCTACCCATCCTACGGCGCTGAGGCGCGGTGATTTGCCCGTCGTGGCGCGATTGCAACACTTCGCGGAACGAAGCGGAACCCGCCGACCCTAGCGCGGCACCACGGCCGTGGCCTCGATCTCGACGCGCGCGGCCTTCTCGACCAGCCGAACCACCTGCAACAGTGCCATCGCCGGATAATGCGTGCCGAAAGCCTCGCGGTAAATCTGGCCGAGCGTCTTCAGATTGGCGAGGTATTCCTCGATGTCGACGACATACCAGGTCAGGCGCACCAGATGCTCGGGGCGCGCGCCGCCGGCTTCGAGGATGGCCTTGATGTTGGCCAGCGTCTGGCGCACCTGCGCGACAAAACCGTCGGCGAGGCGCTCGTCGGCATCCCAGCCGATCACGCCGCCGGTCACGACAATACGGCCGTCGGCGGCCATGCCGTTGGCATAGCCCTTCGGCATCGGCCAGCCGCTCGGCTGCAACACCTGTGCGGTCTCGCCCCTGGCACCCGGCAGCACGGCAAGGGTCGGTCCCTTTGCGCTCGTCACGGAAAATCTCCTCTTGGTCTATTCGGCGGCGAGGCCGGGCGGCGTGCCCGCCTGCGCCATCTGCCGCAGCTCGGCGCGCTGCAACTTGCCATTGTGGGTTCTCGGCAGCTTCGCAACGAATTCGATCGCACGCGGGTATTTATAGGGAGCGATCGCGCGCTTGACGTGATCCTGCAATGCCGTGACCAGCGCATCGTCGGGCTCAATGCCGGGAGTCGTCACCACATAAGCCTTCACGATCATGCCACGCGCCTCGTCGGGCGCGCCGACCACGCCGCACTCGGCGACCGCGGCATGCGACAGCAAGGCGGCCTCGACCTCCGGGCCTGCGATGTTGTAGCCGGAGGAAATGATCATATCGTCGGCGCGCGCCACGAAAGAATAGTGGCCGTTGGCGCGGACGAAGGTATCGCCGGTGATGTTCCAGCCGTCGCGCACATAATTCGTTTGCCTGCTGTCGGCGAGATAGCGGCAGCCCGTCGGCCCGCGCACCGCGAGCCTGCCTGGCGTGCCATCGGGCAACTCGTTCATGTCGTCGTCGACAATTTTTGCCTCATAGCCAGTTACGGGAAAGCCGGTCGACCCCGCCCGCGAGTCATCGATGCGATTGCTGATAAAAATGTGCAGCAGTTCCGTTGCGCCGATGCCATCGAGGATCGGTTTGCCTGTCTTGGCGGTCCATTTCTCGAACACCGGCGCGGGCAGGGTCTCGCCGGCCGAAACCACAAGCCGTAGCGAAGACAGGTCGGCGCCCTTGTCCATCGCCGCCATCATGGCGCGATAGGCGGTGGGCGATGTGATGCAGATCGTCGCCTTGTAGGTCTCGATGATCTTGATCAGCTCCGGCGGCGAGGCATTCTCCAGCAAGGCCGCGGTGGCGCCGAAGCGCAGCGGAAAGATCGCAAGGCCGCCGAGGCCGAAGGTGAAGGCGAGCGCCGGAGCGCCGACGAAGACATCGTCCGGCGTGACCTTGAGCACTTCCTTGGCATAGCCGTCTGCGACGATCAGGAGATCGCGGTGGAAATGCATGGTCGCCTTCGGCTCGCCCGTGGTGCCCGAGGTGAAGCCGAGCAGCGCAACATCGTCGCGGCCGGTCTTCACGGCATTGAAGCGCACCGGCTTGTTCAGCGCCACCCGATCCAGCTCGGCGTCATGGTTGGAGGTGCCGTCGAAATTGACGACCTGCTTCAGGAAACGGCTGGTCTTGGCGCAGGCCACGAGCTCGTCGGCGATACGGCTGTCGGTCAGCGCCAGCGCGATCTCGGCCTTGTCGACGATTTTTGCGAGCTCCCCCGCACGCAGCATCGGCATGGTGTTGACGACGACGGCGCCGGCTTTCGTTGCCGCCAGCCACGCCGCCACCAGCGCCGGATTGTTGCCGGAGCGGATCAGCACGCGGTTGCCGGGCTTGACGCCGTAATTCTCCACCAGCGCATGCGCGAGGCGGTTCGACCAGTCGGCAAGCTCCTTGTAGGTGCGCTGGCGGCCGTTGCCGATCAGGGCGGTGTGATCGCCGAATCCCTTCTCGACCATGCGGTCGGTGAGTTCGACGCCGACATTGAGATAGTCGGGATATTGGAATTCGGGACGGTCGAGCCGCAATTCCGGCCACAGCTCGGATGGCGGCAGGTTGCGCCGCGCGAAATCGTCGACATGCCCCGTCGGGCCGAGACTTTCAATTCCACCTGACATATCGCCCTCGCGAAAAAGAGGATGCCCGGCAACATGATCCGGAAATCATTTTATACTTAAAACAATTCGGCGCAAGGGCGGATTTGGCTGTGCCAGGCGGTTTTCAACCGCGGGCCAATTCCTTCAGGCGCAGCACCATGGGGGAGTTCGAGTCGGCCAGCGGGGCGATGGCGGTGAAATGGTTGGCATCCGGGACCGTGTCGAAGCGCGTGGCAATGCCCCTGCCCCATTCGGCGACGATGGTCCGGCTCTGCCGAAAGTATTCCGCGCTCTCGTTGTCGCCGACGACGGCATCGAGGCGGCCTTGCGCGGGTGGCGTCCAGTACAGCGGGCTTGCGGCCTTCGCCGAGGCTGCGTCCATTGCCAGCGCCTTGTTGATGGAAGTGCCAACTAGCGGCGGCAGATCGAACAGGCCGGAAATCGCGTAGGCCGCTTTGACCGGATTCTTCAGCGACGCATCGAACGCGGTCCAGTCGGTGGCGAGCATGCAGGCCGCGAGATGGCCGCCGGCGGAATGGCCGCTCACGACCAGCGGCTGGCCGAGTTTTGCCAGCTCGCGCGAAGCCTTCCGCGTCTGCGTGATGATGTCAGCAACGGAAACAGCGGGACAGAGATCGTAGGTCGGCACGGCGACAGAAATGCCGTGCGCGTTCAGCCCGCGCGCGCAATGGCTGAAGGAGGACGCATCCAGCGCCTGCCAGTAGCCGCCGTGGATGAAGACGACGATGGGGCCATCGCTGTTGCCGGCAAAGAGATCGATCCGGTGACGCTCGCCCGGCCCGTAGCGCAGCACGCGCGGCGGATTTCTTTCGCGATACTCGGCGGCGTCCCTGACCCAGCCCGCCATCACCGCCGGATGTTCCGGCACGCGGGCGCGGTTGTTGTATTCGGCCTCGTAGTCGACCGCGGTCACCGCGCCTCGCCTGCCCGGCGCCGCGCGGATTTCTGCACCGAGCCTTTTGTCTTGGCGAGCAGCCGCATCAGTTCGCGGACGTCTTTCGGCGAGAGATCGCCGAACATGTCGGATATCCAGGTCTGGTGCTCCGCCGCCATCTTGCGGAATTCGGCGCGGCCGCTCTTGGTGAGACGAATGACCTGCACGCGGCGGTCGGTCTCGGAGGTGCGGCGGTCGAGATGGCCGGATTCGACCAGCCGCTCGACCAGCCCGGTGACGTTGCCGTTGGAGACCATCATGCGCTTGGAAACATCTGACAGCGTCATGCCGTCGGGCGCCTTGTCGAGCTGGGCCATCAGGTCGAAGCGCGGCAAGGTGACGTCGAAGCGCTCGCGCAGGCGGCCGCGCACCTCGCCCTCGATCAGATTGGTGCAGGTCAGCAGGCGCAGCCAGAGCCGCAGTTCATCGGCGTGATCGTCGGGCAGCTCGACGGCCTTGGTCTCGGAATCCAGCATCATGTTGCACCACGTCAGAAGCGGTCGCGCTTTAGTTTTAAGGCCAGCGGCAGGTCAAATCCATTGTACACCCGAATTTCTTTAGGCTTCAAGTAATTGGCGCGGCCCTTGCATAGCGCTTCGCAATGCGGCCGGAGCGTTGCTTGCGGTGCCTGCCGTCATCGGCATAAACTTGCTGGCAAAAGCGCCAAACCGCTGGAGTGGGAGTACAGGAATATGAGACAGCAACTGAGTGTGGCCGCAGCGGCGGTTCTTCTGGGCCTCTCGGCGGGCAGCGCAACGGCGCAGGAAAAGATCAAGATCGGCGTGATCGTGACCCTCTCCGGCCCTCCGGCGGCGCTGGGCGCGCAGGTGCGCGACGGCTTTGCGCTGGCAGTCAAGGACCTCGGCGGCAAGATGGGCGGCCGCGAGGTGGAGATCGTCAACGTCGACGACGAACTCAAGCCCGATGGCGCCGTGATCAAGGTCAAGGGACTGCTGGAGCGCGAGAACGTCGATTTCGTGGTCGGCCCGATCTTCTCCAACATCCTGCAAGCGATCCACAAGCCGGTCACCGAGAACAAGACGTTCCTGATCAGCCCGAACGCCGGTCCCTCCAGCTATGCCGGCGCGGGCTGCAGCCCGTTCTTCTATGTCACGTCCTACCAGAACGACCAGGTGCACCAGATCCTCGGCAAGGTCGCGCAGGATCGCGGCTACAAGCGGATGTACCTGATGGTGCCGAACTATCAGGCCGGGCGCGATTCCGTCGCCGGCTTCAAGCTCGACTTCAAGGGCGAGATCGTCGAGGAGTCGTATCTGCCGCTCAACACGATCGACTTCCAGCCGGAGCTGACCAAGATCAATTCGCAGAAGCCCGACGCCGTCTTCACCTTCATGCCGGGCGGGCTCGGCGTGAACCTCGTCAAGCAGTATCGCCAGGCCGGCCTTGCCGATCGTATTCCGGTGCTGTCGGCCTTCACGGTCGATGAATCCACGCTGCCGGCGCAACAGGATGCTGCCGTGGGCATGTTCGGCGGTGCCAACTGGGCGCCCAATCTCGACAATCCCCAGAGCAAGAAGTTCGTCGCCGCCTATGAAGCCGCCTATAACGGCGTACCCGGCACCTACGCGATGCAAGGCTATGACACGGCGATGCTGATCGACAGCGCGGTGAAGGCGGTAAAGGGCGACCTTTCGAACAAGGAGGCGGTGTCGGCGGCGCTGAAGAAGGCCGACTTCACCTCGCTGCGCGGCAGCTTCAAGTTCAACAGCAACGGCTATCCGATCCAGAATTTCTACCTGACCAAGGTGGCGAAGCGCCCGGACGGAAAATTCCAGACCGAGATCGTCGAGAAAGTGTTTTCGGATTACGGCGACAGCTATGCCAAGGACTGCAAGGCGGCCAAGTAAACAAGAGTAAAGGGAAGGAGTACGCCGATGACGAGCGAGATCGCGGGCATCACCCGCGCCAACGAAGGCATTCAGGGCATCACCTGGAACATCCTCGGCCAGATCTACGTACCGAAGAACCGCACCGAACATTCCTTCTCCTGGCACGCCACCTTCCCGGTCGGCACCTTCGTGCCGCCGCACATCCATCCCGACCAGGACGAATATCTCTACATCCTGGAGGGACGGTTGGATTTCTTCCTCGACGGCGCCGAGGAATTCGCTACCGCCGGCGACACCGTCCGCCTGCCGATGGGCAAGCCGCACGGCATCTTCAACAAGACGCAGCAGACGGCGAAAACGCTGTTCTGGGTGTCGCCGACGCGACGGCTCTACGATCTGTTCTGGGCGATCCACAACATGAAGCAGCAGAACCCGGATGACGTGGTGAAGCTCGCCGCCGAGCACAACATCCACTTCCTGCCGCCGCCTCCGGGCGCGTAAGACGCTTTTCCTCCCCTCATCCTGAGGAGCTTGCGAAGCAAGCGTCTCGAAGGATGCAGGCCCGCCTGTGACCTCATGGTTCGAGACGGCGCTTCGCGCCTCCTCACCATGAGGGGTTAGACCATTGCTGCCGCGCCACTACATTCACACATAATCAAAAAAGTCGGGGGAATTCGGCATGACGGGCATCCTGAACGGAAAGGTCGCGCTGGTGACGGGCGGTGCGTCGGGGATTGGCCGCGCCACGGCGCTGGCCATGGCGCGGGAGGGCGCCCGCCTCGCGGTCGCAGACCGCACTGACGCGAGCGCTGCGGCGACCGTCGGACTGATCAATGCGGCCGGCGGCCAGGCAATCGCGATGGGCGGCGACGTCACACGCGAGGACGACGTGGCAGAGATGGTGACACGTACGGTCGCCGCCTTCGGACAGATCAATTGCGCGTTCAACAATGCGGGAATTGCCGGACGCGCCGTTGGCCCTGCAGGGCAGCGCATCCATGAATTGAGCCAGACGTCGTTCGATGCCATGCTGGCCGTCAACCTCACCGGCGTGTTCCTGTGCCTGAAGCACGAGATCAGGCAGATGCTGGCGCAGGGCCATGGCGGCGCCATCGTCAACACGGCTTCGATTGCGGGCCTGATCGGTCTGCCCACATCCGGCCACTACGTCGCCGCCAAGCATGGCGTGGTGGGCCTGACGAAAACCGCCGCCATGGAATACGCGCAGGACGGCATCCGGGTGAACTGCGTCAATCCCGGCTATATCGCCACGCCGATGACGAAGGAGACGATGGAGGCGCGCGGCGACGAAATTCTTGCGAAGGTGCCGATGCACCGGATGGGCACTCCCGAAGAGATTGCGGAAGCCGTCGTCTGGATGTGCTCGGACAAGGCGTCGTTCATGACCGGCGCCTCGCAAGTTGTCGATGGCGGATACTACGCGGCTTAACCAGAGGTCTTCACATGAGCATCACCGCCGGCGCCGCCTCGCAACTTTACACCACGGCCGACTTCTCGCAGGGCACCGCGTACATCGCGGGAGAATATTTGCCGCTCAAGAACGCCTCCATTCCAATGACAGACCGCGGATTTGTCCGCTCCGACGCCACCTATGATGTCGTCCATGTCTGGAACGGCCGTTTCTTCCGGCTCGATGACTATATTGATCGGTTCTACCGCTCGATGGCGGGCTTTCGAATGTCCATCACGGAGACGAAGGCTGAGTTGAAGGCGATCCTCTGCGAATGCGTTCGCCGCTCGGGTCTGCGCAATGCGTATGTGCAGATGACCTGCACCCGCGGCGTTCCCAGGCCCGGAAGCCGGGACCCGCGCGAATGTATCAATCAACTGACCTGCTTCGCGCAGCCGTTCGTCTGGATCGCGAACGAGCAGCAGCGCGAAGAAGGCCTGTCGATGATCATATCGTCAACCCAGCGTATCCCTCCGGAAGCGGTCGACCCGCGGTTCAAGAACTTTCATTGGCTCGACCTGACGATGGCCGTGTTCGAGGCTTACGACAAGGGCGCGATCGTCCCGGTGCTTCCGGATCGGGACGGCAATATCACCGAAGGCCCCGGCTTCAACATCTTCTCGGTCAAGAACGGCCGCATCGTGACGCCCGACCGCGGTGTGTTCGAAGGGATGACGCGCAGGACGGTGATCGAACTGGCGCCGGAACTGCAGATCGCCTGCGAGGTTCGGCCGCTGCAAGCCGCCGAGCTGCGTGCCTCGGACGAGATATTCATCACGTCGACCGCGGGCGGCATCATGCCCGTCACCAAACTCGACGGCCGCGAGGTCGGCGACGGCCGCCCGGGCCGTATCGCAAGAGCGATCCATGACCTCTACTGGCGCCGGCACGAAGAGGGCTGGAAGGCAACCGAAGTCGATTACGGGACAACTGGCGCGCCATGAGCATGCCGGAAGGTCAATTGCGAAGGCGTCGTGATCAGCATCAGGCGCCTGTCACCTTCCGCACGGGCGGCGGCTTCCAGGTGCCGTTGACGATCGACGGCGATTTTTCGTTCGGCCAGTACATGCGCAGCATCAGGACGAACTTGCCTGCCGGCGCGGGAAGCCAGTTGCTCTCCTTGTCGGTGCCCGGGCTGTCCTTCTGGATGTAGAGATCGACAGAGCCGTCCGGATTCGCTTTGAGATTCTGGCGGGCACTGAGGGATTGGCGGTTGATGGGATTGGGGACGAAGAAATAGTTCTCGTCATACATCGTCAGCGACCAGAAGCCGCCGACCGGCGGAAGCTGGCCTTTCGGAAAGCGCATGACGTATTTGTTGCTGCCAACATACGCCTTGCCGTCGGCGTCCTTCTGCGATGTCGGGTAACAGGCATCCTGGATGCGATTGGCGCCAAGGCCGATTGCGGTGACAAGGGCACGGTTGAGATAGTTGGTGCCATAGATCCCGGCCTCGGAATCGAAGGCCCAGCCGTTGATGTTCCTGATCGCCTTGTTGACCTTGAACTGCAGCATGATGCGGTCGAAAGCCACCTGCGGGATCCGCTTGGCGAATGCGGCGTTGAATTTGCTCGCATCAAAATCCTTGCCGGGGACAAGGCCGATGTCCGCGAACTTGGCGACCTCGGCTGCGTCGGCGGCCGCCGGCGGATTGCGCTTCATCAGTTGCGCCAGAAGGGTGAAGTAGGCGGCGGCATCCAGCCGGTTGACCTGATCGCGAACCGCCGTCTTCATGTCGATGGAAGCATCGACCTTGCCCGCCGGGGGCGCATAGGATTTGCCGTAGGCGCTGAGCGGCACGAGCTTGAGCGCATCCTGCGCGGCGTGCACGGCCGCATAGTCCTCCGGCGTGCCGGTGCAGTAGATCCGGCCCAGGATCCAGACGAGGCTGGTCGGAGATTTGTATTCCTTCACATCGGCGGGAAGCGTCCCCTTCCAGCCGGGCCCGGTGATCGCATAGGTCTGCGCCTTCGTGCCGGTGGTGCGCTTGCCCGGCACCTGAAAGACGTTGGTCCAGCCATCGAGCATCGGGAACAGGAAATAGCGGTCCTTCATGTCCGGCGTGCTCAGGACCCAGGGCTCATCCCCGACATCGATCCAGGCTGACGCGTAAAGCGTATCGGCGTTGGGCGCCGTTACGTCCCTGAAACTGGCATCCGGGTACTTGCGCATCTTGACGAATTGCCCCATCGGCGCGCGTGTCCCTTCCGGCGAGGCGACGTTGCTCATGACCCGGCGGGTCATCTCCATCGTCACCAGCGGATATCCGTAAATGTAGGCGTCCTGGGCGAGCCAGAAATCTTCACCGCCTTCCAGCGCACGGACAATCGGACCATCGAACTCGGCGCGTGCAGCGCGCGAAATTGCGAGGGTCGAAACGGCGGCACCGAGTACCGCAAGTGCCTGGCGACGGTCGATCGACATCGTGAGCCCTCCCTGCCACTTTCGAAAAAGGAGTAGCGGGGCGCGCTTCATCGCCCTTGATTTACGTCAATGCTCTGGATTGCCGAGGCTAGCCACGACTAGAGACGCGGAATCCAGCCCGGACGGCTGAGCAGATATTCGACCATGCGCGGCGGAATGCTCAAGGCCCCGGCGATCTCGCTCGCCTCCTTCGGCAATCCCGCAAGGATTGACGCTTCGCTCTTGCTCCGCACCTTGGACAGCCATTCCGGATCGACCACCACGGCGCGTCCGACGGCGACGAGATCGGCTCCCAGCTTGATCGCGCCTTCGGCATCCGCGCACGTCTTGATCCCGCCGCTGGCCATGACCGCGCTGCGGCCGGCGATGACGCGCGCAAACGCGGTGACGGGACTTTCCGACGGAGTGTTACTCCGCTCGACCGGACCGCTATAGACACGCGTCTCCGGCGCAGGCCGGCTCATCCGGTAATCATCCTGCGAAACGGAGATGTAGTCGAGATTCAGTTTGGCAAGTTCGCTGCACAGAAGCTTGGCGTCCTCGAGCGTATAGCCGTCCGCTTCGACCTCGAAAGGCGTCACGCGAAATCCCGCGATCAGCTTCGGGCCGAGTGCGTCGCGAACGGCCTGCGCCGCCGCGAGCGGAAAATTCATGCGCTTGGCAAGCGTGCCGCCCCACTTGTCGTCGCGGCGATTGGCACGGGGCGAAAAGAATTGATGAACGGCGTAATGGTTGGCGCCGTGGATCTCGACGCCGTCGAAGCCAGCTTTTCGAGCCAGCGAAGCCGCGTCGCGAAAGCTTGCGATCAGGTTTTCGACCTCGTCCGAGGTCATCGCCCGTGGCGTCCTGGCCCCCGGACGGAGCGACGCAACCGCAGACGGCGCGCGCATCATTTGTTCCCCGATCAGCTCGGGTTTCGCAATGCGCCCGCCGTCGTAGATTTGCAGGATCGCAAGCCCGCCTGCGGCGCGCATCGCTTCAGCGAGCCGGCGCAGACTGGGCAAATGTCCCTCGTGCGCCGCGCCTATGCCCTGCCAGGAGCGCCCATCCTCTGCGACATAAGCGGCGGAAGAAATGACGGCACCAAATCCGCTGGCGGCGCGCCGCCGGACAAATTCGAGCTCGTTGTCGGGAGCCGTACCGTCTTCACGGGAGGCATCGGTTGTCAGCGGAGCGATGACAAATCGATTGGCGATCTCCCGGCCGCAGTTGAATTTGAGCGAAGACCAGACAGACATTATGCGCAAGCTCTAATCCCGACTACGACCGCGCAACCACGCGTGCCGCAAAGCCCGCCTTCGCCGCATAGCCGCGCACGATGGCTTCGCGCTGCTCGTAAGAGAGCACGGACTCGATGTCGCCAAAGCCCTGCGGCGCGAGCTGCTCGACGGCGTCGATCACGCCTTCCGGCCCGCCGCGGCGGTTGGAGGCGACGATGTCAGCCGTCATCGGCAGGCGCTGCTTCTCGTAGGCCGCCAGCGCCTGGCGGGGGTGCTCCGATCGTGCCAGCAGGTCGGCAAGGCAGCGCGCGTCGAGGATCGCCTGCGAGGCGCCGTTGGAGCCGACCGGATACATCGGATGGGCGGCGTCGCCGAGCAGCGTGACGCGGCCGCTCGACCAATGCGGCAGCGGATCGCGGTCGCAGCAGGGATATTCCCAGAATTCGGGCGTGGCATTGACCAGCCCCTTGAAATCGACCTGCGGGATGGAGAAGCCCGCGACATGCGGCATCAGCTCGTCGCGATTGCCGAGGCGCGACCAGTCCTCGCGCCGCGGCGGCGGCGACGTGCCGTCGCCGATTTTCACCAGCACCGCCCAGTTGGTCAGGCGCGTCGCCGGGCTGGTTCCTTCCGCGATGGGGTAGACGACTGCCTTGGCATTGAGTCCGCCGGCGATGATCATGGATTTGCCGGTGAGGAACACCGGCCAGTCGCGCGCGCCGCGCCACAGCATCAGGCCGTTCCAGACCGGCGGCCCCTCTTCAGGAAACAGCGTCTCGCGCACCTTGGAATGGATGCCGTCGGCGCCGATCAGGATGTCGCCGCGCGCAGTGTGGACATGCGCGCCGTTGCGGTCGAAGAAGAAGGCGCTGACGCCGCCCTCGTCCTGTGTGAACGCGCCGAGCCGGCAGCCGGTGCGGATCGCTTCCGGTCCGAGACGCTCGATCACGGCCTGATGGATCACGCCCTGCAGGCGGCCGCGATGCACGGAAAACTGCGGCACCTCATGGCCGGCATCGAGGCCGCGCTTCTCGTGCCAGACCTGCTGGCCGTGACGGGTGAGATAGAACAGTTCGAAGGTTCTGATGGCGGCGGCATCGAGCTTGTCAAGAAGACCAAGGCCTGCGAGTTCGCGGATGGCGTGCGGCAGCGTGTTGATGCCGACGCCGAGTTCGCGGATGGTGTCGGCCTGCTCATAGAGCTCGCAATGGATGCCGCGCGCCCGCAGCATCAAGGCCGTGGTCAGGCCGCCAATTCCACCACCGACGATAATCGCCTTCATCGCCCGTTACTCCACACACTCTTCTCCACCTCTCCCCGCTTGCGGGGAGAGGCAACAGGCCGCCTTCGGCGGCCGTCTTTAAAAACGCCGAAGGCGAGCTTCGGCTATGTCGCCCTTGCGATCCGGGTGAGGGGGTACAGGTCTCTCGACAATCGTTGCTGGGAGAGAGGCCCCTCACCCCAACCCTCTCCCCGCAAGAGCGGGGCGAGGGAGCAGAAAGAGGGTGCCACGGTCCGTTACTCCGCCGCAAGCGGCTTTGCCCCCTCTGCCTTCAGCTCAACCCGGGTCTTGGGCTTAGCCTTAATCTTGAGGTCCTCGAAATCCTGGCGGTCGCGGACGCTATTGCGGAAAATCTGCTCCTTGCCGGGCAGATATTGCGGCGGGCAGGACACGTCCACCCCGTACCAGCCGGCGGCCTTGAGCGTGAAGGACGGGTCAATCAGATGCGGCCGGCCCAGCGCGACGAGGTCGGCGCGGCCGGCGGCCAGGATGGTGTTGACCTGATCCGCCGTGGTGATGTTGCCGACGCACATGGTGGCGACGCGCGCCTCGTTGCGGACCTGGTCGGAGAACGGGGTCTGGAACATGCGGCCATAGACCGGCTGCGCATCGCGCACGGTCTGGCCGGTGGAGACATCGACGAGATCGACGCCGGCTTCGGCAAAGGCGCGCGCGATGGCGACTGCATCGTCGCCGGTGATGCCGCCCTCGGCCCAATCGGTTGCAGAGATGCGTACCGACATCGGCTTGTGCGCCGGCCAGGCCGCGCGCATGGCTTCGAACACCTCGAGCGGAAAGCGCAGGCGGTTTTGCAGCGAGCCGCCATATTCATCGCTGCGGCGGTTGGTGAGCGGCGAGATGAAGCTCGCCAGCAGATAGCCGTGGGCGCAGTGCAGCTCCAGCATGTCGAAGCCGCAGGCCGAGCCGCGCTCGGCCGCGGCGACGAAGTCGGCCTTGATCCTGTCCATCGCCGCACGGTCGAGCTCGCGCGGCACCTGGCTGTCGGGGAAATAAGGAATCGGCGAGGCCGACACCACGTCCCAGCCGCCCTGCTCCAGCGGACGGTCCATGCCGTCCCACATTAGCTTGGTGGCGCCCTTGCGGCCGGCGTGACCGAGCTGCAGGCAGATCTTGGCGGCCGAATTGGCATGGACGAAATCGACAATGCGGCGCCAGGCGGCCTGTTGCTCGTCGTTCCACAGGCCGGCGCAGCCTGGCGTGATGCGGGCATCGCGGCCAACACACACCATCTCGGTGAAGATCAGGCCGGCGCCGCCGATGGCGCGCGCGCCGTAATGCACGAGATGGAAATCGCCGGGCACGCCCTCCTTTGCCGAGTACATGCACATCGGCGAGACCACGGCGCGGTTCGAAAGCGTCATTTCTCTCAAGCGTAATGGCTGGAACATCGGCACCACGGGCTTGTCGACGTTGACGTCGAATCCGCCTGCGCGCACCTGCCGCGCAAAGGCCTTGTCGACCTCGGCGACGAAGCCGGGCGCGCGCAAATTCAAATTGTCATAGGTGATCGCCTTGGAGCGCGTCATGACGCCGAAGGCGAACTGGACGGGATCGAACTCCCAGAAGCGGTCGACATGCTCGAACCAGACCAGCGAGACGTCGGCGGCGTGCTGGGTCTTCTCGACCTCCTCGCGCCTTCCGTGCTCGTAGCGATCGAGCGCGGCCGATATCGACGATGCGCCCTTCATGGCATCCGCCAGCGCAATCGCGTCTTCCATCGCGAGCTTGGTGCCGGAACCGATCGAGAAATGCGCGGTCGCCTTGGCGTCGCCCAAGAGCACCATGTTGCCTCTGACCCAGCGCTTGGTGCGGATCATCGGGAAATTGCGCCACATCGAGCGGTTGATCAGCAGCGGATGGCCATCGAGGAACCAGCCGAAAATCTTCGCCATGCGGTCGGCGGATTGCCGCTCGTCGAGGCCCTTCAGGCCGGCGCGCGCGAAGGTCGCGGGATCGGTCTCGAAAATCCAGGTCGAATGGCCCGGCTCATATTGATAGGCGTGCGCGATAAAGGGGCCCCACTCGGTCTCCTGGAAGATGAAGGTGAAGGCGTCGAGCGGCTTGGTCGAGCCCATCCAGGCGAACACGTTAGAGCGGAGATCAACCTCGGGCTCGAAATGCGCGGTGTATTTTTCGCGGAAGCGGCTGTTGATGCCGTCGGCGAGCACGACGAGGTCGGCGCCGGCGAGCCGCGGATCATTGTCGTCGGCAATCTCGGTCTCGAAATGCAAGACAACGCCCAGCTCCCGCGCGCGCTCCTGCAGCAACATCAGGAGCGTGCGGCGCGAGCAGCCGCAAAAGCCGTTGCCGCCAACGCGGTGCACGCTGCCGCGGAAATGCACGGCGATGTCGTCCCAATAGGCGAATTCCTGGGTGATCCGCCGGTAGCTTGCGGG
>JAKFVP010000066.1 GCA_021732175.1 Bradyrhizobium sp.
CCATCCTGTCGATGGTGGGCTCGGCGATCGCGCTGGCGCTGTTGTTCGTCTGGTATGCGGGCAGGGCGGAAGAGCCGTTCCTGCCGCTGCCGCTGCTCGGCGGCACCGTCGCGCCTTACGCGATCACCGCGGGCGGCTGCGCGCTCGGCGCGATCATGGGCCTCACCGTGCACCTGCCGCTCTATTACGAGGTGGTCTATCACCTCAACCCCAGCGAGGCTGGCCTGGCGCTGATCCCGCTCGCGGCGATCTCGACCTGCGGCGCGGCAATCGCCGGCCGCACCATGGCGCGCGCCAGGCATTACAAGCGGGTTGCCATCGCCGGCACATCCGTCGCGGTGGTCTCCGGCTTTGCGCTCGCCTTCACCACGCTGCCGCTGTGGGGCCTGCTGGCGCTGATGTCGGTATTCGCACTTGGCCTGGGCACGACGTTCCCGGTCAGCGTGGTCTCGCTGCAGAACTCGGTGACGCGCGCCCAGATCGGCACGCTGACGGGCGCGATGAACTTCTTCCGCGCGCTGATGGCCTCATTCACGGTGGCAGCTTTCACCGCCATCCTGTTGATGGCATTGGGCGCCGACATCCAGCTCGCGGGCGAGCATCGCGGCGCGGTCGGCTCGATCGCGGCGTCCGACATGATCACCGCGTTCCGCTGGGTATTCGGCGCGGCGGCGCTGATGATGACCTGCGCGGCCGCCTGCTTGATCGTGATGGAAGAACGGCCGCTCGCCGGGCCCGGTACGCCGCCGGCTGAACTGGCCGAGTAGCGGTCAGTTCGCCGCCGCCAGCCGCGTGTCGATTTCCTCGCGCAGCAGCGAAAAATCGATCGGTTTTGTGAGCAGCCCGGTGGCCCCGTTCTCCAGCGCCTTGCGCCTGGTGTCGGCATCGCCATAGGCGGTGATCATGATCACGGGCACTTCGGGGCGGATTGCCTTGACCTTGGGCAGCATCTCCAGCCCCGTCATCCCGGGCATGTTGATGTCGGACAGGATCAGGATCAGCGAATGCTCCCGGGTGTCGCCGACGCGGGCGAGCGCATCCGGCGCGGAGTTGGCGAAATCCATGATGAAGCGTTCCGCGCGCAGGTCGCGGCGGAATTGCTGGCGGAACAGGGCCTCGACGTCGGGCTCGTCATCAACAACCAGAACCAGAACACTCACGGCTATCCTCTGGATTTATCTGCAAAATTGCTTGTTCGCGGCAACACGATGCGGAATTCGGTGAAATGGCCTTGTTCAGTATGCACGTCAATTGTGCCGCCATGTTGTTTCACGATGATGTCGTGGCTCATCGACAGGCCCAGGCCCGTCCCTTCGCCCGCCGGCTTGGTGGTGAAGAAGGGGTTGAACATCTTGTCCTTCACTTCCACCGCAATGCCGGTCCCGTTGTCGCGGATGCGGATTTCGACGGCATCGCCGAGGTTTTTCGTGCTCGCCCGCAGTATCGGCTCGAAGAGGGCATCGCCGCCTTCCTTGCGGCGCTTGGTCACGGCATAAAAGCCGTTCGAGACCATGTTGAGGATCACGCGGGTGATCTCCTGCGGAAACAGGTCGATCTCGCCCGCTGCGGAATCGAAATCGCGCTCCAGCGTGACGTTGAAATCCGGCCGTTCGGCGCGAGCGCCGTGATAGGCGAGGTTGAGGCTCTCCTCGATCAGCGCGTTGATGTCGGAGGGCCGGTGCTCGCCGCCGCCCTCGCGCGAATGCAGCAGCATGTTGCGGACGATGGAATCGGCGCGCTTGCCGTGCTGCACGACCTTTTCGAGGTTGGACTTCAAGAGCCCGGTCAGCTCGTCGACCTCGGTGCGGAGCTTTTCAGCCAGCTCCGCCGGCTTCAGAGTCTCGTTCAACTCCTCGGTCAACTCGGCTGAAAGGGCTGCAAAATTATTGACGAAGTTGAGCGGATTCTTGATCTCGTGCGCGATGCCCGCAGTGAGCTGGCCCAGCGAGGCCAGCTTCTCGGTCTGCACCAGCCGGTCCTGCGCGGTGCGGAGGTCGTCGAGCGATTTTGTGAGGTCGCTGGTGCGCTGGCGCAATTCGCTCAGCAGGCGGGCATTTTCGATGGCAATGACCGCCTGTTTGGCGAAATTGCTCAACAGCTCGATCTGCTTGTCGCTGAAGAGCTGCACCTCGTTGCGATACACCGATATCGCACCGATCACTTCGTCGTCCCGGAGCATCGGCACAATGGCGATCGTGCGAACGCCGCCCAGATCGACCAGTTCAAGCATTCCCGGATGGCGCTCGAGATAGGGCTCGGTGGTTCGCAGGTCGGCCTCGTGAATCACCTGTTTGGTGCGGATCGCCACCGCCAGGGGGCTGTCCGGGTGGGGGGCAAGGACCCGCTTTTCCCGAACGGCGGCGAATGCGGCGGGCACATTGTGTTGTGCGGCCACCCGTATCGAGCCCTCTTCGATCAAGAGCAATGATCCGAATTCCGCACCGCAGACGCTCGTCGCATTCACCAGCATTTTTTCGAACACGGGTGCCAGATCGCCGGGCGAGGAACTGATGACCTGAAGCACGTCGGACGTTGCCGTCTGCTGCTGCAGAGACTCCGTGAGTTCACGTGTCCTGGCCTGCACTTCCTCGAACAGCCGGACATTGCCGATGGCGATCACGGCCTGATCGGCGAAAGTTCGCAGCAATGCAATCTGCTTGTCTGTGAAAGGGTTCACTTCGAGCCGGCGAAGTGTAAGCGTGCCGATAGCGTTAGCTTCCCTGAGCAACGGGAGGCTCAGGATGGTGCGGTGGCCCTGTTCGCGTGCCCGCGCCTGTGCATCGGGGAATGTGTCGCCCTCGGACGAACTCATGTCATGCACATGCACCGGTCGCAGTTCGAGAATCGCGCGTCCGGCCGTCCAGTTCGGATTGATCTCCGCCAAATTCCAGTCCGCCGGCACGACGCCATGATGGGCCCCGATTTCGAGCTGGTCGTCCTTTTTCAGGCGCAAGACTGCATCATAGGCCCCGCAAAGCTCGCAGGCGCTTTCGACGATGGCGGTGAGGACGGGCTTGATGTCGGTCGGCGAGGAGGCGATCACCTTCAGGATGTTGGCGCTGCCGGTCTGATAAGTCAGCGCCTCCGACAGCTCGCGTGTTCTGGCCTGCACCTCCTCGAACAACCGCACATTGCCGATGGCGATGACGGCCTGGTCGGCGAAGGTCTGCAGTAGCGCGATCTGCTTGTCGCTGAAGGGGTTCACTTCGTTGCGGCGAAGCATGATTGCGCCGATGCTCTCGCCCTCGCGCAGCAGCGGCACTGTCAGGATCGTGCGAAGATCGAATCGGCGTGCGCGCTCCCGCGCGCCGGGGAAAGCGTCTCCCTCGGACGAAAGAAGATCGTGAATATGCACGGTTTTCTGTTCGATGACCGCCAGGCCGGCAGTCCAGTTCCGGCTGATCGGAACGCTGTCTTCAACCACCGGAATCGGCCCGTGATGCGCGCTGAAGTCGAGATGATCTCCGTTCTTCAGCCGCAGCATCGCGTCATATGCGTCGCAGAGCTCGCAGGCGCTTTCGACGATCGCCTGCAGCACCGGCTTCACATCGGTCGGTGACGATGCGATGACGCGCAGGATGTTGGCGCTGCCGGTCTGATAGGTAAGCGCTTCGGTCAGATCGCGTGTCCTGGCCTGCACTTCCTCGAACAGGCGCACATTGCCGATGGCGATCACCGCCTGGTCGGCGAAGGTTTGCAGCTGCCTGATCTGCTCGTTGTTGAACGGTTGGACCTCGTTGCGGCGAAGCATGATCACGCCGACGCCTTTGCCCTCCCGCAGCAGCGGCACGGCGAGGACGGTGCGATGGCCAAACCGCAAGGCGAGTTCCTGTCCGTCGGGGTATTCCGCGCCTTCCTCGGATTGGAGATCCCGCACGTGCACGGGCGTTTGCTCGATAAAGGTCCTGCCAACGACACGGGTCGGCGTGATCGGAAGCGTAACAACTCCCTCGGGGATCGGGCCGTGATGCGCTGCCGAGCGGAGTTCGCCGCCCTCTTCGAGGAATACAATTGCGTCATTGGCATCGCAAACCGCGCAGGCGTTCTCGACGATCGCGGTCAGCACCGGCCGGACGTCGGTCGGAGAGGACGCGATCACGCGCAGGATATTGGCGCTGCCGGTCTGGTAGGTGAGGGCCTCCGACAAATCGCCGGTGCGCTGGCGCAGCTCGTCGAACAGGCGGACGTTCTCGATCGCGATCACCGCTTGGTCGGCGAAGGTAGCGACGAGGTCGATCTGCTTCTGCGTGAACGCCTCGACGCGCGAACGCGCCAGCACGATCACGCCGATCGGCTCGTTCTCGCGCAGCAACGGCACGCCGAGGGTGGTGCGCTGCCCGGCCAACTCGGTCGTTTGCCGCAGCGTGTATTCGGGGTCGGCCGCCACGTCCAGAATCTGCACCGGGCGTCGTTCCAGCACGGCTCGGCCGGTCACCGAGCCGCGGTCGACCGCCAGCGGGTTGTTGGTGAGGAAGTCGATATAGGCTTCGGTGTAGCCGACGGCGGCGCCGGCGCGGTACTCGTCGCCGACGCGGCGCATGATGAAGGCCATGTCGGCGTTGCACAGAATCGCCGCCGTGTTGACGAGGGTATCGAGCACCGGCTGCAGGTCGAAGGTCGTGCGACTGATCACCTTGAGCACGTCGCCGACCGCGGTCTGCTGCTGCAGGGATTCGGTCAGCTCCTCCGTCCGCGCCTGCACCTCGTCGAACAGGCGGACATTCTCGATGGCGATCACGGCCTGGTCGGCGAAGGTTTGGACCAGTTCGATCTGCTTCGGAGAGAACGGGTCGACGCGATTGCGCGTCAATGCGAACACTCCGATGCAGCGGGCTTCCCGCATCAGCGGGACGATGAGCAGGGTCCTAAAGCCGAGCTTTTCCTGAAATACGTTTGTCGCCTTGTTGGCTGCGTTCTCGAAATCCGGAATATGGGCAATCGTGCCGCTCAGCGCGCTACGACCGAAGTAGCTGGTTTCGTTGATCGGGACCGAGGTTTGGCGGAGGAACTCCGCCAAACCGTCATCGAGCTCGGAGTGTCCCCTCATGACCAGCACATCGCCTTCACGGAGAAACAGGGCACTGAGATCTGCGCTACACAGTGCTGAAGCGGAGCGGGTGAGGGTATTCATCACTGCCGTCAGGTCGAACGCCGAACGGCTGATTACCTTTAGCACATCGGCGGTCGCTGTCTGCTGCTGCAGCGATTCGCTGAGATCGCGCGTCCTGGCCTGCACTTCGTCGAACAGGCGGACGTTCTCGATGGCGATGACGGCCTGGTCGGCGAAGGTCTGGACCAGTTCGACCTCACGCTGCGAAAACTCTCCCGTCCGCGCGCGCGCGAGCGCGAATATGCCTACGCTGCGTCCCTCGCGCATCAATGGAACGAAAAGGATGGACTTGAACCCGAGGACTTCGCCGAATCGCTTGACTTGTCCAATTTCGGACAGGTTTTCGAGGTCGGCGATGTTGCGCACCACACCGGCTTGGAAGGTTCGACTCATATAAGTTGAGTCGTCGAGCGGAATCGGTGTCCGCCGGAGAAAATCCGCCTGCGCGGCCTCGAGATGAGCGACGCCGCGCGCGACAAGAGCCTCACCTTCCTGGAGGTAGAGCGCACTGAAATCCGCCTTGCACAATTCGGACGCCGACTGTGTCAACGTGTTCATGACAGAGTCGAGGTCGAACGCCGAACGGCTGATCACCTTGAGCACGTCAGCGGTGGCGGTCTGTTGCTGCAGCGTCTCTTCGAGGTCGCGCGTCTTGGCCTTTACCTCGTTGAACAAACGCGTGTTCTCGATCGCGATCACGGCCTGGTCGGCGAAGGTCGAGACCAGCTCGACCTGCCGTTCCGAGTAGGGCTTGACGACTTTGCGGCCGAGGAACAGCACGCCGACCGGCTCGCCGCCGCGCATCATGGGAACGCCGAGCAGGGAGCGATAGCCCGCGACCTGCTGCATGTCGGAGTAGGCATAGTCCGGATCGGTCAATGCGTCGGCAATCTGGACGGCGCCGCGGGCGAGCAGCGCGCGGCCGATGACGCTGTCCTTGCCCGGCTGCAGCCGATGAACATCGGCCACCCGCACCCAGTCGACCGGGAAGTTGTAGTTGGTCGCGTGATAGAAGCCGCGCTCGTCCTTGAGCGCGATCGCGCCCATGTCGGCATCGCAGAGTTTTGCGGCCGATTCCGTCAGCGTATCCAGCACCGGCTGCAGGTCGAAAGCCGAGCGGCTGATCAGCTTGAGCACGTCGGCGGTCGCGGTCTGCTGTTCCAGCGCCTCGCTGAGATCATCGGTGCGTGCCTTGACCTCGTTGAACAGGCGCGTGTTCTCGATGGCGATCACCGCCTGGTCGGCGAAGCTCTGCAGCAGCTCGACGTGATGCGGCGCAAACGATCCCGTCTCCAGACGGGTGACGGCGATAATGCCTATTGGAGCGCCGCCGCTCATCAGGGGTACGAACAGCATGCTGCGGAAACCGCGCGCGCGGGCAATTTCCCTGATCTGCGTGTGCGTGATCTCTTCGGCGTCCTCAATCGGAATAGGTTTGCCGTGCTGCGCCAACTGGAATGGCTCGAACTCGTCCAACGGCCGCGGAAAGGTGGTTCGGAACAATTCATCGGCCACCAGACTCGTCGATGTGAACGCGGCGACATGAGCGATACCGTCGGTAAACCGGAAGACGGACGCGGAGTAACCGGCGAGCAGCCGCTTGGCGCTGTGGGCGATCGCCTCGAACACCGGTGCCGTATCCGCCGGCGAACCGGCGATCACCTTCAGGATGTCGGCCGTCGCGGTCTGTCGCTCCAGCGCTTCCTTGACCTCGTTGAACAGGCCCACGTTCTTGATCGCGATCACGGCCTGGTCGGCGAACATCTGTAGCAGGCGGGAATGCTGCTCGCCGAACGAACCAGTCGTGGTCCGCGTCACCGTGATGACGCCGACGGCCACGCCCTCGTTCATCAGCGGCGCGAACAACATGCTGCGATAGCCGCGCGCCCGTGCAATGTCGCGCGCCGAAGGTTCGGCCTCGGTGTCCGGCAGCTCGACGGGCGATCCGTTAAGGGTAAGTTGATAGGGCGGGAAGGCTTCCAGCGGGACCGGGAAGGAGGAGCGCAGCGCGGCGTCGCTTTCCGCATCGGTCCGGGTGAAGGCGGCGAGGTGAATCTTGCCGCCGCCGTAACGGAACACGGCGGTCGAAAAGCCGCCGATCAGGCGGTTCGCGCTATGCACGATGGCGTCGAACACCGGCTGCACATCCGACGGCGAGGAAGCGATGACTTTCAGAATGTCGGCGGTGGCGGTCTGCCGCTCCAGCGCTTCCCTGGTCTCGTTGAACAGCCGCGTGTTCTCGATCGCGATGACGGCCTGGTCGGCGAAGGTTTGCAGCAACTGGACGTGGTGACTCGAGAATCGACCGGGCTGCACCCGTGTCGTGATGACCATGCCGATCGCCTTCCCGGAACGCACGAGCGGGACCAGCAACAGGCTGCGGAAGCCGCGCGCGCGGGCGATGTCGCGCTGCACGTCCTGCAAGGCTTCGGTATCGGCGATTTGCACCGTCTCGCCACTCTTGATGAGCGCCAGCGGCGGGTAGCCGGAAAGCGATTGCGGGAACGAGTTCTTCAGCACCTGATCCGCCGTCGGGTTGATCGGCGTGAAGGCCGTCAGATGCACGGCGCCGTCGATAAAGCGAAACACTGCCGCAGAGAACCCGCCGATCAGTCGGTTGGCGCTATCCGCGATGGCGTCGAATACTGGTTGCACGTCCGATGGCGAAGACGCGATGACCTTAAGGATGTCGGCGGTAGCGGTCTGCCGCTCCAGCGCTTCCTGCGTCTCGTTGAACAGGCGGGTGTTCTCGATCGCAATCACCGCTTGATCGGCAAAAGTCTGCAGCAGCTGAACGTGATGGGGCGCAAACCCGCCGGGCTCAGCGCGGGTGGGGGCGATAAGTCCGACCGGAACTCCACCGTTCATCAATGGCACGAATATCATGCTGCGGAAGCCATGGAGCCGCGCGATATCCCTAAGAGGTGCGTGCCCTATTTCTTCGGTGTCCGGGATCGGGAATGGCTCGCCATGCTGGGCCAGCCGGAACGCCTCGAAATTCTCGACCGGCTGAGGGAAATCCGCCCTAAGCGCCGCGTCGGCAGCCGGAGTGGTTGGTGTGAACGCGGCGAGATGAACCTTGCCGTCGATAAAGCGCCACACCGCGCACGAAAAGCCGCCGAGTAGCCGCTTCGCACTGCTCGCGATCGCTTCGAACACCGGTGAGGTGTCCGATGGCGAGAAGGCGATGACCTTCAGGATATCGGCGGTTGCGGTTTGCCGCTCCAGCGCTTCCTTGGTCTCGTTGAACAGCCTTGTGTTCTCGATGGCGATCACCGCCTGATCGGCAAAGGTCTGCAGCAGCTCGATGAAATTGTCCGAAAACAATCCAGGCTCGCGTCGTGTCACGCCGATGGTGCCGATCGCAACGCCTTCGCGCATCATCGGGACAACGAGGATGCTGCGATAACCTCTCGCCCGCGCAGCGTCTCTCAGGCGGGGCGTTACGTCGGGCTCATTCTCGATATCGTACCGGAATGCCAGCTCTCCGCTTCGCGCAACCCGAGGGTGGATACCTTCGAATGAAAGAGGATTCGGAAACGCGGCGCGGAGTTCCTTGTCGCTTACATCGACATCGGAGGACGATGCAGCCAGGTGGACCATGTCGTTGGCTACCCGCGTCACAATTGACGTGTGGCCGCCACACAGGCGTCGAGCGTTTTCGGCGATCGTATCGAACACCGGTTGAACGTCCGACGGTGAACTTGCGATGACCCGCAGGATGTTGGAGGTGGCGGTCTGCCGTTCCAACGCTTCCTTGGTCTCATTGAACAGGCGCGTGTTCTCGATCGCGATCACTGCCTGGTCGGCGAAGGTCTGCAACAGTTGCAAGTGATGGTCGGCGAATGCGCCGGGCTCGGTGCGGGTGACGCTGAGAATGCCGACGGCCTTGCCCTGGTTCATCAGCGGCACGAACAGTACGCTGCGGAAACCGCGCATGCGCCCGAGATCGCGGAACGTCGCCGGCACGTTCTCGGCCTCGGTGTCGGGGAACTGGAGGGTCACGCCGTCGCGCACCATGCCGAAGATCGGAAAGGCGGCCACGGGTCGCGGAAACGACGCTTTCAGGCCTTCGTCGGCTTCGGGGCTCGTCGGCGTGAACGCGACGAGATGAAGCTGATCGCCGCGGAAGTGCAAGACGGTGGCAGTAAAGCCGTCGAGCAGGCGCTTGGCGCTATCAGCGATGGCCTGAAATACCGGCTGTACATCCGATGGCGAGGACGCGATGACCTTGAGGATGTCGGCGGTCGCGGTCTGCCGCTCCAGCGCCTGCGCCGTCTCGTTGAACAGCCGCGCGTTCTCGATGGCGATCACGGCCTGATCGGAAAAGCTCTGCTGGAGGGCGAGTTCCTCGTCGGTGAAGGGCGCCAGTCTGTCGCGGTAGACGATCATGACGCCGATCGGCTTGCCCTCGCGACGAAGCGGGGTGGCGGCGACCGTGCGCGTGCCCGCTGCCCGCGCCGCCACCACAGGCCAGTGCGCCATCGCGGGATCGATGTTGTCGAGGTCGGGAATATGGATCTGCCGATTGTCGCGCAGCACCGCGCCCGGCAGATTGTCTCCCCCGAAGCGCGGCCGCTCGGCGGCGATCCTGTCCTGCACCCGCTCGGCGCTGGCGCCGAAATTGATCCACTTGCCCCATTGTTCGCCGTCGACCAGCGATATCCGGACGCTGGGAGCGCCGAACAGGCGCGCGGTGGTTTCCGCGATCAGCTCAAGCAGGCGGTCGGAGTCGCCGGAACGATCGGCGATGGCGCGCAGGATTTCCGCCGTCGCGGCCTGCCGCTCCCGCGCTTCCTTGATTAGCTGCGCGTTCTCGGCGCCTTGGCCTTCCTTCGCATGGGCCAGCTCGCGTCGCAGGTTCGCATTCTCGATCTCGAGCTCGACCTGGCGTCCTTTCGCCTCGTCACGCTCGGCGCGGGCGGATTCGAGGCGCGACTCGATCTCGGCGATGGCTGTTTCCAGCTCGTCGATCGCAACCGACATGTCCTCGGGAAGCGTCGCCATTCAAGAATCCATTGCCGGGGCGAGAGCAGGGCCCATCGATCCGGCGCACCGCCGCGGTTCCAGGTCGGATTATTCCATTCCCGAAGCGTTTGAGCCAGCGCCCAAGACGCTCTTTCCGCAGCGGTTTTTCGTCCCGCCTGCCGCTTCCCTCAGCCTGGCCGCGTAAGGAAGCGTGTGATCGCGGCACCGAGGCTCGCGCTCTCCAGGGGATCGGCGAGTGACGCCTTGGCGGCCGTCACAAGGCTCTCGGGTGCGCCGCCACGGCTTCCGGCCATCTCGCAGCAGGCCAGCGCATAGCCGACCGAGAATTCCGGATGCGGCTGCACCGACAGCGTGGTGCCGCCGGGATAGAGCAGTCCGGCATGCTCGGTGAAGTCAGAGGACAGGATGGTCCTGGCGCCCGGCGGTGGCGTGATGACCTGGTCCTGATGCGAGGCGGCCAGTGCGACGCGCGTGCCGTCGATGATGCCATTGCCTGACGCCACGTCATAGACATGCCGGCCGAGGCCCCAGCCCTTGTCCGACTTGCGCGCCACGCCGCCCAGCGCCTGCGCGATCAGCTGATGGCCGAAGCAGACGCCGACCATCGGCACCTTGTTCTCGTGGGCGGTGCGCACGAAATCTTCCAGCGGCGCGATCCAGTCGAACCCATCATACACGCCGGCCGAGGAGCCGGTGATGAGGATCGCCTCAAGTTCACGCGGCTCCGGCAGCTTCTCGCCGGCGGGGATGCTGACCGTATTGAACGTGACCGAAGGGTCCGCCGCACGGATCATCTGCTCGAACATCTGCGGATATGTCCCGTGATGTTCGCGATTTTTGGGGCTGACGAGCCCGGTTTCGATGATGGTGACGTGCGGCATCGGTTATCAGGTGCCGGGCCGCGACACCTCTGTTTCCTTGCTGGTGATGAATTCCAGCAGCACCGGGATGCCTTCCTGCGTCTTCTGGATGCCGCGCTTGATCGCGGGGATGATGTCCTCGGGCCTGGTCACCCGTTCGCCATAGCCGCCGAAGGCGCGCGCCATCGCGGCATAGTCGCCTGAAATGTCGGTCGAGCGGTATTTTTCGGTCGAGATCGGCATCACCTTGAGCTCGATCGCCATCGAGAAATTGTTGAGCAGGATCGACATGATCGGGATGCGCTCGCGCACCGCGGTCTCGAAATCCATGCCGGTGAAGCCGATCGCGGCATCGCCCCAGACGTTGATGCAGAGCTTGTCGGGCTTTGCCAGTTTGGCGCCCATCGCGAGCCCAAGACCGTAGCCGAGCTGGGTGGTCTTGCCCCAGCCGATATAGGTGAGGGGCTCCACCGCCTTCCAGAACGGCGAGAGCTGGTCGCGGGGGCTGCCGGCATCATGGGTGATGATGGTGTTCTTGATGTCGACGGTGTGCTGCAGGTCCCACAGCACGCGATAGGGATTGAGCGGTGCGTCGTTCGAGGTCAGCTTCGGCATCCACTTGGCGAGCCATTCCTTGTGGGAGGCGGCGATCTCGGCGGCGACAGTGCTGCGGTCGCGATCGGTCGTGACAGTCTTGCCGATTTCCTCCAGCAGTGCGTCGAGCACGAGGCCGGCATCGCCGACGAGACCGATCCTGGCCTCGACATCCTTGTTGAGGTGATCGGGATCGAGCGTCGAGTGGATGATGATCTTGCCCTTGGGCATCGCGATGCCGAAGGAAGTTTCGGTGAAGGAACAGCCGATGCCGAAGATCACATCGGCCTCGGCGAGAAATTTCGGCACCGCGCGCGGCACCGCAAGTCCGCCGGAGCCGAGCGACAGCGGATGCGTTTCCGGAAAGGACGACTTTCCGCCGAGGCTGGTCGTCACGGGGATCGCCAGCCGCTCGGCCAGCCGTTTCAGTTGCGGCCATGCCTTGGCGTAGTGCACGCCCTGGCCGGCATAGATCACCGGACGTTTTGCGCCGACGAGGAGGCTGGCGGCTTCCTTTACGTGGACGGGATCGGCGCCGTAACGCGTGCGCAGCACCGGCGTGTAGTTCAGCGGCTCCGGCACCTCCTCGTTCCACATGTCGGCGGGAATTTCGACGATGACGGGCCCGCCGCGGCCGTTCTTCAGCCTGGTGAAGGCGCGGCGGAAGATGTTGCAGACTTCGCTGGCGAGGACGATCGGCTCGGAGGATTTCGAGAACGCCTTCATCGCCTGGCTGGAATTGAAGTTGGGGTCGATGTTGGCGAGCCGGCGCGCATAGCCCATCGGCAGCACCAGCACGGGGACCGACTCGCCGTAGCACTGCGCAACGCCGCCCATGGCGTTCTCGGCGCCCGGGCCATGCTGCATGCAGAACGATCCGATGCTGCCGCCCGAGGTGACGCGCGAGATCGCGTCCGCCATATGCATGCCGATCCGCTCCTGCCGCACCATGACCGGGCGAATGTTGACGTTGGCGGCGAATTCGATGAGGTGATTGACCGGATAGCCGCAGAGGATCTCGATGCCCTCGCGCTTCATGATTTCGGCAATCGCAGCACCCAGCTTCATGGCGGTCTCTCTCCCCATATTGCCGGTGTTGGTCCCGGCCTGTCGGCAGATAGTAGGATCAGGATTCAGCGGCCGGGTAAAGCGCGCCTGGGGCTCGGGCGATATGCACCGGCATGCATTGCGGGCGCCGGCATCCGCTGGGCAGGCGCCGTTTACACCGAATTTTCCAGCGCACGACGCAGGCGGCGGATGATGACGCCGCGGGCGCGGTCGTCGGCGGCCGCCCGCATCTGGTCGTTGATGTCGAGAATGAGCCGCGACATGTCGTTGTGCCAGTCGAGATGCGTGACGGCCTCCGGCGCCAGCCGGCGTCGGCGCGCGCCATCAAGCAGCCGCGGCTCGGTCGCGGCGAGCTCGAAGGCATCGTCGAGCAGCGGCTGGTAAATTCTTGCGGCCGGAACGATACGCTCGGCGACACGTTCGGCAAGGCCCGCGATCGCTGCTTCCTCGCCATGCACGAGGAAGAGGCCGCGTTCGATCGGCCGGCGCGCCGCGATCCAGCGCGCGACTTCCGCACCGTCGGCATGGCCCGAATATTCGTCGAGCATGCGAATGCGCGCGGCCACCCTGATTTCCTCACCCTGGATGCGCACGGCCTTGACGCCATCCTGCAGGAAGCGGCCCAAAGTGCCCTGTGCCTGATAGCCGACCAGCAGCACGGTGGCGCGGTTGTTCCACAGCCAGCGCTTGAGATGATGGCGGATGCGGCCGGCATCGCACATGCCGCTTGCCGCGATCACGATGTGGAAGCCGGTGAGTTTGGCGATCGCCTTGCTTTCATTGACCGTCTCGGTGAAGCGCAAATGCGGCGAGCGGAAGATGGCGTTGATGTCGGCCTCGCCGTCGAGGCTGGCCGCATGCTTGCGGAATACTTCGGTGGCGTGAATTGCCAGCGGCGAATCCAGGAAGATGGGGGCCGCCGGCACGTCGCCGCGCTCCATCAGGTCGACCAGATCGACCAGCAGTTCCTGGGTGCGCTCGACCGCGAAGGCCGGAATGAGCAGGGGGCCCTTGGCGCCGGCGGCATCGCGCACTTCCGCCGCAAGACGCTCGCGGCGTTGTTGCGGCGTCGTGACGGGACGGATTCGGTCGCCGTAAGTCGATTCCGAGATCACATAGTCGAAGCCGGCCGGCGCCTTGGGATCGGGCTGCAACAGTTTTGCTTCCGGACCGATATCGCCCGACGCCAGCAGGCGCAGCGGCCGGCCAGGGGAGGTCGCATCGGCAATTTCGATTTCGATCGAGGCCGAGCCGAGCAGGTGGCCCGCATTCCAGTAGCGGGCGCGAACACCCGGCATCACGTCGACCCAGCTTTCGTAGTCGACGGGCCTGAACGACTGCAGCGAAGCAACGGCGTCAGCCTGGGTGTAGATCGGTGCCACATCGGATCGCCCACGCGCCGCATTGCGGCGGTTGAGGGCGGCCACTTCCGCTTCCTGGATGTTGCCGGCATCCGGCAGCATCCAGGAGCAGAGGTCGATGGTGCCGCGGGTCGCAAAGATGCTGCCGGCAAAACCGTCGCGCACCAGTTTCGGCAGCATGCCGCTATGGTCGATATGGGCGTGGGTCAGCAGCACGGCGTCGATGTCGGCGGGACGAAACGGGAAGGCGCCGTAGTTCAGCTCCTTCAGCGTCTTCTGGCCCT
>JAKFVP010000638.1 GCA_021732175.1 Bradyrhizobium sp.
GTATTGAGAACGATGAAGGCGATGTTGAGATCGTCGACGAAGAGATACGGCCCGCGCCCGCCATGGTCGCCGAAGAACAGCGACAGCGAGGCGAGGAAGGTGAGGAAGGATGCCAGCACGTTGACGCGCGCGGAAATCCGGTAGTCGGAGAGGGCCACGAGGATCGCCGCGGCGACCACGGGGATAACCAGGATGGCAACCACGCCGGTCGAGGCGGAGATGATCATCGGCGCTCTCCGCGGAAACGGTCCAGTGCCTGCACGTCGACGGTGTCGAAGCGCTCGCGGATGCGGAACAGGAACACGCCGATCACGAAGAAGGCGATCAGGACCGAGAAGGCGACGCTGATCTCGACCACCAGCGGCATGCCGCGCGCGCCGGCGGCCGCCAGCACGAGCCCGTTCTCCAGCGACATGAAGCCGACCACCTGGCTCACGGCATTGCGACGGCTCACCATCATCAAGAGGCCGAGCAGCACCACGGAGAGCGCGAAAGCGAGATCCTCGCGCGCCAGCGGATCGGCCGTCGGCGTCACCTTCAGCATGACCGTCATCGACAGCGCCACCAGTCCCATGCCGACCAGCATGGTGGTGCCCGAGCCGATCACGGTTTCGATCTCGCGGTGGATGCCGAGCCGCTGGATGATGCGGTGCAGCCCGACCGGCACGATGATAGCCTTGAACACCAGCGCAATGAGGGCGGTGACATACAGATGCGGCGCGTGCTGCACATAGGCCTGCCAGGCGACCGACAGCGACAGCAGCACCGCCTGCAGCGCAAAGGCGTTGAGCAGCGAGTAGAGCCGGTGCTGGGTGATCATCAGGAAACTGATCAGCACGAGGCCGCCGGCCAGCAGGTGCGCGATGTCGAAGGTGAGCCCGTGTCCCATCTACAGGCTCCTCGATACGAACAGCAGCAACGTGCCGAGCAGGCCGAGCATCAGCGCGCCGCCGACGAAATCGGGCAAGCGAAATACGCGCATCTTGGCAATCGCGGTCTCGAAAACGGCAAGCAGGAAGCCGAGCACGGCGAGTTTTGCCAGATAGAGGACGAAGCCGGCCACATGGCTGGCGATCAGGCCGTCCGGCCCTGCAAGTGTCCACGGCAGGAAGATGCAGCCGATCAGCGACAGATAAAGCAGCAGCTTCACCGCCGCGGCCAGCTCTATCATCGCCAGATGCCGGCCGGAATATTCCAGCACCATGGCCTCGTGCACCATGGTGAGCTCGAGGTGCGTCGCGGGGTTGTCGACGGGCACGCGGCCATTTTCCGCGATCGCGACGATGATCAGTCCCACCAAGGCAAGCCCGAGCGAGACGCGCAGGCCGACGTCCGATGTAGCGAATATGCCGGCGACCGCGGACAATTGCGTCGAGCGGGCCACCAGCGCCATGGTGAAGACCACGAGCAGCATCGCGGGCTCGGCGAGCGAGGCGATCATCACCTCGCGGCTGGAGCCGATGCCGCCAAAGGCGGTGCCGACATCCATGCCGGCGAGCGCAAGGGCAAAGCGGGCGCTTGCCAAGAGCGCAATGATGGCGATGAGGTCGGCGGACCAGCTGAACAGCAGCCCCGTCGCGAAGGTCGGCACCAGCGCGGCTGCGACCCAGGTGGTGGCGAAGATCACGTAAGGCGCCACGCGGAAAACCCACGATGCGTTTTCGGCGACCACGACCTCCTTTCGCAGCAGCCGCATGATGTCGCGATAGGGCTGCACGATCGGCGGGCCGCGCCGGCGCAACAGCCGCGCCTTCACCTTGCGCACGAAGCCGGTCAGCAGCGGTGCCGCCGCGAGCACCAGCAGCATCTGCATCATCTGCACAAGAAGGGCGGAAATCAGCTCCATATCGCAAGCACCGACAAAAGCGCGATCAGCGAAAAGAAGACGAGGCTGAGATAGCGGCGGATGGTGAGGAACTGCAGATGATTGAGGTGCAGCGCTGCAAATTCGACCGCGCCGGCGACGGGCTGGTACAGCCAGGTCCAGACGGGGTCGCTGACGACAAGCGAGAAGCGCGCTGGCCGTATGTCGCCGGGCGCGGGCATCACGACCTCCTCGTGCACGGCCGCGGTCCGCGCCAGGAAGACGCGCCGGATCGGCTGCGCAAAGCTGCTGCCGGAATACTGCGTCAGCGGACTGGGATCGGGGAAGCCGCAATCCCAGGGCGGCCCGCGCCGAAGTGCATGCGAGGCGAAGCGGTGGATGGTCCACACCGCGAGCATCGCCGAGCTCGCAATGAACAGGAACACCAGCAGGCCGTTATACGAGCTGCCGCTCGCGACCGCCGGAACGATGGTGAGCCATGGCTGGCTCGCCTGATGGGGCAGGGCGCCCCCGGTGACGAGCCGTGTGATCGGCGCGACCGCATCGATGAAGAAGCCGGGCACGATGCCGGTGATCAGGCAGAGCAAAGCCAACAGCGCCATCGCCGACAGCGAGAACCGGTCCACCTCGGCAGCGGTCGCGGCCTCGTTGCTGCGCGGGCGGCCGAGGAAGGCGATGCCAAACATCTTGACGAAGGTCGCGCCTGCAAGGGCGGCGGCCAGCGCCAGCAGGCCGCCGACCGCCGGCACCATCACCTTCAACGTCCATTGCGGCACGTCGGGGCTGAGCAGGATTGCCTGGAAGGTGAGCCACTCCGACACGAAGCCGTTGAGCGGCGGCAGCGCCGATATCGCGGTGCAGCCGACCAGGAACAGGAAGCTCGTGACGGGCATGCGGTGGATCAGGCCGCCGAGCCGGTCCATGTTGCGCTCGCCGGTTGCGACCAGCACCGCGCCGGCGCCGAAAAACAGCAGGCCCTTGAACAGCGAATGATTGAGGACGTGCAGCAGTGCGGCTGTCATTGCCAGCGCCGCGGCCGCCTCCATCGCATTGGCGCGGAAGGCGAGCGCGAGCCCAAGTCCGATGAAGATGATGCCGATATTCTCGATCGTCGAATAGGCGAGCAGCCGCTTGGTGTCGTCCTGCATCAGGGCTTGCAGCACGCCGAGCACGGCGGAGAGGCCGCCGATGCCGAGCACCAGCGCGCCGGACCACCACGGCAAGGGACCTGCAAGGTCGAACACGATGCGGATGAAGCCGTAGACCGCGACCTTGGTCATCACGCCGCTCATCAACGCAGAGACGTGGCTGGGTGCTGCCGGATGCGCCAGCGGCAGCCAGGCATGCAGCGGCACCAGGCCCGCCTTGGAGCCCGCGCCGATCAGCACCAGCACAAGCACGATCGCCGCTGTCAGCGGCGGGCGCGTGCCGGCGCGAATGGCCTCGAACGTGTAGTTGCCGTCGGCGCCGGTGAGCAGGCCAAGGGCCAGCAGCAGCGACAGCGTGCCGATGCTTGCCATGATCAGATAGACGAACCCGGCGCGCCGGTTCTCGGGATCGTGGTGATGTGCAATCACCAGCGCCCAGGAGGCGAGCGACATGAACTCCCACGACAGGAGATACGAGAAGGCATCGCCCGCCAGCACGACCAGGTTCATGCCGGCGAGAAAGGCGGGAAAGAACGGCAACACGCGATGCGGCTCGTCCTCATGCCGGCCATAGCCGAGCCCATAGAGGCTCGCCGCGGCGCCGCCGACATTCACGATAGCGAGAAAAAATGCAGACAGTGCATCGATGCGGAAATGCGCGCCGATCCAGGGCAGGCCGATCGGCAGCACGAGCCCGGCCGGCGCGCCGCGGCCGATGAGGGCCGTGATTGCCGCGGTCGTTGCAGCGACGCAGATGACAAGCGTGGCGCCGTAGACGATCGAATTTGCTGATCGCGCGTGTGCGCTCATGACGGCGAGCAACGCAGTCCCCAGCAACGCGGCAGCGCAGAGCAGGAGGAATGCGACGGATGTCATGAAGCTGTGCCCCTACGGCTTCTTGGCCGTGCTCTTGTCCTGGCGCGCATCGGGCGAGCGCGCCGTCCTCAGGCGGATGCCGCGGCCGCCGCCCTGGCTGATGGCGTTGTCGCCGATCAGCTCGATGCCGGCCCGGTCGAGCGCGCCGATCAGCTTCATCAGGGAGTCGACATTGCCGCGGATGACGCCGTCGCTGGCCTCCATCCGCTGGATGGTGGGCACCGACAATTCGCAGAGTTCCGCGAGCTGGCGCTGGTCGACGCCGAGCAGCGCCCGCGCAGCCCGCAATTGTGCCGAGGTAATCATTGCGCCGGGTTCATTCCTGACACCTCCAAGATACCCGTCACATGGTAGATATTAATGTAATTATGTCAACTATAGGGATTATAAATATCTACTATGATGTTCCATATATCAATCCGGAAACGGACTGGCTGGATGTAAGATGACGTCCGCCCAAGGGGGTGAGAATGAGTGCATCCGAACGCCAGGCGCACTGGCAGACCGTCTATCAAAGCAAAGGCGAAGCGCAGGTCAGCTGGACGCAGCTCGATCCGCAGCCATCGCTCGGCCTGATCGAGAAGTTTGAACGCGACCGTAGTGCATCGATCGTCGATATCGGCGGCGGCGCCTCGCGGTTGGTCGATGCGCTACTGGCGCACGGCTTTGGTGCAATCACCGTGCTTGATCTGTCGGACGCCGCGTTGCAATCCGCGAAGGCCCGACTGGGCGAACAGGGCGCGAGCGTGCGCTGGATCGCGGCGGATGCTACGAGCTGGCAGCCGCCGCAAGCCTTCGACATCTGGCACGATCGCGCCGCCTTTCATTTCCTCGTCGAGGAGAATGACCGTGCGGCCTACATCGATCGCCTTCACGCCGGCGTCAAAGCGGGCGGATACGCTATCATCGCGACCTTTGCGCCCGACGGGCCGGAGAAGTGCAGCGGGCTGCCGGTGCAGCGCTACAGCCCGGAAAGTCTGAGCAAGACCATTGGCAGCGCGTTCGACCTGGTCGAACATAGGGATCATCGCCATGTTACGCCCTGGGGTGCGGCGCAATCGTTTCAGTTCAGCGTATTGCGGCGGCGCTGACCGATGCAGAGGAAGAAGTGATGACCGATATTCCGCGCCCGATCCGCGAGATCGCGAGCTACCACGCCCATGTCTATTACGACCCGGCGACGACGCGCGCCGCGGCGGAGCAGCTTCGCAACTGGATGGGCGAGCGCTTCTCCGTCACGCTGGGACGCTGGCACGATGTCAAGGTCGGCCCGCACGACCAGGCGATGTATCAGGTCGCGTTCGCCAAGGAGATTTTCGCCGACATCGTGCCGTGGCTGATGCTCAACAGCGGTGGCCTTTCCATCCTCGTCCATCCCAACACGACCAACCCGAAGCGCGATCATCTCCTCGATCCGCTGTGGATCGGCACGCCCCTTCACGTTCATGGCGACAAGCTGCCGGAGGAAGCCGAAGCCGAGCTGCCGCTGACGCCGAACACCAATCCGACACTGCGGCCGTGATCACGCGCTCCGCTTGGCGTAATCCCGCGCAAAGGAAAGATACCAGTCGAGACAGCCGGGATTGGCCATCGCATCGCGGTTGATGACCTTCTCGAGGGGATGACCGAGCAAGAGCTTCTTGATCGGAAGCTCCTGCTTCTTGCCGGACAGCGTGCGCGGAATTTCGGCCACCGCCAGAATCTCGTTGGGCAGGAAGCGGCGCGACAGACCAGCCTCGATCGCCTTGTTGATGCGCGCCTTCATGGCGTCGTCGAGCGCAAAACCTTCGCGCAGCACCACGAACAGCGGCATGTAGCTGTCGCGGCCGAGATATTCGAGGTCGACCACCATGGAATCCAGCACTTCCGGCAGCGCCTCGATCGCGGAATAAAGCTCGCTGGTGCCCATGCGCAGGCCGTGGCGGTTGATGGTGGCATCGCTCCGTCCGTAGATCACGCAGGAGCCGTCGGGAAGGATCTTCAGCCAGTCGCCATGGCGCCACACCGGGCCGCGCCCCGAGCCGTCGAAATTGTCGCCATATGTGTCGAAATAGCTGCCGATATAGCGCGCGTTGCCCGGATCATTCCAGAAATACAGCGGCATCGAGGGTATTGGCTCGGTGCAGACGAGTTCGCCGACTTCGTCGATGACGCTGCGGCCGTGCTCGTCGAAGGCTTCGACCGCGCAGCCGAGAATCCGGCACTGCATCGTGCCCGCCGCCTGCGGCAATTCCGGATTGGCGCCGATGAAGGCGCCGGCGAAGTCGGTACCCCCTGACATGTTGGCCCAGCGGATGTCCCGCTGCGCCGGATTGCCGTTGATGGCGGCAAGGCGCGCAAAGCCATCGGTGAACCAGGCTTGCGTTTCAGCCGACAGCGGCGAGCCGGTCGAGCCCAGCGCGCGCAGCCGCGAGAGATCGCCGCACGCGGCAAGATCGATCTCCGCCTTCTGGCAGTTGGCGAAGAACGCAGCGCCGGCGCCGAAGAAGGTGGCCTTCGCGTCGGCGGCAAAGCGCCACAGCGTGGTCCAGTCCGGCTTGTCCCGGGAGCCGCCGGGGCTGCCGTCGAAGATGCAGCAGGTGGTGCCGCCGAGAAGGCCGTTGACCTGGCAGTTCCACATGATCCAGCCGGTCGAGCTGTACCAGTGGAAGCGTTCGCCGAATGAATTTGCGGCGTAGCTGCAGCCGATGTCGTTGTGCAGCACGTTGAGCGGCAACGCCACGACGATGATGCCGCCATGGCCGTGCACGATCGGCTTGGGCAATCCCGTCGTGCCGCTGGAATAGACGATCCAGAGCGGATGATCGAACGGCAGCGAGACCGGCTCGAACGCGCCGACCTCGGCGCCGGCGGAGCTGAGGATATCCGCCAGCCGCGGATGGCCGTCCGATGCCATCTCGCCATGCCGGATGAAATGCGCAACGGACGGCAGCGCCCGGCGCAGCTCGTCGATGACGTCGCGGCGATCGTGCCGCCTTCCGGCATAGGTCACGGCGTCGCAGGCGATCAGCACCTTCGGCTCGATCTGCTTGAAGCGGTCGATGACGGCAGGCGCGGCCATGTCGGGCGCGCAGACGCTCCAGATTGCGCCGATGCTGGCGGTGGCGAGGAACGCAACGATCGTCTCGGGAATGTTCGGCAGGTAAGCCGCAACACGATCGCCGGGGCCGACGCCCTGCTTGCGCAGGTGGATGGCGAACGCCGCTACCTGACGCCGCAACTCCCGCCAGCTTGTTTCCCGGATAACGCCGTCTTCACCGCTGCTGACGAGCGCCGGCACGTCCGCGCTATCCGCGGCGTCGACATGGCGCAGCACCTGCCGCGCGTAGTTGACGCTCGCGCCGGCAAACCACACGGCGCCCGGCATCTTGCGCTGCGCCAGCACCGCGCTGTGCGGTGTCGGCGACTGGATGTCAAAGTAATCCCAGATGCTTTGCCAGTAGGCATCGAGGTCCCGCACGGACCACTGCCGCATCTCCTCGAAGGAAGAGAATGTCAGCCCGCGTGTGTCGGCGAGCCATTGGCGGTAAAGGGCGATCTGCGGAACAAAGGGCGCGGTCATGGCCCCCAGATATCACCGCGCGCGCACGGCAAACAAGACCCAGTTCGCCGCGTCAGCCGATCTCCTTCCGCACCGTTGCGGCCGCTTCGCTCATCGCCTTCAGCTTGCCGAAGGCGACATGGCGCGGCATGTATTTCATGCCGCAGTCGGGCGCGACCACTAGCCGCTCCGCCGGCACATGCTTCAGCCCGTTGCGGATGCGGTGGGCGACGGCAGCTGCGGTCTCGATCTCGGGATTGCCGAGGTCGAGCACGCCGAGCATGATCTTTTTCGACGAGAGGTCTTTCAGGACCCCGAGATCGAGCTTCGGCTGTGCGGCCTCGATCGAGATTTGATCCGCCTCGGTGTCGTCAAGTTCGGCGAGGAAGGAGTAGCCGGCGGGCTTGGACGATCCCGGCACCACGGCGGCATAGCCGAAGCAGAGATGCACGACGGTCGGCACGGTGATGCCCTCGAGCGCGCGGTTGATCGCCTTGACGGCGTAGCGCTGGGCCAGCTCCGGATTGTTGCGCACCCAGGGCTCGTCGAGCTGGATCACGTCGGCGCCGGCCTTCTGCAGGTCGCGCGCCTCGGCGTTGACGGCTTCCGCAAACGCCATCGCGAGCTCCTCGTCGTCCCCATAGAATTCATCCTTCGCCTGCTGGCCCATGGTGAAGGGGCCGGGCAGGGTGATTTTGGCGGCGCGGTCAGTGTTGTTCCGCAAGAACTGCATGTCGCGCAGTTCGACCGGCGCGGTGCGCCTGATCTTGCCGACCACGCGCGGCACCGGGGTCTGAATTCCCGTGCGCGAGGCGATGACCGCGGGGTTGTCCGCGTCGATTCCGTCGAGCGCAGTCGCAAAGCGGTTCGAATAGCTTTCGCGGCGGATCTCGCCGTCAGTGACGATGTCGATGCCGGCGCGCTCCATGTCCCTGATGGCGACGACGGTCGCGTCGTCCTGCGCCTGCTCGAGATGCTCGGCCGGCAGCCGCCACATCTCGTGCATGCGGGTGCGCGGCACGGATTTCGAAAGCATGGCGCGATCGACCAGCCAGTCCGGCTGCGGATAGCTGCCGACCACGGTGGTCGGCAGCAGATGGGTCGGCAGGGGCATGGATTTCCTCATCTTTTTGTCTTGTATGTATACTGAAATGCTCCAGTGAAGCCAAGAATTCCCCGCTTCTTGCGGAATTCAGGCAAACAATGTATACAGTAAGTATCCAAACAAGATTTCAGGGAGCGCTGTCGTGAAACCCTTTCCCATGAACGCCTGGTACGCCGCCGGCTGGGACGCCGAGGTCAAGCACGCGCTGCTGCCGCGGACGATCTGCGGCAAGCATGTCGTGATGTACCGGAAGGCGGACGGGCAGGTGGCTGCGCTGGAAGATGCCTGCTGGCATCGCCTGGTGCCGCTGTCGAAGGGCCGGCTCGAGGGCGACACGGTGGTCTGCGGCTATCACGGGCTGAAGTTCAACGCCCAGGGGCGCTGCACCTTCATGCCCTCGCAGGAGACCATCAATCCCTCCGCCTGTGTGCGCTCGTATCCCGTGGTCGAGCGGCATCGCTTCATCTGGCTCTGGATGGGCGATCCGGCGCTGGCCGATCCTGCTTTGGTGCCTGACATGCACTGGAACGACGATCCCGCCTGGGCCGGCGACGGCAAGACCATTCACGTCAAATGCGACTATCGCCTCGTCGTCGACAACCTCATGGACCTCACGCACGAGACCTTCGTGCACGGCTCCTCCATCGGCAATGACGCGGTCGCCGAGGCGCCGTTCGACGTCACCCATGGCGAGAAGACCGTTACCGTGGCGCGCTGGATGAAGGGCATCGAGGCGCCGCCGTTCTGGGCCGCGCAACTCGGCAAGCCGGGTCCGGTCGATCGCTGGCAGATCATCAATTTCGAGGCGCCGTGCACCGTCAATATCGATGTCGGCGTGGCGCCCGCAGGGTCAGGCGCGCCCGAGGGCGACCGCACGCAGGGCGTCAACGGCTTCGTGCTCAACACCATCACGCCGGAGACAGAGAAGACCTGTCATTATTTCTGGGCATTCGTGCGCAATTATCGCCTCGGTGAGCAGCGGCTGACGACGGAAATCCGCGACGGCGTCGCCAGCATCTTCCGCGAGGACGAGATCATTCTCGAAGCGCAGCAGCGCGCGATGGACGAAAATCCCGACCGCGTGTTCTACAATCTCAACATCGACCAGGGCGCGATGTGGTCGCGGCGGGTGATCGACCGCATGATTGCGCGCGAGACGCCGCCTCAGCTACAAGCCGCGGAGTAGAGCATGGCCGAGCGCGACGCCGACCGTTCCGTCTCGCAAACCGTGCGCGCGCAGCTCGCGCTGCGCGACCAGATTCTTTCCGGCGCGTTGCGGCCCGGCGAGCGGATTTCCGAGCTGCAGGCGGTGGAGACCACGGGCGTATCGCGCACCCCGGTGCGAATGGCGCTGGTGCGGCTGGAAGAGGAAGGGCTGCTGGAGGCGATTCCATCCGGCGGCTTCATGGTGAAGGCCTTCTCCGAACGGGACATCCTCGATTCCATCGAGCTGCGCGGCACGCTGGAGGGCCTCGCCGCGCGTTTCGCCGCCGAGCGCGGCGTCTCCGCGCGCGATCTGGAGCCGCTAAAGGAATGCCTCGGCGAGATCGACGGTCTCGTGCGCCAAAGCCCGATCTCGGTCGAGGCCTTCTCGGCCTATGTCGCGCTGAATGCGCGCTTCCATGCGCTGCTGACGGAATTGTCGCGCAGCCCGCCGCTGATCCGGCAGATCGACCGCGTCTCCGCGCTGCCTTTCGCTTCACCGAGCGGCTTTGTGATGGCGCAGTCGGCGCTTCCGGAAGCGCAGCAGATCCTGCTGATCGCGCAGGATCACCATCGTATTGTCGTCGACGCCATCGAGAACCGCGAGGGCGGCCGCGCCGAGGCGATCATGCGCGAGCACGCGCGGCTTGCCGTGCGCAATCTGCGGCTCGCCCTGCGCAACCGCACCCATCTCGACCTGCTGCCGGCGCTGGCGCTGGTGCGGACATCCGAAGTCTAGGAGGACGACATGCGTTTTGCCGAAACCTGGACGTCAGCCACGCTTGTCGCGACGCGCGACCTCACCGCCGATATCAGGGAATTCCTGCTGCGCCCGGATGCGCCGGTCGCGGCGTTCGCGCCCGGCAGCCACATCAATGTCGGCGTCGAGATCGACGGCCGGCCCGAGATGCGCTCCTATTCGCTGGTCGGCGAAGCCGATGCGAAGGGCTTGCGTATCGCGGTGCGCCGCGCGCCGGATTCCCGCGGCGGCTCGCGCTACATGTGGCAGCTCGCGCCGGGCGCGCGCCTCAATGTTACGCTGCCGTCTTCCCAATTTCAGATCGACTGGACGCGATCGAGCTATTGCCTGGTTGCCGGCGGCATCGGCATCACGCCGATCCTGGGCATTGCGCAGGTGCTGGCGCGGCGCGATGCGGATTTCGTCCTGCACTACGCCGTCCGCTCGCGCCGCGATGCGGCCTATCTCCATGAATTGCAGGCGCTGCTCGGTGATCGTCTTGTCGTCCATGCCGGCGGGGATGGAGAGCGCCTCGATCTTGCCGCTACCTTCGCGAAACTCCCGCCGCAGGCGATGACACTGTTTTGCGGCCCGATGCGGATGCTCGAAGCGGCGCGTCATGCCTGGGCGGGTGCCGGCCGGGCGCTGTCCGATCTCTCCTACGAGACGTTCGGCTCGAGTGGCCTGCTGCCCACCGAGGCGTTCCGGGTGCGCCTCGCGGACGCCGGCGTCGAACTCGTGATCCCCAGCGATCGCTCGATGCTGGACGTCCTCAATGCCGCCGGCCACGAGGTGATCTCCGATTGCCGGCGCGGCGAATGTGGCGTCTGCGCCATCGACGTCGTCGGCATCGAGGGCGAGATCGACCATCGCGACGTGTTCTTCAGCGACCATCAGAAGCGCGAGAACCGCAAGATCTGCCCCTGCGTCTCGCGCGCCCGCGGCCTCATTACCGTCGACACGCTGCATCGCACGCAGGCCGCCTGAGCCGGACTTCGGCGCTGCCGCCGGAGCGGACTTGAAACCCGGCGGCATTTTCGCGAAAACTGGCCCGGTGGCGCGCCACGCCCAAGCATCTTGCCGCCGGGAATTCTGCCTTGAAACAGCTTTCGACTTACGACGTCGCGATCGTTGGCTATGGCCCCGTCGGCGCGATCTTCGCCAATCTGCTCGCAAAGCGCGGCCTCACTGTTGCGGTGGTCGAGCGCGTTGCCGCGATCTACGACAAGCCGCGCGCGATCGTCGTCGACCACGAGGCTTTGCGCGTGTTCCAGTCCATCGGCCTTGCCAGCTATATGGAAGCCGCCATCGCGCCGCATAACGGCACCCAGTTCCTTGGTGTCGACGGCGAGGTCATCAAGATATTCGATCCAATGTCCCCGCCTTATCCGCTCGGCTGGATTCCAAATGCCACCTTTGTTCAGCCCGATGCTGAGAAGGCGCTGCGCGAAAAGCTGTCCGGGTACGAAAATGCAGACATCTTTCTGTCGGCGACTGCGCTGTCGCTGACACAGGATCAAACGTCGGTGTCGCTGTTGGCACGCCGGGAGGATGGCGACGAATTCACCCTGTGTGCGCGCTATCTGGTCGGTTGCGATGGCGCCAACAGCCTCGTGCGCAAGCAGATCGGCGCGGGTCTCGAAGACCTCGCCTTCGACGAATGGTGGATGGTGGTGGATACGCTGACCAGCGAACCCGCAAAACGCCCGGCGAAGGCATTTCAGTATTGCCGGCCGTCGCGGCCCGGCACGTTCGTGCCCGGACCCGGCCGGTTGCGGCGCTGGGAGATCAAGATATTGCCGGGCGAAGATCCCGAGGCCAGCGGCGCGCCTGACAACGTGATCCGCCTGCTCAAGGGATTTACCGATACCTCTGACCTCACGATCTGGCGCTCGGCGGTCTATCGCTTCCACGCGCTGCTCGGGCAGAGCTGGCGCGACCGCCGCGTTCTGTTGATGGGCGATGCGGTGCATCAGACGCCGCCTTTTCTGGGGCAGGGACTCTGTGCGGGCATCCGTGATGCCGCCAACCTCGCCTGGAAGCTTGCGCTGGTGCTGCGCGGCGACGCCGCCGAGGGTCTGCTCGACACCTACGAAGTCGAGCGCAAACCGCATGTGCGCGCAGTCGTCGCCGCCGCCAAGGAATTTGGCACGATTATCGGCGAGCTCGACCCGGCTGCCGCTGCCGAGCGCGATGCGCGGCTGCGTGCCGATCTGCAGTCAGGCAAGGCCGTGACGGTGCGACAGCGATTCATCCCCGATCTCACATCGGGCCTGATCGCGCCGGACGACAGGCTTGCCGGAAAACTGTTCGTACAGCCGTGCGTCCGCGCGCCCGATGGCGCGGTGCGCCGGCTTGACGATCTGCTCAAGCCGGAGTTCGCGATCGTCGCAGCGACGCCGGAGCCGCTGGCATGGCTGTCGGGACCTGCGCTCGCGGGCTGGCAACGGCTTGGCGGCGAGCGCGTCGTGATCGCCGCGTCGGGCGAGCCTTCCGATCGTGGAGGCGTTCTCACCGTCGTCGAGAACGACAACCTGTTCGGCGGCTGGATGCGGCAAAACGCCGTCGCGGCGGTGGTCGTCCGGCCCGACCGCTATGTTTACGGCGCGGCCGAGAACGCCGATCAGCTCAACATGCTGATCGGGCATTTGCTCCAGAACCTGAGTGCAGGGCGGCAGTCTTTTCAAGCCGCGGCTTTGTCTGTACCACCGGGGTGACAACGCCCGGGGAGCCAATGAACAACAACAACGACACTGCCGAATTCGACTATGTGATCGTCGGCGCCGGTTCGGCCGGCTGCGTGCTCGCCAATCGTCTCTCCGCCGACGGCAAGCACTCGGTGCTGCTGCTGGAGGCCGGTCCGAAAGACAGCAACATCTGGATCCATGTGCCGGTCGGCTACGGCAAGCTGTTCAAGGAAAAGGCCGTCAACTGGATGTACCAGACCGAGCCGGAGCCCGGGCTGAACGGCCGCCAGGTGTTCCAGCCGCGCGGCAAAGTGCTGGGCGGATCGAGCTCGATCAACGGACTTCTCTATGTGCGCGGCCAGCACGAGGACTATGACCGCTGGCGCCAGCGCGGCAATGCCGGCTGGGGCTATGAGGATGTGCTGCCGTATTTCAAGAAGGCAGAGAACCAGCAGCGTGGCGAGGACACCTATCACGGCACCGGCGGGCCGCTGCCGGTATCGGACGCGCGCCATCAGGATCCGCTCTCGGAAGCGTTTGTGAAGGCCGCGGGCGAAGCCGGCATTCCCTTCAATCCGGATTTCAATGGCGCCAAGCAGGAAGGCGCCGGCTTCTTCCAGACCACGACGCGGCGCGGCCGCCGGGCCAGCAGCGCCTTCTCCTATCTGCGTCCGGCGAAGAGCCGCGGCAATCTGCACATCGAGACCGACGCGCTTGCGCAGCGCATCGTGTTCGAAGGCCGGCGCGCGCGATCGGTCGAATACAGGCAGCGCGGCCAGCTCCGCACCGCCAGGGCCCGCCGCGAAGTGCTGGTGGCGAGTGGCGCTTACAATTCGCCGCAGCTCTTGCAGCTCTCCGGCGTCGGCCCCGCTGACTTG
>JAKFVP010000637.1:0-11089 GCA_021732175.1 Bradyrhizobium sp.
GATGTGAGCGGCCGCATCGCCGCGCATACGGGGAATGAATGCGTCGACTGGTGCGGTCATCTGGAAGGCACAGGCTTTTCCATCGCCGGCAACATGCTCACCGGCCCGCAGGTGCTCGACGACACCGCGACGGCCTTTGCCGCGAATGAAAGGCTGCCCTTCGCGCAGCGATTGATCGCAGCCATGAAGGCCGGCGAAGCAGCCGGCGGCGACAAGCGCGGCAAGCAATCGGCGGCGCTCTTGATCCACGGCGAGGAGGAATGGTCCGATCTTGACCTGCGCGTCGACGATCACCGCGATCCGCTGGCTGAGCTTGCACGGCTCGAACAAGTCAGCCGCGAGCGCTGGGTGCATTTCCGCCAGTTCCTGCCGACACGAAAGAATCCGGCCGGGGTGACTGACCGCGCCGTCATCGACGCCTCCGTCCAGGCGGCCATCGCGAGCCAGTCGTGACCACGGCGCCGTTGATCGAAATCGAAGGCCTGCGCGTCATCTTCCACGGCGACGACGGCCGCATCACCCACGCGGTCGACCAGGTCGACCTTTCCGTTGCCAACGGCGCCACGCTCGGCCTGGTCGGCGAGTCCGGCTCCGGCAAGAGCGTGACCTCGCTGGCCATCATGGGTCTGCTGCCGCAGCGATCCAGCGAAGTCACCGGCACGATCCGGTTCGACGGCTTCGACCTCCTCGATGGGCCCGACGAGACGTTGCGCGATCTGCGCGGCAACCGGCTCGCCATGATCTTCCAGGAGCCGATGACTTCGCTCAATCCGAGCTTCACCATCGGCGACCAGATCGTCGAGACCATCCTGCGCCATCGCGGCGGCTCGCGGCGACAGGCCCGCGAGCGCGCCATCGAACTCCTGCGCCGTGTTCATATCCCCTCGCCGGAAATGCGTATCGACGAGTATCCGCACAAGCTTTCCGGCGGTATGCGCCAGCGCGTGATGATCGCGATGGCACTGGCCTGCGATCCGCGCCTGCTGATCGCGGACGAGCCGACCACCGCGCTCGATGTGACGCTGCAGGCACAGATCCTCGATCTCATGCGCGAGCTGAAGGCGGCAAGCAACGCCGCGATCATCCTGATCACCCACGATCTCGGCGTCGTCGCCGAGGTCTGCGACGAGGTCGCCGTGATGTATGCCGGCGAGATCGTCGAGCGCGCGCCGGTGGACGAGCTCTTTTCCAACCCGCAGCATCCCTACACCGTCGGCCTGCTCGGCTCGATCCCGCGGCTCGATCATCGCGTCGCACACCTTGCCACCATCGAGGGCATGGTGCCGAACATGACCAGTCCGCCGGCTGCCTGCCGCTTTGCTGCGCGCTGCCCCTTTGTCGCCGATATCTGCACGACGCAATCGCCCCCGCTTGCCGTGGTGAGTCCCGGACACACTTCGCGCTGCCTCCGCGCGCCGCTGGAAAGGCTGGTGTCGTGACCGCGCTGCTCGAGGTGGACAATCTGGTCAAGCATTTCGTCGCCGACCGCAATTTGTTCGGCCGGCCGCGCGCCTTCGTGAAAGCGGTCGATGGCGTCAGTTTCGCCGTCGAAGCCGGCGAAACGCTGGCGTTGGTCGGCGAGTCCGGCTGCGGAAAATCCACCGTGAGCCGGCTCGTGCTGCGCCTGATCGAGGCCGACAGCGGCAGCGTTCGCTTCGAGGGCCGCGATCTCGCCGCTCTCAATGCCGATGAGCTGCGCGCCTTCCGCCGCAAGGCGCAGATCATCTTCCAGGACCCTTATGCTTCGCTCAACCCGCGCATGACGGTCGGCCAGATCCTGACCGAGCCGCTGGTGCTGCACGAGCTTGTGCCATCAGCGCGCCGCCGCGAACGCGTCGAGGAATTGCTGCGCGTGGTCGGTCTCGAGCCGCGCTTTGCCCGCCGCTATCCCCATGAATTCTCCGGCGGCCAACGCCAACGCATCGCCATCGCCCGGGCGCTCGCCGTCGAACCGAGGCTGATCATCTGCGACGAGCCGGTCTCGGCGCTTGACGTGTCGATCCGCTCGCAAATCCTCAACTTGTTGCGCGATCTGCAGCTCCGGCTCGGACTTGCCTACATCTTCGTCTCGCACGACCTCGCCGTGGTGAAGCACATCGCCGACCGCGTCGCCGTGATGAACCTCGGCACCATCGTCGAGACCGCGGACGCGCAGTCGCTGTTTTCAGCCCCGCACCACCCCTACAGCCGCGCGCTGTTGTCGGCGATCCCGGTACCAAAGCCGCATGCCAAGCGCGGCCGCATTGTCCTTCAGGGCGAGATGCCGAGCGCGCTCAATCCACCGTCCGGCTGCCGGTTCCACACCCGTTGCCCCCATGTTGTCGCGCGCTGCAGGAGCGAACAACCGGCACTCGTGGCGGATGCCGCGGGACACGCCACCGCGTGCCATCGTGTCGCAGAACTGCCGCCGGCCGAGGCCATCCTGCCGCATGATGGCGCCTTCTCGCCGGTGCTAGAAAAACTGGTGGCCGCCTTCAGCGGTGGCACGGAAGGTGCAGGCAAATTCGGGGTTGATACAGTCGCAGCGACGCCGCGGGCGACGTGATCTGAGCGAAAGGGACCATGCGATGAAACTCCTGCGTTTGGCAGTAGCCACGGCACTGCTCCTGTCCTTTGAAGCACCTGCCTTCGCCCAGTCCACCCTGCGCATTGGGCTCGCCGAAGACCCGGATATTCTCGACCCCACGATGGCGCGGACCTATGTCGGGCGCATCGTGTTCTCCGCCTTCTGCGACAAGCTGTTCGACATCGACGACAAGCTCAACATCGTGCCGCAGCTTGCGCTGTCGCATGAGACTTCCCCCGACGGCCAGGAGCTGACGATCAAGCTGCGGCCCGGCGTCAAGTTTCACGACGGCGAGGCGTTCGACGCTGAAGCTGCCAAATTCTCGCTCGAGCGCCACTTGACCTTCCCGGGCTCGTTCCGCAAGCCGGAGCTCGCGACGGTCGATCATGTCGACGTCGTCGATCCCCTCACCATCAAACTGGTGCTGAAGCAGCCGTTCTCGCCGCTGCTCGCGCAGCTCACCGACCGCGCCGGCATGATGGTGTCGCCGAAGGCCGCAAAGGAGGCCGGCGACAAGTTCGGCCTCAAGCCGGTTTGCGCCGGGCCTTACAAATTCGTCGAGCGCGTGCAGCAGGACCGCATCGTCGGCGAACGCTTCGCCGACTACTGGAACAAGGATAACGTCTTCATCGACAAGGTCGTGTTCCTGCCGATCGTTGACGCCACGGTACGGCTGGCCAATCTGAAATCAGGCGGGCTCGACCTGATCGAGCGCGTACTGGCGACCGACATCAAGGACGTGCGCGCGGATTCCAGGCTGAAACTGTCGACCGCGCTGGAACTCGGCTATTTCGGCCTCACCATCAATATCGCCAAGGACAAGGCCAAGGGCCCGCTCAGCCAGTCCGAAAAGGTGCGGCAGGCCCTGAGCCTGTCGATCGACCGTGACGCGCTCACGCAAGTTGTATTCAACGGCGAATTCATCCCGGGCAATCAGTGGGTCAGCCCGGAGCATCCCTATTATCAAAAGGGCTTCCCGGTTCCGAAGCGCGACGTTGCCAAGGCCAAGGCGCTGCTGAAGGAAGCCGGCGTCACCGGCCCCGTTACCGTCGACATGATGGTGCCGAAGGGCGCCGAGAGCGAAGCCGTCGCGCAGGTGTTGCAGTCGATGGCCGCGGAAGCAGGCTTCGATCTCAAGATCCGCGTCATCGAATTCGCCACCTCCTTCAAGCAGGCGCAGGCCGGCGAGTTCCAGGCGTTCCTGATCGGATGGAGCGGCCGCATCGATCCCGACGGCAATTCCTACGTTTTCATGCACACCGGCGCGCCGCAGAACGACGGCGGCTATTCGAACCCGGACGCCGACAAGGCGCTGGAGGACGCACGGCTGGTCAACGATGCCGCGCAGCGCAAGGCGATCTATGAAAGGCTGACCAAGGTGGCAACCAATGACCTGCCGATCATCTATCTCTATCACCGCCGGCTACTGATCGCGCACACGACGAAGCTCGAAGGCTACAAGCAGATGCCCGACGGCCTCGTGCGCGTCATTGGGCTGAAGTTGAAGTGAGCGGCCAGTCCATGCTCTCGTGTCCCGGACGCATTGCAGCGCGCCAGCGGTGCAATGCTGAGCCGGGACCTACATGGATCCCGGTTCTGCAGCGCACCGTTTCACGCTGCGCGGCGCCCGGGAAACGCTGATCATGCTGAATTTCCTCGCCCGCCGCATCGTGCAGTTGGTGCCGACGCTGTTCTTCGTGTCGGTGCTGATCTTTTCGCTGCAGCAGCTGCTGCCCGGCGACCCCGCGCTGGTCATGGCCGGCGAGGAGCGCGACCCGGCCGTCATCGAACAGATCCGCCAACAATACCGGCTCGACCAGCCGATACCAGTGCAATACTTCTATTGGGTCAAGGGCGTGCTGTCGGGCGACTTCGGCGAGTCCTTGCGCAACAAGGTGCCCGTCCGCGAGTTGATCGCGCAAAAGCTGCCCGTCACCATCCAGCTTGCTTCGATGGCGATCGTGATTGCGTTCCTGATCGGCATTCCCGCAGGGATCGTCTCGGCGGTGAAAAAGGGCACGGCGCTCGATTACGGCGCCAACCTCTTTGCGCTGTGGGGTATCTCGACGCCGAACTTCTGGCTCGGCATCATGCTGATCTTCCTGTTCTCGATCCAGCTCGGCTGGCTGCCGGCCTCGGGCTATGTGCCCATCACCGAAAATTTCCGCGCCAGCATCGCCTCCACCATCATGCCGGCCTTCGTGCTCGGCAACGCGATTGCCGCGATCCTGATGCGGCACACCCGCAGCGCCATGCTGCAGGTGCTGGAGAGCGACTACGTCCGCACCGCCCGCGCCAAGGGCCTGTTCGAGCGCTCGGTGATCCTCAAGCACGCCATGCGCAACGCGCTGACGCCGGTGATCACGCTGGGTGCGCTGGAACTTGGCACGCTGCTGTCGGGCGCGGTACTGACCGAGCAGATTTTCTCCATTCCCGGCTTCGGCAAGCTGATCGTCGATGCCGTCTTCAACCGGGACTATGCCGTGGTGCAAGGTGTGGTGCTGACCACGGCGACGATCTACATCACGCTCAATTTGATTGCCGACATCGCCTATATCCTCGTCAACCCGCGGCTGAGGGGATAGCGCATGACCGATGCCGTCGTAGGCTCCCTCCCCATCGTTTCGGACGAGCTGGAAAGCCCGGCGCGCCGTGCGCTGCGGCGGCTGTTCAAGCGTAAGGGAGCAGTTGTCGGACTTGCGATAATCGCGATGTTTATCGTGATCGCGGTATTCGCGCCGTTCGTCTCGCCGTACGATCCGATTGCGACGAGTTGGTCGCTCGTGCGCAAGGCGCCCTCAGCCCAGCACTGGTTCGGCACCGACGATCTCGGCCGCGATATCCTGGCCCGCGTCATCTATGGCGCACGGGCCTCGCTGTTGGCGGGCGCGATCTCGGTCGGCATTGCGCTCGCCATCGGCGTGCCATTCGGCCTCATCGCCGGCTATCGCGGGGGCTTTGTCGACGCGCTGATCAGCCGCATCACCGACGCCATGCTGGCCTGTCCGTTCCTGATCCTGGCGATTGCGCTCGCCGCCTTCCTTGGGCCCAGCCTCGGTAATGCCATGATCGCGATCGGCATCTCGGCGACGCCGATCTTCATCCGCCTGACGCGCGGCCAGGTGATGAGCGTCAAGGTCGAGGACTATGTCGAGGCCGCCCGCGCGATAGGCAATCCGCCATGGCGCATCGCCCTGTTCCACATCCTGCCGAACATCCTGCCGGCGCTGCTGGTGCAGGCGACACTATCGATCGCGGCTGCGATCATCGCCGAGGCTGCGCTTTCCTTCCTCGGCCTCGGCCAGCAGCCGCCGGCGCCGTCCTGGGGCAGCATGCTCAACTCGGCGCAGCGCTTCCTGACCGGCGCACCCTGGATGGCGATCTGGCCGGGCCTTGCGATCTTCCTCGTCGTGCTCTCGTTCAATCTCGTCGGCGACGGGCTGCGCGACGCGCTTGATCCGCGGGAGCGCGCATGATCCCGAAAAGTGGCCACCGGTTTTCGGATCAGATCATGCGCCAATAAAGTCAGATCACGATCTCCCGCATCACGCGGCGGCAGTCCATCTCGTATTCGAGATCGATCACCGGCGGGCGGGCGAAGTGCCAGGTCAGTCCCGATCGCGCCGCGCCGCGCTTCACCAGTTCATCGGCGAGTGCGTGATGATAGTCGCGGATCGTATAGACCTGCGCCGCCGTCGCATCCTTCCAGCCGAAGCCGAATGCGCCCATGCGGCTTTCCATGGCGCCGACGACGTGGCGGACCTTGTCGCGGATGCCGTCGGGACTGATGTCGCGATAGCGCACCATGCGCTCGGAATAGGGACCGTCGCCCTCCTTCGACTCGCCGCTGCCGGAGATGGCGAAGGTTGGTGTCGTGCTGGTGCTCGGGCGCACGAAGGAGAATGCGTAGAACGAGGGCTCCGACGGCGGATCGATCTCGGGACAGACATTGCTGCGCGCCACCGGATTGGTCTTGCCGTCATAGATGCCCCATTCGGCGAGCGTCTTGACGTAATGCTGGTTGAAATCGAAGAAGCCTTTGTCGGTGAAGGCGGCGGGCGAGCGCAGCTCGCAGGCGCAGAACGAGGTCAGCGGCCGGCCGGCGGCCTTGATGTATTCGGCGATCCTGGCAAAGCCGTCCGCCAGCTTCGGCATCCTGTCGAAGCGCACGCGCTCGACTTCGTAGCCCGGCATCGCGGCCGCGCCCGCGGAATACTGGAACACGGCCGGAATGAACCGGTAATTTCCGGCCGCAAAGTCGCTCGTCATCGTCCCCGCCCCCGCGTTTTACTATTTACGTCGCCTTCAGCGTCTTCTCTCCACTGAGGTCATAGTCGGCGATCTCGCGCGCCCGTTCGTTGTCGGCCGCGGCACGGTGATCGGTGGCGAGCACGACATAAACCGCCGGCAGCACGAACAGCGTGAACAGCGTGCCGATCGACATGCCCGAGACCACCACAAGACCGATCGAGAAACGGCTGGCCGCACCGGCGCCGCTCGCCGTGAGCAGCGGGATCAGGCCGGTGACCATCGCCGCCGTCGTCATCAGGATCGGACGCAGACGGATGCGGGCGGCCATTTCAATGGCGGAACGCCGGTCGAGGCCTTCATTGACCTGCAGCTCGTTGGCGAACTCCACCATCAGGATGCCGTGCTTGGTGATCAGGCCCACCAAGGTCAGCAAGCCGACCTGGGTGTAGATGTTCATGGTGGCAACACCGAAGAACAGCGGGATCAGCGCGCCGACGATCGCCATCGGCACCGAGATCATGATGACCAGCGGATCGCGCAGACTCTCGAACTGGGCAGCCAGCACCAGGAAGATGATGATCAGCGCGAAGCCGAAGGTGATCGCGAGCTGGTTGCCTTCCTGCACATACTGCCTCGAGTCAGCCAGATAGTCATGGCTGAAGCCGGCCGGCAGCTTCTTGGCCTCGCTCTCGAGGAAGTCGACCGCCTGGCCCACCGTCACGCCCGGCATCGGGACGGCCTGGAATGTCGCCGAGTTGAGCTGGTTGTAATGGGTCAGCGAGTTCGGATCCGTGCCGGTCTCGATCGACACCAGGGTCGACAGCGGCACCTGCTGGCCGGTCGTCGTGCCCACATAGTAGCCGCCGAGCGATTCCGGCGACAGGCGATTGCTGCGCGGCACCTGCGGGATCACCTGATAGGAACGGCCCTCCAGGTTGAAGCGGTTGATGTAATTGCCGCCGAGCAGCGTCGACAGCGTGGTGCCGAGCTGCTGCATGTTGACGCCGAGGTCCTGCGCCTTGGAGCGATCGATCTTCACCCGCACGGTCGGCTGGTTGAAGGCGAGGTCGCTGTCGGACACGATGAACAGGCCGCTCTTGCGCGCCGCAGCCTTCAGCTTCTCCATCTCTTCATAGACGGCGCGGAAGTCTGCGGTGGAGTTGATCACCATCTGCACCGGCAGACCGCCGGGCCCGCCCGGCAGCGGCGGCAGGTTGAAGGCGAAGGCCTGCACGCCTTCGATCTTGGATATCTCGGCCTGCACCAGCGGCTTCAGCTTGATCGAGGAGCGCTTGCGCTCGTCCCAGGCGTGGAGCAGCATGCCGGCGATGCCGTTCTGCGCGCCGTTGATGCCGTTCAGCACGAAGCGAAGATCGGTCTCGGGGAATTTCTGGAACGCCTTGTCGAGCTTCTCGCCGTAGAAATCGATGTAGTCGATGTTGGCGTATTTCGGCGCCTTGGTCACCGCGAACACGATGCCCTGATCCTCCTCGGGCGCGAGCTCCTTGGCGGTGTGCATGTAGAGGAATCCGACGAGGAACAGGATCGTCGCCGCGAACAGCAGCGTGATCGGCTTGTAGTCGAGCGAGCGGTCGAGCTTGCGGCCGTACCAGCGCGTAGTAGCGCCGAACACGCGGTTGACCAGCTTGGCAAAGCGCCCCTCTTCCGCGCTCTTGAGGAACACCGAGCACATCATCGGCGACAGGGTCAGCGCGATCACGCCGGACACGATCACCGAACCCGCGAGCGTGAAGGCGAATTCGCGGAACAGCGAACCGGTGAGGCCGCCGAGGAAGCCGATCGGCGCGTACACGGCGGCGAGCGTGATCGTCATGGAGATGACGGGGCCGACGATTTCGCGCGCGCCCTGCAGTGAGGCCTGCACCGGCGATTTGCCTTCCTCAAGATGGCGGTGGATGTTCTCCACCACCACGATGGCGTCGTCGACCACAAGGCCGATCGCGAGCACCATGGCGAGCAGCGTCAGCAGATTGAAGCTGAATCCGGCCATCAGCATCAGCGTGCAGACGCCGATCAGCGACAGCGGAATGGTGACGACGGGGATGATGACCGAGCGGAACGAGGCGAGGAACAGGAAGATCACGATCACGACGATGCCGACCGCTTCGATCAGCGTCATCTTCACCTCATCGATCGAGGATTGGATGAATTTTGTGGAGTCGTAGGCCACCTTCATCTTCAGCGAAGGCGGCAGATTGCGTTCGAGCTCCGGCATCAGCGCCCGTACGCCCCTGACGATGGTCAGGGGGTTGCCCTGCGGCGTTGCCTGCACGCCGATGAAGATGGCGTGCTCGCCGTTGAAGGCCACGCTGGCGTCGGTGCTTTGCGCGGCAAGTTCGACGGTTGCGATGTCCTCCATGCGAACGAAGCCGCCGTCCTTGGCCTTGACGATCATCTTCCTGAACTGCTCGACATTGCGCAGATCGGTATTGGTCTGCACGTTCGAGACGATGAAGAAGCCCTTCGCCTGGCCGGCGGCGGCCTGGAAGTTGTTGGCGGCAATCGCGGCTGCGACCTCGTTCGCCGAGATATTGCGGCCGGCCATCTTCACGGGATCGAGCCAGATGCGCATCGCGAAGGTCTGGCCGCCGAGAATGTCGGCCGAGGCCACGCCGTCGACGGTGGAGAGCACCGGCTGCACCACGCGCGTCAGATAGTCCGAGATTGCCGAGCCGGTCAGTTCTTCCGAGGAGAAGCCGAGATACATCACGGCCGTGGTCTGGCCCGTGGTCTTGGTGACGATCGGGTCGTTGGATTCCTTCGGGATCAGGTACTTCACCGAATTGACCTTGGCGAGCACTTCGGTGAGCGCCTGGTTCGGGTCGAAATTCAGCTTGATGTAAACCTGGATCGTCGAGGTGCCCTGCACCGAGGACGAGGTGATGTAGTCGACGCCTTCAGCCGAGGCGACGGCCTGCTCGATCGGCGTCGTGATGAAGCCCGAGATCAGCGCGGCGGACGCGCCCGGATAGACGGTGGTGACGTTAACCACCGTGTTCGACAATTTCGGATACTGCCGGATCGGCAGCACCATGGCGGCGCGCAGGCCGATCAGCAGGATCAGCAGGCTAACGACGACCGACAGCACCGGCCGCTTGATGAAGATATCGGTCCAGGACATCGATGGGCCTCGAAAAAATCAGTAACGCGGCGGCTGCGCCGGAATCGGCGGCGTCGGATCGGTCGAAATCGTCACCGCAGCGCCCGACTGTAGCTTGAGCTGGCCGAGCGCGACCACGCGGTCGCCGGCCTTCAGACCCTTGAGGATCTCGGCGCGGCCTTCGATGCGGTTGCCGGTCTGCACGAAGGTGCGGGTCGCGACGAGGCTGGTCTTGCCGTCGTCGGACTTCTTCTCTTCGATCAGGAACACGGAGTCGCCATACAGCGTATAGTCCACCGCGGTTTCGGGAACGGTGATCACTGCCGGCTTGTCGGGCAGAACCACCGTGGTGCTGGCGAACATGCCGGGCTTGAGGATCCTGTCGGGGTTGGCGATCGTCGCCTGGACGCGGATGTTGCGCGTGTCGGTCGCGATCTGCGGCTCGATGGTGGTGATCTTGCCCTCGAAGGTGCGGCCCGGAAACGCGTCGACCTTGATGCGCACGGTCTGCCCGACCTGCAGCGAGCCGGAATCCTTCTCCGTCACCGTGAAGTTCAGGTAGAGCATCGAAAGATCAGTCAGCGACACCATCTGCGTTCCCGCAGTGACGTACTGGCCGACTTCCACTTTGCGGACGCCGAGCTCGCCGTCGAACGGCGCGCGCACCAGCTTCTGGGAGATAATGGCTTCGGTCTTGGCGATACCGGCCTGGGCCTGGTCGTACGACGACTGCGCCTGGTCGACCTGCGCCTGCGGGCTGAACTGGCGCGCGGCGAGCTGCTTGGCGCGATCGAGCGACAATTGCGCCATGGTGGCCTGTGCCTTGAAGCTGGCAAGGTCGGCCTGCTCCGGCCCGTCGAACAGTTGCACCAGCGGCGTGCCCGCCTTCACGTCGGAACCGGCCTTGAACAGGATCTCGGTAATGCGGCCGTTGACGTCGGCGGAGACGTTGACCTGGTGCACGGCCGCGAGATCGCCGACCGCGGTGAGCAGGTTCGGAATCACCTCGGACTTCGCTTCAGCGATGTTGACGCCGACCGGCGGCGGCTTGTTGCTGGCGAAGAACTGCTTGATCATGCTGGCGCGGAACGCCTCGAAGCCGACGAAAGCGCCGACGATCAGCACGAGACCCAGGCCCACGATGATGGACC
>JAKFVP010000637.1:11099-13981 GCA_021732175.1 Bradyrhizobium sp.
TGACCGGCCGCTTGATCGGCTGCTCCTCGACCGGCTTGCCCTTGATGTTGGATTCGGTGGCAATATTCATTTTATGCACTTTCCCTGGCTACCGATTGTCCCGGTGCAGATGACAAGGCGCGGTCAAGATGGGAGGCGATCGCAGCTTCGGAGAGGCCAATGCCGCGGAGAATGAACTGGCAAAGCTGCCGTTCGAGATCGGCAGCATCGCCATACTCGAGACAAGGCGTTGCCGGCAGCCGTGTCAGGGCTGCGGTCAGGACTGTGTGGTGCGCAAACCAGAACAAATTGAGCGGCGCGCCGCCGATCTCCACCGCATCGCCCGCTTCAACCGCACGCTCGAGCGAGGTGACGAAGGTCGCTCCGATCAGATCGGCGATCTTGCCGTAGAGCAGGCGCGCAAACTCGCCGTCCTCCAGATGGCTCGCCGCCATGAAGCGCAGACGCTGCACCTCCTCCTGGTCGGAGCCGTCAGAGATGTTGACGAAGTGCCCGACCATGCCGCGCACGAGCTCGACCAGCGTCGCCGTCGACGGCTCCTGCCCGAGCAGATGCGCGAGCTCCGGATCGGCCTCGCATTCCTCGGCGAGGATTTCGGCATACAGCGCGGCCTTGGAGGGGAAGTGCTTGAACAGCAGCCCTTCCGAAATGGCAGCGGCGGCCGCCACGCTCTTGGTCGTGGTGCCGGCAAAGCCGTTGCGGGCGAAGCATCGCTTGGCGGCGCCCAGGATCAGCTGGCGCCGCAGGTCGGAAGTCATGCGGAGGTTAGACATGGGGCGCGTGAGTAATCACTCACCGTGGCAAAGTCAAGGCAATATATTGCACTGCATCGAAGAGTTGCAGCGCGTGACTTCTCCCGGAATCGGTAAGGCTACCAAGGGGATGGCGGCCATTTGTTGGAGCATGATCTTTCCCGAAAACCGGCCCCACTTTTCGGGATCATGCTCAGAGCGGCGGGTGTCCGAGCGAGCTGCGGATGCGGTTGACGATGAAAGTACCGTCCCGCATCGGCAGGATCCGTTCCACATTGGCGCCGTCGATCTTCACATTGGCGAATCGCGGGCCGCTTTTCAGATCGTGCAGGACAGGCACTAGCGCCTCGACCTCCGCCATGGTCGTGATCGCCCGGCTGTCGGCGATGCCGCAGGCCTTGGCCACGCCGACGAGATCGGCCGCGGCCGAGGTGTGGCTGGTCTGGCCGCCGGTCTCGCCATAGCGCTCATTATCCAGCACGACGATGGAGAGATTGCCGGGCTTCTGCATGCCGACGGTGGCGAGCGAGCCCATGCCCATCAGCATCTCACCGTCGCCGGTGATGACGACGACGGGCACATCCGGCTGCGCCAGCGCGAGGCCAAGGCCCATCATCACGGCACCGCCCATGCCGCCCCACAGATAAAAGTTGCGCTCATGGTCGCCCGCGGCCGCCATGTCATTGGTGGAGGCTCCGAGGCCGCCGATCGCGACCATGCCCTTGCGGTCCTTCAACAGCGACGAAACGACGGCGCGGCGATCGAGAAGATTGGTCTTGCTCATTTCACGAATACCTTTGCCCCGATCAGGCGCTGCGACAGCAGGATGGCGGTTGGCGTGCAGGCGTTATAGGCCTGCGCCGCGCCGGCCTCGATGACCTCGCGTACTTCAGCGGCATTGTTGGCGCGCATGACGCGAATGCCCGACAGTTCGAACACGGCCTGCGTGGTCGAGCCCATCGGCACCTGCCAGTGATTGAACTCGCCCCATTCGCCGCGCATGGTCACGATGGTGAAGAACGGCAGGCGAAACAGCGGGATCAGCGAGAACATGTTGATGCAGTTGCCGACGCCGCTCGACTGCATCAAGAGCGCACAGCGCTGTCCGCCGGCCCAGGCGCCTGCGACCAGCGCCACGCCCTCTTCTTCCGTCGTCAGGGGAATACCGCGCATCGTATCGGAAGCGAGCACGCGCTCGATCAGGCGGGAATGCCCGGCATCCGGCACATAGGGCACCTGCCGCACGTCGAAGCGCTGCAGCACAGCATAGATGTCGTCGGGCCAGGTGGCCTTCTGTTCTGAAGTTTCGGCGCGGGCGTGCATGGGCGTTTTTCCCGGGATTGATTTTGACGGGACTGTAGAGGGGCGCGCACCTTTCATCAAAGTGCAAAACCGCATGTGGCTCTGCGATTTCCTCGGCTTGTTCCCAGCCCGAAAAGTCGCAGCGCCTGGGCCCACTGAATCCTGTTGCACGGCATGGGCCCTCCGCCTAGGATAGTTGCAAATGAGACTAATTGCGGGGAATGGGGACCTGAGGGCATGAACATGCACGCGCGGGATCTGGCCGACGGGTTCGACCTCGAGCACCTGACGGGCGAGTTCTATGCCGACCCCTACCCGACCTACCGCGCGCTGCGCGAGAACGCGCCGGTCAAGCGCATGCGCAACGGCTCCTACTTCCTGACGCGCTATGACGACCTCGTCACCGCCTACAAGAACACCAAGGCGTACTCCTCCGACAAGAAGAAGGAGTTTGCGCCAAAATACGGCGACACGCCGCTCTACGAGCACCACACCACGAGCCTCGTCTTCAACGACCCGCCCTCGCACACCCGCGTGCGGCGGCTGATCATGGGCGCGCTGTCGCCGCGCGCGATCGCGGCAATGGAGGGCGATCTGGTCCGGCTGGTCGACATGCTGCTCGACCGCATCGCCGAAAAACGAGAGTTCGAGCTGATCCAGGATTTTGCCTCCGCCATTCCCGTCGAGGTGATCGGCAACCTGCTTGACGTTCCCCATGACGAGCGCGGCCCGCTGCGCGACTGGTCGCTCGCCATTCTGGGCGCACTCGAACCTGTCGTGAGCGCCGAGGCCGCCGCGCCACCAGCGTCTGCAGGTAGGCGAGGAAAT
>JAKFVP010000636.1 GCA_021732175.1 Bradyrhizobium sp.
GTTCCCCGCAACGTGAAAAAGAAAGTGCTTGCGAACCGGCGGCGGCGGATTGAACTGGGAGCTGCCGGGCGGGATAAATTGCGCGACGGCGCCTTGCGTGAAAGCGCCTTGGGCTGATAGCGCAAGGACGACAATGCCGAAATATATCGGGGCCCGCTTCATGCCGGATTATGTCGGGGCCGCCCCGCCGGTTCGCAAGCACTTTCTTTTTCACGTTGCGGGGAACTTGGGACCCGGCTGTGTCCTTCCCTCTTCGTCATGCCCGGGCTTGTCCCGGGCATCCACGTCCTTCCTGCCGACTCCAAGAAATCGTGGATGGCCGGGACGAGCCCGGCCATAACGGTGCGCGGGTCGAGCGCCTTAAACCAGCATCGTCACGGCTTCTGATAGATCACCTGCCCCGCGCGAATGGTGGTGGCGACCTTGGCGAGTTTGCGCACGTCCGCGATAGGGTCACCTTCGAGAACGACCAGATCGGCGTCGAAGCCCGTTTCCACCCTGCCCTTCTTCGCCGCCTTGAAATAGGCCGCGGGATTGGTGGTCAGCGAGGCCAGCACCTGGCGCTCGCTCAGCGCGCGGCGCATCAGCTCGTATTCGAGCGTGGTGTCGTAGAGCTGGGTATAGCCGACGTCGGTGCCGAACAGCACGGTGCCGCCGTTCTCCGCAAATCCCTTGAGCTGGCTGACGATGTTGTCGACGATGCGCGCGGCGATCTCGGGCGGGATCGGCAGTTTCGCGAACAGCGACAGGGTCGGCGTCAGCCCGATATTCTGCCGCTTGAAACTTGCGAGTTGCTCCGGCGTATAGCCGGGCTGGCGGCCGACCGTGTGCGCCATCACGTCGACGCCGGCAGCGATCAACGCTTCAATGCCCGCCGTGTTCTGCGGATGGGCGAACACCGGCTTTCCTACCGCATGCGCGACATCGACAGCGGCTTTTGCAATGGCCGCATCCATGTTCACGACCGGCTTGTCTTCGCCCTTATAGGAACCGGTGAATAGCTTGATGCCGTCGAGTCCGAGCTCCATATAGTAGCGCGCCATCCCCGTCGCCCGCTCCGGGCTGTCAGCCTCGGGCAGTCTTATCTCCGGCGGCAGATAGGCGGGATGACCGTCCTTCGCGAAAATGCTGCCGGCAAAGAAGATGGTGGGACCGAGCACTTCACCGGAACTGATGCGCCGGCGCAGCGCAAATCCATCCTCCGGATTGGTGCCGAGACTCCATGCGGTGGTGACACCCCATTTCGTCAGCATCTCCTGCATGTGCGCGGTGAGCGGCGCGGCCGGTCCGGTGGCGGAGGTCCTCCACACCGGCTCGGTGAAGTGCACATGGCTGTTCCAGAAGCCGGCGACGATGGTCTTGCCGGTGCAATCGATCACGCGCGCCTCCGCGGGGATCTGGACCTCACCGGTGCGGCTGATCGCGGTAATGACACCGCCGGTTGCGACAATGACGGCACCGGTCAACGGTGTCGCATCAGGCGACGCGTAAACGCTGCCGCCCCGCAGGACCAGCGTCTGTGCGTCTGCGGCGAAGCCTGACAAGCCGACAACACACGACAACAGTGCGGCGCGCAGCCAATAGCGGATCATGGCAAAAACCTCTTCCGAACGTTTCCGTCCGCAAGCTAGCGCAACCCTGCGACATTGCCTTGATCGATATTGCTGCGCGGCAGCCTTGACAGAAAACGCCGTCACTCCTCCGGCGCGTTCTCGATCGGGTCGAAGCGCTTGGTATCGAGCCCCAGCAGATTCCAGGACTGCTGCATGTGCGGCGGCAGCGGCGCCGTGGCGTCGATGAAGCCGCCGCGGGGATGCGGGATCACGATGCGCCGCGCCAAGAGGTGCAGGCGGTTCTGCAATCCGCCCGGCAGATCCCATTGCTGCTTGTTGAAATATTTGGGGTCGCCGACGATGGCGTGATCGATATGCGCCATGTGCGCGCGCAATTGATGGGTGCGGCCGGTGACCGGCTTCAGCGACACCCAGGCGAGCTTTTGCGCCGCAGTCTCGACCACGGCATAATAGGTCACTGCGTGGCTCGCGCCTTCATCGCCATGCTTGGCGATCACCATGATGGTGTCGTCCTCGCTCTCTTCTTTCGCAAGGTATGTCGAGATGCGGCCCTGCTTCGGCTTGGGCACGCCGGCCACCAGCGCCCAGTAGATCTTGCGCGCGGTGCGATGACGGAACGCGCCGGTCAGATGCGTGGCGGCAAAGCGGGTCTTCGCGATCAGCAGGCAGCCGGACGTTTCCTTGTCGATCCGATGCACCAGGCGCGGCTTCTGCCCCTTGGCGTCGCGCATCACTTCCAGCATGTCATCGACGTTTCGCGTGATGCCGGAGCCGCCCTGCACGGCAAGGCCGACCGGCTTGTTCAGTACGAGCACGTCGTCGTCCTCGTACAGCGTCATCTCCTTCAGCGCGGCCAGCGTCTTCTGCGCCGCCTCGGACAGCACACCGGCCGTCCTGGGCGCATCGAGCCGCAGCGGCGGGATACGCACGCTCTGCCCCTCCTCCAGCCGGTCCTTGGAGTCGGCGCGCTTGCCGTTCACCCGCAGCTCGCCTTTGCGGACGATGCGCTGGATGTGGGAGAACGACAGGCCCGGAAAACGCGCCTCGAGAAAACGGTCGACGCGCATGTTGTTCTCGTCAGCAGTCACCACCACGGTCTGCACCTTGGTGGGAAGCTGCGGTTCGGCTGCGGGCTCTCGTTCGGCGCGGACCGGCGCGGGCTTCTCGCGCCGCGGCTCGGCAAAGCGCGGCGGCTTGGCGCCACCGGGACGAAAGCCCTGCGGACGATCGCCCTTTAAACCCGCTTTGGACGCAGCACGACGCGGCCGCGCGCCATCCCGGCCGCCCTTGGGCCGGTCGCCCTTCGGACGGTCATTACGCGATTTTTCGCGCGGCCCGCGATCCCTGCGGCTCATGCAATTGGCTCCAGATTGGCCCCGTGCGTAGCGCAAAAGGACCGAATCGTCACGGCAAAATCAGTACCAATCGCACCCCGGATCGGCCATTCTCGACCCAAGCAGACAAGAAACGGAGACGCCGGGATGGTTGGGTTGAAGTCGTCACTTGCGATCATGGTCGCCCTCCTTGCCGGCAGCGCCTCGGCGCAGCAAAGCCCGATGCCGGAGGATATCGCCTGGAAGCTGATCGAGATCGGCCGCGTCGTCGATCCCGCCAAGACATCGGCGCTCTACGAGCCGCTGCAGCAGAAGGAACCGTACGAGGGCGTCAAGGTCGAGCGCGACATCAAATATGGTCCGGCCGAGCGCAACCTGCTCGACGTCTGGACGCCGGATACAGCCTCGTCCGCGCGGCCGGTGCTGATGTTCGTCCATGGCGGCGGCTTCGTCGCCGGCAACAGGCGGACTGCCTCCTCCAACGCCTTCTACGACAACATCATGCTATGGGCGGTCAAGAACGGATTTGTCGGCGTCAACATCACCTATCGTCTGGCGCCGGCCTCGCCATGGCCTGCCGGCTCGGAAGACGTCGGCGCGGCCGTACAGTGGGTTGCCGACAACATCGCAGGCCGCGGCGGCAATGGCTCGCGCATTTTCCTGATGGGCCATTCGGCCGGCGCCTCACATGTCGCGGGCTATGTCTCGCATCCCGAGTTCTACCGGGTGAAAGGCGGCGGCCTCGCCGGCGCCATCATGGTCTCCGGCATCTACGACCTTGCGACCTGGCCCTACGGAGGCGTGCCCGAGACCGCCTATTACGGCGCCGACGCATCGCTTTATGCCGAGCGCTCGGCCATGAAGGGACTGCTCGCAACCGACATCCCGCTGATGTTCGCCGCGGCGGAGCTTGACCTGACGTATTTCGTCCAGCAGCTCGACCTCATGAAGGACGCCACTTGCAAGGGCACGAAGGGATGCGCGCGCAGCGTGTTGCTGCCGCAGCACAGCCATATGTCGGAGGTCTTTGCCATCAACACCGCTGACACGCGGCTGACGGATCCGATCATGGAATTCGTCAAGACCGGGAAATAGTGTCGCGCCGGAACCGATGTCGCCTCATCTTGTCGCGCCCGGGTCCGGGCGGAAGCTGCTATAGTTGATGACATGAAAGTCGAAGAAATCGCCGAAGCCGTAACAAAACTGGCACCGGAGGAACTCACGCGCTTCCGCCGCTGGTTCACCGCGTTCGATGCCGGTCATGCCAATCATGCTGAGCAACTCGACTCCACAGCAACCAAACTCGGCCGCTTCGCCGGCCGCGCGTTTGCCGAGTTGCGAAAGCGCACCAAGGACGGCCAGTCCTAACTGCCGCCCCGCTCCTTGCGCAGCTTGGCCCAGTACTCCAGCCGTTTCCTGATCTCGCGCTCGAACCCGCGTTCGGGCGGATCGTAAAAGGTCTGCCGGCCCAGCGCTTCCGGGAAATAGTCCTGTCCCGAGAAGGCGTCGGGCGCGTCGTGGTCGTAGGCATAGCCGGAGCCGTAGCCTTCCGACTTCATCAGCTTGGTCGGCGAATTCAGGATGTGTTTTGGCGGCAGCAGAGAGCCTGCCTCCTTGGCTGTACGCATCGCAGCGCCAAAGGCCGCATACATCGCGTTCGATTTCGGCGCCGTGGCGCAATAGACCACGGCCTGCGCGATGGCGAGTTCGCCCTCGGGGGAGCCGAGGAAATCGAAGGCGTCCTTGGCGGCGTTGGCAATGACCAGCGCCTGCGGATCGGCCAAGCCGATGTCCTCCACCGCCATGCGCACGACGCGCCGCGCCAGGAATAGCGGGTCTTCACCGGCATCGAGCATACGGGCCAGATAATAAAGGGCGGCATCGGGATCGGAGCCGCGCACCGATTTGTGCAGGGCGGAGATCAGATTGTAGTGACCGTCGGCAGATTTGTCGTAGATCGGCGCGCGCCGCTGCAGGATGTCCTGCAATTGCGCGGCGTTGAAGACTTCGCCCGACCGAGCCGAGCGCCAGACTTCTTCGGCGAGAGTTAGCGCCGCGCGGCCGTCGCCGTCGGCCATCCGCGCCAGCGTAGCGCGCGCCTCCGCATCGAGCGGCAGCTTCTTGCCCTCGATCTCCTCGGCATGGGTAAACAGCTTTTCCACCTCAGCCGCATCAAGTGAATGAAACACCAGCACGCGGGCGCGCGACAGCAACGCTGCGTTGAGCTCGAAGGACGGATTTTCCGTGGTGGCGCCGACCAGCACCACCGTGCCGTCTTCCATCACGGGCAAAAAAGAGTCCTGCTGCGCGCGGTTGAAGCGGTGCACCTCGTCGACGAACAGCAGCGTTCCCTTGCCGGTCTCGCGGCGGGCGCGCGCGGCGTCGAACACCTTCTTCAGGTCAGCGACGCCGGAGAAAACCGCGGAAATCTGCTCGAAATGCAGCTCGGTCGCGTCGGCCAGCAGGCGCGCCACCGTGGTCTTGCCGGTGCCGGGCGGCCCCCAGAACACCAGCGAGCCCAGGGTGCGCGTCTCCAGCATGCGCGTCAGTGCGCCGTCGGGACCGAGGATGTGGTCCTGCCCGACGACCTCGGAGAGCTTTTTCGGCCGCAGGCGGTCGGGCAGCGGATGCGGCGCATCCTGCTCCATCCCTGCCGCGGCAAAGAGGTTTGGCGAAGCCTGCGGTCTTTTCGGGCTCATCCGCCGAGCGTGACGTTGATCTGCTGGCCGCCCCGCACCACCACGATGCGCCACAGCCGCGAGGAAGTTCTTGCCGCCTTGTCGAGGTCGCCGGTTTTCGCGATCTTCTGGTTGTTCACGGCAAGAATAATGTCGCCCTTCTGGAAGCCGACACTGGCGGCGGGCGCGCCATCCTCGAGCTCGACCACGACGACGCCCTCGGCATTGCTGTCGAGCCGCAATTCCTCGGCCACCGCCGGCGAGATATTGGCGACCCGCGCGCCCTGGAAGGGCGAACGCGCCGAGATCGTGATTTCCTCACGGTTGGTGTCGGGCGCGACCTCCAGCGGAATGGTGAGCTTGATGGTCTTGCCGCCGCGCTGCACGTCGATCTGCGCCGATCCTCCCAACGGACGGGTGGCAAAGCGATAATCGAAGGCGTTGGGATCCTCGACGGCCTGTCCGTCAATGGCGACGATCAGGTCGGAGAGTTTCAGCCCTGCCCGCGCCGCCGGGCTGCCCGGCGCGACATTGGCGACCAGCGCGCCCGAAGGCGTTCGCAGGCCGAGCGTCTCGGCAATCTCAGGCGTCACCGCCTGCAAGCGCGCGCCAAGCCACGGCCGCTTCACCGCCTTGCCGCCGCTCTTGGCGGAAGCCACCACCACCCGCACCATGTTGGCCGGAATGGCAAAGCCGATGCCCTGCGAGCCGCCGGAGCGCGAGAAGATCGCTGTGTTGATGCCGGCGAGCTTGCCGGTCATGTCGACCAGCGCACCGCCGGAATTGCCGGGATTGATCGCGGCATCGGTCTGGATGAAGAACTGATAATCGGTGATGCCGACCTGCGTGCGCGCCAGCGCCGAGATGATGCCGTGGGTCACGGTCTGGCCGACGCCGAAGGGATTGCCGATCGCCAACACGATGTCGCCGACGACGAGCTCGTCGGAATTGGCAAAGTCGAGCGTGGCGAATTTCTCCTTGCCGTCCTTGACGCGCAGCACGGCAAGGTCTGTGCGGCTATCCTTCAGCACGATCTCGGCCTCGAACTCGCGCTTGTCGGCGAGCGAGATCTTCACCTGGTCGGCGCCCTCGATGACGTGGTTATTGGTGACGACGAGGCCGGAGGAATCCACCATCACGCCGGAGCCGAGCGAGCGCTGCATCTGTTCCGGCTGCGTGTTGCCGGGCACGCCGAAGAAGCGGCGGAAAATGGGATCGTCGAGCAGCGGATTGCGGTTCTGCACAGTCTTCGCGGCATAGACATTGACCACCGCGGGCTGAGCGCGCTGCACGATTGGCGCATAGGACAGCCTGAGTTCAGCGGCCGATGATGGCGCGCGGCGGTCCTGCGCGGTCGCGGTCGCGGCGAGCGCGGCGGAGATCAGAGCGGCGGCAATGAAACGGTTCAGCATTGTCGGAAACCTTGTCAATTCGTAGCGCAGATATAGTCGCGCGGCGCGGGGTGGAGAAGTCAAACGGCCGCTATCACGCCGCGTGTTCGGACAGTGGCACGGCGGCCGGATCGGGGCCGCAGGACAGCCGTTCCCGGTGGCTTTCGCCCCAGGCTTTCAGGATATCGATCACCGGCCGCAGGCTTTCGCCGATTTCGGATAGACGATATTCGACCCGCGGCGGCACTTCGGCATAGACGGTCCGGATGATCAGCCTGTCATCCTCCAGCGCGCGCAACTGCTTGGTCAGCATGCGCTGGGTGATCCCGGGCATCAGCCGCCGCAGCTCGCCAAAGCGCTGGGTGCCGCCCTGCAAATGATAAAGAATCACGCCCTTCCACTTGCCGTCGATCAGGTCGAGCGTGGCCTCGACCGCGCAGCCCGGCCGTTGCGCGAAATTCCGTCGTTTCATGCGGGATTTCCCAATAGTATCCAAACAGGGACTAGTTCCCCTAATTTACAGTACTTGCCAATTGGATGCCAGACCGACAGTTATTCGCCACCCAACAGGAGGCACACATGAAGGCCGTCGGATACCAGAAATCGCTCCCCATCGAGGACGCCAATTCCCTGCTCGATTTCGAAGCGGCAAAGCCGGAACCGAAAGGCCGTGACATCCGCGTCGCCGTAAAAGCGATTTCCGCCAACCCCGTCGATTACAAGGTGCGCAAGCGCGCCGCCCCTCCGGCCGGCGAGACCAAGATCCTCGGCTTCGATGCGGCCGGCGTCGTCGATGCCGTCGGCCCCGACGTGTCGCTGTTCAAGCCAGGCGATGAGGTGTTCTACGCCGGCTCGATCCTGCGCCAGGGCACCAATTCGGAGTTCCATCTGGTTGACGAGCGCATCGTCGGCCAGAAGCCGAGATCGCTGTCGTTCGCGCAGGCCGCCGCCCTTCCCCTCACCTCCATCACTGCTTGGGAATTGCTGTTCGACCGGCTCGGCGCTGTGCCCGGCAAGAGCCTCGATCCGCGGACGCTGCTGATCACCGGCGGTGCGGGCGGCGTCGGCTCGATCCTGATTCAGCTCGCGCGGCGGCTGACGGGCTTAACCGTCCTCGCCACCGCGACACGGCCGGAGTCGCAAAAATGGTGCCTCGATCTCGGCGCGCATGCGGTGATCGATCACAACAAGCCGATGAAGGAGCAGATCGACGCGCTCAGGCTACCGCCGGTCGCCCTCGTCGCCAGCCTCACCTACACGGAACAGCACTACAAGGCGATCGCCGAACTGATGGCGCCGCAGGGCAAATTCGGCCTGATCGACGATCCCCCGGAATTCACGATGAGCGTGTTCAAGGGCAAGGCGATCTCGGTGCACTGGGAATCGATGTTCACCCGCTCCTCGTTCCAGACGCCGGACATGATCGCGCAGCATCATCTGCTCAATGATGTGGCCGACCTCCTCGACAAGGGCGTGCTGCGCACCACGCTCGACCAGACGTTCGGGACGATCAACGCCGCCAACCTCAAGCGCGCGCATGCGCTATTGGAGAGCGGCAAGTCGCGCGGCAAGATCGTGCTGGAGGGGTGGTAGAATCCATTCCATCCCCGTCATCGCGAGGAGCAAAGCGACGAAGCAATCCAGCTTGCTTGCTGCGGCAAAGGAAACTGGATTGCTTTGCTTCCGCCTTCGCCAAGGCTTCGGCGGACAAGCCGCCCGCAATGACGGTGTAGCGCCGTTCAATCACCCAACAAAAAAGCGGCGCTCGCGCGCCGCTTTTTTCGTTTCCGATTGCGAAGGAGGCTTACGCCGCTTCGGCTTCTTGCTTTTCCTGCACCGGGCCGGAGTCCTGACCCTTGGCATCGACGTCGCGATCGACGAACTCGATCACGGCCATCGGAGCGTTGTCGCCGTAGCGGAAGCCGGCCTTGATGATGCGGGTGTAGCCGCCCTGGCGGTCCTTGTAGCGGGTCGCCAACGTATCGAACAGCTTCTTGACCTGATCGAGGTCGCGCAGCTCGGAGATGGCCTGGCGGCGCAGTGCGAGGCCGCCCTTCTTGCCGAGGGTGACGAGCTTCTCGACGATCGGGCGAAGCTCCTTGGCCTTCGGCAGCGTGGTGACGATCTGCTCGTGCTTGATCAGCGCGGCCGCCATGTTGGCGAACATCGCCTTGCGGTGCTCGGCCGTGCGGTTGAGCTTGCGGTGAACCTTGCCGTGACGCATTTGACTATTCCTTCTTCAATTCTGTCGCGGTGGTTCAGCGACATGTTGCAGGTGGGCTTCCTGCGTTCGCCCAGGAATATGGCGGCCGGAGAATGTCCGCCGCCACGATGACTTGAACTCAGTAGTGATCCTCGAAGCGCTTGGCGAGCTCGTCGATGTTCTCCGGCGGCCAGCCCGGCACTTCCATGCCGAGATGCAGACCCATCTGGGCCAGCACTTCCTTGATCTCGTTCAGCGACTTGCGGCCGAAATTCGGAGTGCGGAGCATTTCCGCTTCGCTCTTCTGCACGAGGTCGCCGATGTAGACGATGTTGTCGTTCTTCAGGCAGTTGGCCGAACGCACCGACAGTTCGAGCTCGTCCACCTTCTTGAGGAAGGCCGGGTTGAAGGCGAGATCGGGGATGATCTCCTGCGCGACTTCCTTGCGCGGCTCTTCGAAGTTGACGAACACGTTGAGCTGGTCCTGCAGGATGCGCGCGGCATAGGCGACCGCATCATCCGGCGTGACCGCGCCGTTGGTCTCGATGGTCATGGTCAGCTTGTCGTAGTCGAGGATCTGGCCCTCGCGGGTGTTCTCGACCTTGTAGGAGACCTTGCGGACCGGCGAGTACAGGCTGTCGACCGGGATCAGGCCGATCGGCGCGTCCTCGGGACGGTTGCGCTCGGCGGGCACGTAGCCCTTGCCGGTCGCGACCGTGAACTCCATGCGGATCTCGGCGCCCTCGTCCAGCGTGCAGAGCTGCAGGTCGGGATTGAGCACGGTGACGTCGCCGACGGTCTGGATGTCGCCGGCGGTGACCACGCCCGGGCCGCTCTTCTTCACGACCATGCGCTTGGGGCCTTCGCCCTGCATCTTGATCGAGATGTCCTTGATGTTGAGCACGATGTCGGTGACGTCCTCACGAACACCAGCGATCGAGGAGAACTCGTGCAGCACGCCATCGATGTGCACCGACTGCACGGCGGCGCCCTGCAGCGAGGACAGCAGGATGCGGCGCAGCGCGTTGCCGAGCGTCTGGCCGAAGCCGCGCTCGAGCGGTTCAGCGACCAGCGTCGCGAAACGGGTCGCATCCGAGCCGGGCGTGACCTGCAGCTTGTTCGGTCGGATCAGTTCTTGCCAATTCTTCTGGATCGTCACTGTTTTCACCCATCGGGCCTGGCCGGTTTGCGCTTCAAACCGCCGGCGTTGGAGATCGCGGACCAGTCCGCGCTAGTACAATTCCAAAAACCATCGCGGGCCGGAGCGACCGCGCCCTGCGACTTCAACAAATCAAACGCGCCGGCGCTTGCGCGGACGGCAACCATTGTGCGGGATCGTGGTCACGTCGCGGATCGAGGTGACGGTGAAGCCCGCGGCCTGCAGCGCGCGAAGCGCCGATTCACGGCCGGAACCCGGACCGGCCACTTCCACTTCCAGCGTGCGCATGCCGTGTTCCTGCGCCTTCTTGGCAACGTCTTCGGCGGCGACCTGTGCCGCATACGGCGTGGATTTGCGCGAACCCTTGAAACCCATCGTGCCGGCCGACGACCAGGCAATCGCGTTGCCCTGCGCGTCGGTGATGGTGATGGTCGTGTTGTTGAACGACGAATTGACGTGCGCGATGCCGCTAGCGATGTTCTTGCGTTCGCGACGGCGGACGCGGGTGGCTTCCTTGCCCATTGACTACCTTTCCTGTGATCTCAAACGCCGCCGTAATGCCAGCGGCTACACCCGGGCGGCGCCTTGCGGCCCGCCCTGAAAATTCGAAACGTTGCGCTTACTTCTTCTTGCCGGCGATCGCCTTGGCCGGACCCTTGCGCGTGCGCGCATTGGTGTGGGTACGCTGACCGCGCACCGGCAGGCCGCGACGATGACGCAGGCCGCGATAGCAGCCGAGGTCCATCAGACGCTTGATGTTGATGCCGACTTCGCGACGCAGGTCGCCCTCGACGAGATAGTCGCGGTCGATCACTTCGCGGATCTGCAGCACTTCCTGGTCGGAGAGCTGGCTGACGCGACGATCCAGCGGGATCTTGACCTTCTCCATGATCTCGCCAGCGTTCTTCTGGCCGATGCCATGGATGTACTGGAGCGCGATCAGCACGCGCTTGTTGGTCGGAATATTGACGCCGGCGATACGGGCCACTGAGGTCTCTCCTGTCGCCGGCCGTCGGGCCAGCATTTCTGAATTTCAGTCAGTTCGGGCAGGTGTCCACAAACGCGAACACGACGCCCTAACCCCTTGGTTTTTCGGGGCCCGGCATCGTCTGATAACTATCCGATCTGGATGCGGGGCTTATTAAGGGATGGTTGCGGGTTTCGTCAACCGATTCTAGCGCTTAGCTCGCTTTTTCGTGACCTTTTTCGCAGCTTTCGAGGCCTTCCGGGCCCCCTTCCCCTTGGTCGGTCTGGCCGGCTTCTTTGCCGCCTTTTTGGCCCCCTTGGAGGCCTTCTTTGCCCCTTTGGCGGCCTTCCGGGCGGCTTTGGCGGGCTTTTTGCCCGGCTTGGCGGGTTTGGCCTTCTTCGAGGCGGCCTTCTTGGCAGCCGCCTTGGCATCCGTGGCCGCCACGGCGGCCAGAATCCGGTTAATTTCCCGGGTCACCTGCTCGATGGTCATCATGCCATCGACGGTCAAGAGCTTCCGCCGCTCCGAATAGTAGTGAATCAGCGGTTCCGTCAGGGAACGGTACTGGGCGAGCCGCTTGGCCAGCACCTCGGGGGTGTCGTCGATACGGACTTCCTCGCCGCGGGCGCGCATCTCGGCAACCCGGGTCTCGACCCGCTGCAGCAGCGCGCTCTCGTTGACGCGCAACTCCACCACGGCGTCGAGCTTGATGTGCTTCTTCTTCAGGAGATCGTCGAGCGCCGCAGCCTGCGGCACCGTGCGCGGAAAACCGTCCAGGATGAAGCCGTTCTTCATGTCGGGCTGGTCGAGACGGTCGGAGATGATGCTGATCACGATCTCGTCCGAGACGAGGCCGCCGCTTGCCATGACTTCCTTGGCCTGCAGTCCGACCGGCGTGCCGGCGGCAACCGCCGCGCGCAGCATGTCGCCGGTCGAGAGCTGGACGATGCCGTGCTTGGCCACCAGGCGCTGCGCCTGCGTGCCCTTGCCGGCGCCCGGCGGTCCCAAGAGAATCAGTCGCATTCGTTCGCCCCCCGGCTAGGTGAGCGAGCTACGCACACCCGATTTGCAAATTCGCGTCGCGCCGCTGCCGTCAGCGGCGGCGTCCCCGCAACTTCGATTTGCGGATCAGTCCCTCGTACTGATGCGCCAGCAGATAGCCCTGAACCTGCGCCACCGTGTCCATGGTGACACTGACCACGATCAAAAGCGACGTACCACCAAAGTAGAATGGCACCGAGGCGTAGGAGATCAGGATTTCCGGGATCAAGCAGACGATTGCGAGATAAATCGCACCGAGCACCGTGATGCGCGACAGCACGTAGTCGATGTACTCGGCGGTGCGCTCACCCGGACGGATGCCCGGGATGAAGCCGCCATGCTTCTTCAGATTATCAGCGGTCTCGGTCGGGTTGAACACGATCGCGGTGTAGAAGAAGGCGAAGAACACGATCAGTGCCAGATACAGGAACAGGAACAGCGGCCGGCCGTGGCTGAGCTGCGTGGTCAGCCACTGCATCCATTCCGGACCCTTGCCGGCGTTGAAGTTCGCAACCGTCGTCGGCAGCAGCAGCAGCGACGAGGCGAAGATCGGCGGAATGACGCCCGAGGTATTGAGCTTCAGCGGCAGATGCGAGGACTGGCCCTCGAACATCTTGTTGCCGACCTGACGCTTCGGATACTGGATCAAGAGGCGGCGCTGCGCGCGCTCCACGAACACGATGAAGGCGATCACGGCGACCGCCATCACGATCACGATCAGGATGAGACCGGTCGACAGCGCGCCCTGCCGGCCGAGTTCGAGCATGCTGGCCAGCGCCGACGGCAGCTCGGCGACGATGCCGGCGAGGATGATCAGCGAGATGCCGTTGCCGATGCCGCGAGAAGTAATCTGCTCGCCCAGCCACATCAGGAACATGGTGCCGCCGGTCAGCGTGATCGTGGTGGACAGGCGGAAGAACAGGCCGGGATCGCTCACCACATTGCCCGCGCCTTCAAGGCCGACGGCGATTCCGTAGGACTGGAACGCGGCGAGGATCACGGTGAGGTAGCGCGTGTACTGGTTCAGCGTCTTGCGGCCCGCCTCGCCTTCCTTCTTCAGCGCTTCGAGCTGCGGCGAGACCGTGGTCAGGAGCTGGATGATGATCGATGCCGAGATGTACGGCATGATGTTCAGCGCGAAGATCGCCATGCGGTGGATGCCGCCGCCGGCGAACATGTTGAACATGCCGAGGATGCCGCCGGCCTGCGACTTGAACACCTGCTCCCAGATGTTGGGATCGATGCCGGGCAGCGGGATGTAGGTGCCGAGCCGATAAACAAGCAGCGCACCCAGGGTGAACCAGATGCGCTTCTTCAGTTCATCGGCTTTGGCGAGAGCGCCAAAATTGATGTTTGCCGCAAGTTGTTCTGCTGCTGAAACCATGGATTGGCTCTCTCCCGCGCGCCCCCTGCTGCCGCTGTTTCCCGGACCCGGTCCCTCAGCAGTCGCCGGATATTATCTGGTATCCGGCTTCGATAAGTCCATTGTTCCGGAAAGCAAATTGCCCGCAGGGTGCGGGCAATGACGCAGATGTTACGCCGCTTTGCCTTCGTCTTCGGTGGCCGGTGCCAGGATCTTGACCGATCCGC